>NZ_JBQWRH010000006.1:0-313731 GCF_052545115.1 Nocardia glycosmidis | reverse complement strand
TACGGCGTTCAATTCGGTTGGTTGCCGCTTCCTGGTGAGGACCTTTTGACGGCGCTGTTTCACTTCGACCCGTCGGTCGACTTCTCCGCTGGAGCTCCCGGGAAGTGCCGAACGCAGGAGTGCGCGAGCGTAGTCCGGCGCTTGCAGCAACCCCAACACGACATCCGGCGCATACGCAGTCAACCGTCGCGCCGCAGCCTCCAACCCCACGTATACATCGAAGTCTTCCGGGATCAACTTCCCATACTCATGCCACCAACACTTCCCCGACGCCTGCTGCGCCAATCCCAGCAGCCCTGCCGTGACCACCTCTTCGGCGTCATACACCGCACACAGCGCTCGTATATCGAGCAGCCGTATCCGATTTGCCTGCCCGGTCTCCAACCGCTGCAACGTCGTCGTGCCGCGTTCGATCAGCTGCGCCGCCTCGGGCATCGACATTCCCGCCTGTAAGCGCAGGTCACGCAGATGGCGCCCCAGTTGTCGTCGCGGCACCGTACTTCCTGAATCCGTCATGGCCCCCTACCTCAGTTTTTCGGAAACGAGTGTGATGTGTCCGTGGATGTACCGATCCGCGGATGCGGAACTTGTCCTCGCCTTTCGGCGCGATTCGAATGCAGACCCCATGAAGACGCTGACTCCTCCGCCTGTCGCGTGCTGTGCTGTTGCCGCGCCCGGCCGGAGAGCCGTAGGAACCCGAGAAACCTATTGGACCACAACGGATTGCCGCGTATCCGCGAATTCGGCCGGGTGCACCGAAATCACCGAGATGAATCGAGGCAATCCGATGGATCACCCGCTCTGGCGGTGTGTCCCGAGGTTCGGCCGGGCGCGTCCGAACGCTCCAAGGCGAATTGGGAAACTCGTGGGGCGCATCGCGGTCGCGGACGTGATTCGGCCGCGTGCATACGGATGCTGTCCTTGCTGATCGAACCGCTGCCGACGAAGGGGGAGGTGCTGCGCGCCTGCCGTGGCGTCGAGCACACCGCGCACCCGCTCCGAGACGCCGCCTATGAACTCACTTGCCTGCATGAGAGCCGGCTCGCCGACGGCCATCGGACCGATGACATCGATTGCCGGCGAGCGAAATTGGTGCGCCAGATCAATCATTGGGTCCATGCACACCTGCCGCCCGCGCATGGCAGCGCCTCGGTGCACACCGAAACACTGGGCGCGGTGATCGACCGGCTCGCCCAATGCACCGCCATCGCCTACGCCGCCTTGGCAAGCGCCACGGACTACGACCTCGGCGACGCTTGGGAGGCGCTGGCCGAATTGGCAATCGGTTACGAGGATCTGGTGGACGAGGTCGCAGCAGGCCGTCGCCGTCTGCCCGGCGGTCCATGAAATTGCTCCACTACCGGCTACCGTCTGAAGAGCTGTGACCTGTCGACGGTCGCCCGTCGGATCGACCGCGCTCGATCCGCGCCCCGTTCCGGCGGCACATGAACCTGGCCCGTCACTTCCGAACGCCAGGAGGCTGAGGCTGCGGAATCTCCGAAGCCCACTGCGGATACGCCAAAGCGGAAGGATGCGCAGCGAGACGTTCTGCAAGGTGGAAAATCGGCACAGTCGGTCCCAAGGGCTTGCCGAATCGAATCACGATGCTGGTGTGGTCCAGAGTGTGCTGATGGGTAAGCAGGATAGGCCGGCGCCGAAAGGTAATTGTTGGTCGCCACAATAGAGGACGAAACCGGCGCGGAATCGGTCGCCGAGGCGGTTCTGCAGGATGCGCAGAGCTCGGAAATCGTCGGTGCGAACGGTTTCGGCGGCTTTGACTTCGATGGCGACGACGCGACCGGCGTTGTCTTCCAGGATGGCGTCGACTTCGTAGCCGTCGCGGTCCCGATAGTGATGCAGTTGGGCCATGGTCTGGCTCCAGGTGAGTTGGCGGGTCAGTTCGCCGAGGACGAACGTTTCGATGAGGCCGCCGATCGCGGCGTGGTCGGTGACGCCGGTGAGTAGATGTGCGGCAATCCCGGAATCGTTGAAGACAAGCTTCGGTGTGGCTACGGCCCGGGCTGTCGCGTTGGACGACCAGGCGGGGATGCGCCGGATGAGATAGATGACCTCGAGCAGGCCGATGTATTCGCGAACTGTAGAAGCCGGAAGGCCGAGATCCGAGGACACGCGTGTGTAGTTGAGCAGTCCGCCGCTCTGCGCGGCCAGGATTGCGATGAGTCGGCGCATATCGGCGCTGCGCTGAATGTCAGCAACCTGGTGCACGTCACGACTTATGATGTCGTCGAGATAGGACTTGAAGAACTGCGCGCGGCGGCGGGGCGAACTTCGACGGATCGCCTCGGGGTAGCCGCCACGGCAGGCGAGGGCTATGTAGTCCTTGCGCCGCAGTTCCGACGGCTCGCTCCGCAACCGGCTGCCTTCGGCGAAGGCAGCGTCGACGAAACAGTCGGGCGCGTTGTGGATCTCGCCCTGGGACAGGGGAAACAGCTCAATGGTTTCGGAGCGCCCGGGCAAAGAGTCGGGCAGTTGGCTCAGACCGAGCAGTCGGGCGGAACCGGTCAACAGGAACCGGCCGGGACGGGGATCCCGATCGACCGTGTTCTTGATGGCCAGCCACAGCTCGGGAACACGCTGAACTTCGTCGATCAGCATGACGCCGGGCGCATCCAAGAAGGCGACCGGGTCGGCGGCGGCTGACGAGCGGGCTCCGGGATCGTCCAGATATCGCCTAACGGCGCCTGGATGGTCGGCCAAGCATCGTTCGGCGAGCGTGCTTTTGCCCGTTTGACGTGCGCCGTTGATGATGACGACACGGGTATCCGCAAGAGCCTCCTCGACCAGTTCGGCGGCTCGCCGGGGTAGGTAGTCGACAGCGTCGCGCATGGGACAATCGTACGATAGTCCGTGGATCTGCCGACGGTTGTCCCGTGAGTCTGCCGACGGTTATCCCGTGGATCTGCCGACAGCGGTCATCGATCTGCGGGGTGTTTGCCGGCGATCTGCCGAGGCAGAGAAGGAGTGATCCGCGGAGTGCGGTCACCACCGCGTCGTCCGGATCGTCCGCGACGACGCCGCGCAGATTCGCGGGCGTCGGTGTGAAACGCTCATGCGTGTCGGCGCTTCGGCGGTGGCGAATTCGACCTAAGGTGAGCTGATGGCTTCACTTTCTGATCCCGATGTGCGCGCATTTCTCAGTCAAGGAACACGGACGGGCAAGGTGGCGTTCGTGACGGTCGACGGTAGACCGATGGTTACGCCGGTGTGGTTCATCGTCGAGGGGGATGAGTTGGTGTTCAACACGGGCAAGTCGACGGTCAAGGGCAAAGCGTTCGCGCGGGATGGGCGGGTCGCGGTGTGCGTCGATCTGGAGGTACCGCCGTACGCGTCGGTTCAGTTGCAGGGCACCGTGACGCTCTCCGAGGACCCCGATGAGCTGCTGCGCACCGCCACGGAGATCGGCGGACGGTATATGGGCGCGGACCGAGCCGAGGAGTTCGGCAAGCGCAATGGCGTTCCCGGTGAGCTGGTGGTCCGGCTGCGGCCGGCGAAGGTGATCGCCCACTTCGACGAGACCAGCTGAGGGTCGCGCTTCGCGCGCGGTGAACAATCCGCTGACTGCGGCAAGTTCGCCGGGTTCGGTTTCCGGTCAGGCGTACCTCTGCCTTCGCGCGGGCTGATGACGGCCTACGCCCGACTGCGCCGATAAGGTGGCGTGCGGCGATCAATACACTCGGCGCATGACCGTGCATTTCATCGGGGCTGGGCCGGGTGCGGCAGATCTGTTGACGGTGCGCGCGGTGGAACTCTTGCGAGCGGCGCCGGTGTGCTTGTACGCGGGCACCTATCTCGATCCGCAGGTGCTGGGGTATTGCGCACCGGATGCCGAGCTGATCGACACCCAGCATTTGGATCTCGACCAGATCACCGATCATCTGGTGCGGGCCGACAGCGCGGGTAAGGACGTGGCCCGGTTGTGTTCGGGTGACCCGTCACTGTATTCCGCGCTCACCGAACAGACGCGCAGGCTGGACGCGCACGGCGTGCCGTGGGATGTCACGCCGGGCGTGCCGGCCTACGCCGCGGCGGCCGCGTTGCTCGGCGTCGAGTTGACGGTGCCGGAACTGGTGCAGTCGGTCGTGCTGACTCGCACCCAGGCCCGCTCGACCGCGATGCCCGAGCCGGAGGCGCTGGCGAACTTCGCGGCCACCGGTGCCACGCTCGTTTTGCACTTGGCCATCACCCGCGTTCGCACGCTGGCGGCCGAACTGGCCGCCCACTATGGCCCGGACTGCCCGGTCGCCGTGGTGTATCGGGCGGCTCAACCTCAGCAGCTCGTCCTGCGCGGGACTCTGAGCGACATCGCCGACCAGGTCGAGGTCGCTGGTCTCCGACAGGCCGCGGTGATCTTGGTTGGCCGTGCGCTCGCACCCTCGGTCCCCTGCGCGCAATCGCACCTGTACGACCCGGCGCGTGTGCGCGGGACTACCGGTCCGGACGGTCGGTAGCGGTGTCGCTGTCAGTGGCCGTTTGCGCAGGCGTGCCACCTGTACGACCCGGCGCGTGTGCGCGGGACCGCCGGTCCGGACAACCGATAACGACATCACTGCCAGTGGACGCTTGCGCAGGCGTTCCGATCCGGTGGATCTATGCGCGGGGTTCCGGCGGGCTGATTCCTTCTAAGTGTCGTGCGGCGAACCACGTGCCGTGCCGCGAACCACGTGCCATGCCGCGAACCACGTGCCATGCGGCGAACCGCAGGGACGGGCCAACCGGCTGCCGTGTACGGCTATTCGGGTTCGGGAGCCGGGCGCCGTCGCGATCTTGGTCGGTGGCAGGCGGTACCGGGGTGCAATCGGCCGCCATGCCCGCCGCGACTGCCTCAGGATGACGCTCCAGGCCCAGTGTGAGAACCGCAACAGTCCCCCTTACAGACCCTCGTAGCAGCGCTGCCAGTGGTGATGCCCTTCAGCTATGAATGGTGGTTGGTTGGGGGCCTGGGCCGACGGTAGATTGATCCGGTGATTCGCAACGGCAGTCCCGGCGGAGCCGGTCGGAGGGTGGTCCCGGGCACGGTCGAGCCCATGTAACAAGACCGGCCTGTTGGACAGATAGTTCAAATGAACATTTTTTGCCTGATTTGATGTGAGAACTGAACCCGGAGACGCAGGCGCCACGCTCGGATAGGTGCGCGCCCCCTCTGGGTGTGGTCGGGGAGCGCTTGCGTGGTGTTCCGGAAGCGAGGTTACGGTTGGACCGGCTGGATTTCGGCGGAAACGGCGAAACTGGTGGCGAACGGGCACACGCTGATTCCGGGGTGGGACCGGGGGGCTCCGTGGCCTTTCCGTTGTCGCCCGCGCAGCTGGGTATCTGGTACGCGCAGCATGTCGATCCGCAGGTGCCGATCAACATCGCGCAGTACGTGGACCTGCGCGGCGAACTGGACGTGCCGCTGCTCAGCCGGGCCAGCCTGGACGCGTCGCACGAACTCGGCTCCGGTTTCCTGCGGATCATCGAGCGCGACGGCGAGCCATTGCAGTTCGTCGACCACTCCATCAGCGACTACGACGGTGTCGAGTACGTCGACCTGCGCGGTGCAGCCGATCCGGAAGCCGCCGCACAGGCGTGGATGCGCGCCGAATACAGCCGCCCGCTCGAGCTGACCACCGATCGTCTGATCAAGGCCGCCGCGCTGCGCCTGGCCGACGACCATTGGTACTGGTACTCGCGGTCGCACCACATCGCGCTCGACGGCTTCGGCGCGATGACCAACGTCAACCGGATCGCCGAGCTGTACACGGCGTATGTGGGCGAGGCCGAGCCAGCGGCGTCCAAGGCCACCGATCTGCGCACGCTCTACGAGCAGGAGATCGCCTACCGCGACAGCGCCCGCTTCACCTCCGACAAGGAGTACTGGGCCGAGCGGGTGGCCGGACTGGAGGACGGCACCAGCCTGACCGGCCGCTCCGCGCCGCCCGCCGCGATCAACGGCATCGTGAGCGCCGCGCTGTCCGACGAGCAGAACGGCCTGCTGGACACGGCGGTCGCGCGGCACGATTCGTCGCCCGCCGGCCTGCTGCTCGCCGGTTTCGGCGCGTATCTGGCGCAGTGGAACGGCGTCGAGGACGTCATCCTCAGCCTCCCGGTGACCGCGCGCACCACCGCCGCGATGCGCCGCTCCGGTGGCGCGTCGTCGAATATCGTGCCGCTGCGGCTGCACGTCGGTTTCGGCACCACCGTGGCCGAGCTGCTGAAGCAGGTTCAGGTCGAGGTGTCGGGCGCGCTGCGCCACCAGCGCTACCGCCACGAGGACATCCGCCGCGACGCGGCGGGCGACGGCGTGGTGACCACCGAGTTCTTCGGGCCGTGGGTCAACATCATGCTGTTCCACGACGAGATCGTGCTCGGCTCGATGGTGGGTCAGACGCACCTGCTGTCCACCGGCAGCATCGAGGATCTCGGCGTCAACTTCTACCAATCGGTGGCGGGCACCCGCTCGCACATCGACTTCGAGACCAACCCCAACCTCTACAGCGCGGACGAGGCGCGCAGCCACCACGGCCGGTTCCTCGAATTCTTCGATCGCTTCCTCGGCGCCGCCGCCGACGAGCCGGTGTGGGACCTGGAGCTCAGCACCGCCGACGAACGCGAGCGGACGCTGCTGGAGTGGAACGACTCCGAGCAGGAGGTCCCGGAGACCACGCTCGCGGCGCTGCTGGACGCGCAGATGCCGCTCGCCCCCGACAACATCGCGCTCGATTTCGACGGCCCGACGCCGGCCCACCCGTCGCCCGACCAGCCCTCATCGAGTGGTTCCGCGACGCTGACGTATTCCGAGTTCGACGCGCGCGTCAACCGGCTGGCCCGTTTCCTGATCGCCGACGGTGTGGGCCCGGAATCGCTTGTCGCACTGGGGATGCGCCGCTCGCTGGAGCTGGTGATCGGGATGCACGCGGTGCTGAAGGCCGGTGGCGCGTATGTGCCCATCGACCCGGACCATCCGGCCGAGCGCACCGCTTACATTCTCGACAGCGCCGCGCCGGTGTGCGTGCTCACGCTGTCGGCCGACGAGCTGGACCTACCGGGGTCGGTGCGGCGGGTGGAGCTGGACAGCCTGGACCTGTCGGCGTACTCCGCGGACCCGGTCACCGACGCCGAACGGCTGGCGCCACTGCGGCCGGACAACACCGCCTACGTCATCTACACCTCCGGCTCGACCGGTCGCCCGAAGGGCGTGGCGGTCACCCATCGCGCGATCGTCAATCAGCTGCAGTGGATGCTGGCGGAGTACCGGCTGACCGCCGAGGACGTGTACCTGCAGAAGACGGCGACCACCTTCGACGTATCGCTGTGGGGCTACTTCCTGCCGTTGCTGGTGGGCGCGAAGCTGGTCATCGCGTCGCCGGATGGGCATCGTGACCCGCTGTATGTCGCGGACCTGATCGCCCGGCACGGGGTCACCGTGACCGACTTCGTCCCGTCCATGCTGACGGTGTTCGTCGCGCATGCCAGTGCGGCGCAATGTGCCACGCTGCGTGCGGTTTTCGTGATCGGCGAGGCGCTGCCGCCGGAGACCGCCGCGAAATTCAGAGAGCTCACCACCGCGCTGGATGGGCGCCGCGCTCCGGCCGGACTGCACAACCTGTACGGCCCCACCGAGGCCGCGGTCTCGGTGACCTACTGGGAGGCGACACCCGCCGACACGGTGACCGTGCCGATCGGTATCCCGGAGTGGAACGTCCAGGTGTACGTGCTGGATTCGCGGTTGCGTCCGGCGCCGATCGGCGCGCCGGGTGAGCTGTATCTCGCCGGGCGTCAGCTCGCCCGCGGCTACCGCGGTAGGCCCGACCTGACGTCGGATCGTTTCGTCGCCGATCCGCTGTCGGCCACTGGCGAGCGGATGTACCGCACCGGCGACCTGGTGCGCTGGAACGCCGCGGGCACGCTGGAATACATCGGCCGCACCGACTTCCAGGTGAAGTTCCGCGGTCAGCGGATCGAGCTGGGCGAAATCGAAACCGATCTGCTCGCGCACCCCGCGGTCAGCCAGGCCGTGGTGCTGGTCATGGACACGGCCACCGGTCAGCAGCTGGTCGCCTACGTGGTGGCCGGTCCCGGCCGGAGCGTGGATCCGGCGACGCTGACCAGGTTCGTCGCGGAAAAGCTGCCGAGCTACATGGTGCCCGCGTCGATCATGGTGCTGGACGCCTTCCCGCTCAACACCAGCGGCAAGCTGGATCGGAAAGCCTTGCCCGAGCCGGTGTTCAGCGCCGCGGCGGACGAGTTCCGCGCGCCGCGCACCCAGGCCGAGCAGATCGTGGCGGGCATCTTCGCCGACGTGCTCAGCCAGGACCGGATCGGCATCGACGACAACTTCTTCGACCTGGGCGGCAACTCGCTGGTCGCGACCCAGGTGGTGGCGCGCATCGGTGCGGCCTTCGGCACCCAGATCGGGGTGCGCGCGCTGTTCGAGACCCCGACCGTTGCGGGGATCGCGACCCGGGCCGAGCAGGCCGCCCCCACCGACGAATCGCGTCCGCCGCTGGTGGCCCAGCAGCTGCCGCAACGGGTGCCGCTGTCGCTGGCGCAGCAGCGCATGTGGTTCATCAACCAGTTCGACCCGACCGTGCCCACCTACAACCTGCCGTTCGTGGTGCGGTTGCGCGGTCAGGTGGATCTGGACGCGCTGACCTCGGCGCTGCGCGACGTGGTCGAACGCCAGCAATCGCTGCGCACGATCTTCCCCGAATCCGGTGACGGCGGCTATCAGCAGGTGGTTCCGGTCGACCAGGTCGACCTGGGCATCGCGGTGCAGCCGATCGACGTGGCCGAACTGCACGGCGCGCTGGCCGAATTCGCCGCGCAAGGTTTCGACGTTTCGCACGAGCTGCCGATCCGGGTGCGCGTGTTCGCGGTCACCGGCGAGCTCGGCAACGGCACCGCCGATTACGCGGTGGCGTTCGTCGTGCATCACATCGCCGCCGACGGCTTCTCGTTCGGGCCGCTCGCCCGCGACGTGGCCGCCGCCTACCTGGCCCGCAGCGCGGGCGCGGCGCCGAACTGGGCGCCGCTGCCGGTGCAGTACCAGGACTTCAGCGTGTGGCAGCGTCAGCTGCTCGGCGCGGAGTCCGACCCCGGCTCGATGGCGGCACGCGAAATCGCCTACTGGCGTAGGGCTTTGGCGGGTCTGCCGGATCAGCTCGACCTGCCCGCGGACCGTCCGCGTCCGCCGGTGCAGAGCTTCGCCGGCAGCCGGGTGAGCTTCCAGATCGATGTCGAGCTGCATCAGCGGCTGGTCGCGCTGGCCCGCGCGCAGGGCGTCAGCCTGTTCATGGTCATGCACGCTTCGCTGGCGGTACTGCTGGCCCGGCTGTCGGGCACCGGCGATATCGCCATCGGCACCCCGGTCGCCGGACGCGGCGAGCAAGCGCTCGACGACCTGATCGGCATGTTCGTCAACACCCTCGTGCTGCGCTCGGAGGTGGACGGCGGCGAGCCGTTCGCCGAGTTCCTCGGCCGCACCAGGGAAACCGACCTGGCCGCGTTCGCGTTCGCGGACGTGCCGTTCGAGCGTCTGGTCGAGGTGCTCAACCCGACCCGCTCGCAGGCGCGCCACCCGTTGTTCCAGGTGATGCTGTCGTTCCAGGAGATGTCCCACGCGACGCTGGAACTGCCCGGCCTGTCGGTCACCGCCGACGAGCTCGAGGTCGACATCGCCAAGTTCGACCTGCAGTGGACGGTCACCGAGGAGCGGGGCGCGCACGGCGAACCCGCGGGCATGGCCGCGGTGATCTCCTTCGCCACCGACCTGTTCGAGGCCTCGACCGTCGCCGAGTTCGGCCGCCGCTACCTGCGCGTGCTGGAAGCGGCGGTCACCGCGCCGCGGACGGCCGTGCGTGACATCGAGATTCTCGACGAGGCCGAGCGGGCCCGGGTGCTCACCGACTGGAACCACACCCGCCGCGAGCTGCGCGCCGCCACCGTGCTCGAACTGTTCGAGGAGCAGGTGCGGGCCCGCCCCGACGAGCTCGCCGTGCTGTTCGACGGCGGTGTCCGCGGGGCCGGGGAATTCGGCCCGCCGGTCGAGATCACCTACGCCGAGTTCGCCGCGCGGGTGAATCGCCTGGCGCGCAAGCTGATCGACGTGGGCGTCGGCCCGGAATCGCTGGTCGCCGTTGGCATCCGCCGGTCGGTGGACATGCTGGTGGCGATCTACGCCACGCTGACCGCCGGCGGTGGCTATGTGCCGATCGACCCGGACCACCCGGCCGAGCGCACCGCATACGTGCTGGACAGTTCGTCGCCGGTGTGTGTACTGAGCACCACCGCCGACCAGGTCACCGCCGCCGACATCCCGGTGCTCACCCTGGACACCCTGGACCTGGGCGACTACAGCGAAGGACCGATCACCGACGCCGAGCGGCGCGCCCCGCTGCGTGCGAGCAACACGGCCTACGTGCTCTACACCTCCGGCTCCACCGGCCGCCCCAAGGGCGTCGCGGTCAGCCACGCTTCGATGCTCAACCAGGTGGCCTGGATCACCGCCGAATACCGGATCGGTCCGGCCGACGTGATCCTGCAGAAGACACCGGTCACCTTCGACGTATCGGTGTGGGAGCTGTTCGGCACGCTGACCGTCGGCGCTCGCATGCTGATCGCCGCGCCGGACGGCCACCGCGATCCGGTCTACCTGTCGGAGGTCATCGGACGGCACCGGGTCACCATGACCTCGTTCGTGCCCTCGATGCTCTCGGTGTTCGCCGGCGCCGCGTCCACCGCCGAATGCGCTTCGCTGCGTGCGGTTCTCGTCGCCGGTGAGGCGCTGCCACCCGCGACGGTCACCGCGTTCCGGCAGTTCTCCACCGCCGCGGTGCACAACCTGTACGGGCCCACCGAGTTCACCGTGCACGCCACGGCGTGGCAGCTCAACGAGGTCGCGCCGACGTCGGTGCCGATCGGCCGTCCGGTGTGGAACGCGCAGACCTACGTGCTGGACGAGGGCCTGAACCCGGTCCCGGTCGGCGTACCCGGCGAGCTGTACCTCGGCGGTGCGCAGACCGCGCGGGGCTACCACCACCGCCCCGACCTGTCCGCCGAGCGCTTCGTCGCCGACCCGTTCGGCGCGCCCGGCTCCCGCCTGTACCGCACCGGCGACCTGGTGCGGTGGGTGCTGCCGCGCGATCCCGAGGTGGGCAGTGCGGGTGTGCTGGAGTACATCGGCCGCACCGACTTCCAGGTGAAGTTCCGCGGCCAGCGCATCGAGCTGGGCGAGATCGAGACCGCCCTGCTGGAGCATCCGGCCGTCACCCAGGCCGTGGTGCTGGTGCTGGACACCGTCGCGGGCGACCAACTGGTGGCCTACGTGGTCAGCACCGGCGGCCCGGTCGACATCGACAACATCAAGAACGCGCTGCACCGCACGCTGCCCGCGTACATGGTGCCCTCGGCGATCGTGGTGCTGGACGCGTTCCCGCTCAACGCCTCCGGCAAGCTGGACCGCAAGGCGCTGCCCGCGCCGGTGTTCGAGGTGCGCGAATTCCGGGCTCCGACAACGCCGATCGAGGAGATTGTCGCGCAGATCTTCGGCGAAGTGCTCGGCATCTCCCGCGTCGGCGTGGACGACGACTTCTTCGAACTGGGCGGCAACTCGCTGATCGCCACGCAGGTCGCCTCCCGGCTCGGCATCGCGCTGGACACCAGGGTGCCGGTGCGCATGCTGTTCGAGGCGTCCACGGTCGCGGCCCTGGCCGCGCGGGTGGAGTCGCATGCCGGTGACGGCGCGCGCAAGGCGCTGGTCGCCCGGCAGCGCCCCGAGCGGGTGCCGCTTTCCCTCGCGCAGCAGCGCATGTGGTTCCTCAACCGGTTCGACACCGCCTCGGCGGTGAACAACATCCCGGTCGCGATCCGGCTGTCCGGCGACCTGGATATCGCCGCCTTGCAGGTCGCGGTCATCGACGTGATCGACCGTCACGAGTCGCTGCGCACGGTGTTCCCGGAGACCAAGAGCGGCCCGGTGCAGGTGGTGCTGGACGCCGCGCAGATCGTGCCGGACCTGACGCCGGTGCCGGTGACCGAGCACAACCTGATCGATCACCTGGTCGAGCTGGCCTCGATGGCGTTCGACGTGACCAGCGAAGTACCGCTGCACGCACGGCTTTTCGAGATCAGCGAGACCGAGTACGTGCTGGGCATGGTGGTGCACCACATCTCGGCCGACGGCTGGTCGATGGGTCCGCTGGCCCGCGACGTCATGGTGGCGTATGCCGCCCGCACCTCGTGGGAGGCCCCGGCCTGGTCGGCGCTGCCGGTGCAGTACGCCGACTACGCGCTGTGGCAGCGCGAGGTGCTCGGTTCCGAAGACGACCCGAGTTCGCTGATCGCCAACCAGATCCGCTACTGGACGCGCGAACTGGCCGATCTGCCGGACGAATTGGTGCTGCCGTCGGATCGGCCGCGTCCTGCCGTCGCGTCCTACCGCGGCGGCACCTACCCGTTCGTGATCTCCGGCCAGACCCAGCGCGCCCTGATCGAACTGGGCCGCCGGCACAACGCCTCGCTGTTCATGGTGTTGCACAGCGCGCTGGCGGTGCTGCTGGCCAGGGCCAGCGGCACCGGCGACATCGCGATCGGCACGCCGGTCGCCGGTCGCGGTGAGGCCGCCCTCGACGACCTCATCGGCATGTTCGTCAACACCCTGGTGCTGCGCACCGAGGTGGACGGCGCGGCGAGCTTCGCCGATCTGCTCGCCCAGGCGCGCGAGACCGATCTGCACGCCTTCGCGCACGCGGACGTGCCGTTCGAACGGCTGGTCGAGGTGCTCAACCCGGCCCGCTCGCAGGCACGGCACCCGCTGTTCCAGGTGATGCTGACCTTCCAGAACACCAGGCAGGCCGGTCTGGAGCTGCCCGGCCTTTCGGTCAACGGCATCGACTACGACGCCCGCCTGGCCAAGTTCGACCTGCAGCTGACCCTCTCGGAGACCCGGGACGAACTCGGCGAATCGGCGGGCATGTCGGCCGAGCTGTCTTACGCTCTCGACCTGTTCGACGAGCCGACCATCGCCGCGTTCGCCCGGCGGTTGGACCGCATCCTCGCGGCGGTGACCGCCGACCCGAACGTGCCGGTCGGCGATATCGATCTGCTCGCCCCCGAGGAACACGCGCAGGTGCTGCGCGACTGGAACGACACCGCGCACCCGGTGCCCGCCGGGACGCTGGTCTCGCTGTTCGACGCTCAGGTGGCGGCGACGCCGGACGCGATCGCGCTGGACTTCGCCGACGAGCGGCTGACCTACCGGGAGCTGTCCGAACGCGCCAACCGCATCGCCAGGCAGCTGATCGGCGCAGGTGTCGGACCGGACTCGCTGGTCGCGCTGGCGCTGCGGCGCTCGACCGAACTGGTCGTCGCGATGTACGCGGTGGTGCAGACCGGCGCCGCCTACGTTCCCTTGGACCCGGACCAGCCCGCCGACCGCGTCAACTACATCATCGAGACCGCGCGGCCGCGGATGATCCTGTACCGCTCCGCGGACGGGTTCGACTTCGACTTCGACCCGCGGCCGCAGGTGACGGTGCTGCCGGTGGAGGGCATCGAAGGGGTGCCCGGCTTCGCCGCCACCAGCGGCGCACCGATCACCGACGCCGAGCGCACCCGCCCGTTGCGGCCGGAGAACACCGCGTACGTGATCTTCACGTCGGGCTCCACCGGCCGTCCGAAGGGTGTGGCGGTCAGCCATGCGGCAATCGTCAACCGGCTGCTGTGGATGCAGCACGAGTACCCGATCGGCCGCGCGGACGCGGTGCTGCAGAAGACCCCCGCCACGTTCGACGTGTCGGTGTGGGAGTTCTTCTGGCCGTTGCAGACCGGTGCCAGGCTGGTCGTCGCGCGCCCGGACGGGCACCGCGACCCGGTGTACCTGTCCCAGATAATCGCGGAAAAGCACATCACGACAGCGCATTTCGTGCCGTCGATGCTTTCGGTGTTCGTCGCGACGCTGGGCAGCGAGAACGGGGACGGGCTTCCCGCGCCGCGGCTGCGGCAGGTCTTCGCCTCCGGTGAGGCGCTGCCGGCGCAGACGGCGCAGCGCTTGCGTGAGCTGACCGGCGCGCGGTTGCACAACCTGTACGGCCCCACCGAGGCCGCCGTCGACGTGACGTATCACGAAGCGACGGACGCGGATTCGGTGTCGGTGCCGATCGGGCGCCCGGTGTGGAACACCTCCGTCTTCGTGCTCGACAGTCGGCTGCACCCGGTCGCCGCGGGTGTCGCGGGTGAGCTGTATCTCGCGGGCGATCAACTGGCGCTGGGCTACCTGGGCCGTCCGGACCTGACCGCGGACCGGTTCGTCGCCAACCCGTATGGCGCGCCCGGCGCACGGATGTACCGCACCGGTGACCTGGTGTCCTGGACCGCCGCGGGTGAGCTGGAATACCTGGGCCGCACCGATTTCCAGGTGAAGCTGCGCGGTCTGCGCATCGAGCTGGGCGAGATCGAGGCCGAGCTGCTGGCGCAGCCCGGCATCGCGCAGTCGGTGGTCGTGCTGCGTTCCGACGCGCACGCGGGTGACCAGCTCGTCGGTTACCTGGTCGCCGAACCCGAGACGGCCGTCGACACCGACGACGTGAAGGCCGCGCTGGCCACCGCCCTGCCGGGCTACATGATCCCGGCCGCGCTGGTCGTGCTGGACGCGTTCCCGGTCAACGCCTCCGGCAAGCTCGATCGCCGGGCGCTGCCCGCGCCGGTGTTCGAGGCCAAGGTGTTCCGCGCGCCGTCCACCCCGATCGAGGAGATCGTGGCGGAGGTCTTCGCCGATCTGCTCGGGGTGCCGCGCGTCGGCGTGGACGACGACTTCTTCGAACTCGGCGGCAACTCACTGGTGGCCACCCAGGTGACCGCGCGGCTGAGTGCCGCGCTGAACACCGAGATCGGCGTGCGCGTGCTGTTCGAGGCGCCGACCGTCGCCGCGCTGGCCGCGCGGGTGGAGTCGCACGCGGGAACCGGTGCGCGGCAAGCGCTCACGGCACAGGTCCGGCCCGAGCACCCGCCGCTGTCGCTGGCGCAGCAGCGGATGTGGTTCCTCAATCGCTTCGACATCGGGAGCGAGGCGACCGCTTCGGGCGCCGCCTCCGCCACCTACAACATTCCGGCCGCGGTGCGGCTGGACGGCGCGCTGGATCTGGACGCGCTGCGGGGCGCGATCGCCGACGTGATCGCGCGGCACGAATCGCTGCGCACCACCTATCCGTCCCGTGACGGCGTCGCTTACCAGCGGGTGCTGCCCGCGACGAGGGCGATCCCGGAGCTGAACGTGGTCGAGGTGGCCGAGGGGCAGTTGCTCGGCGCCCTCTACTCGTTCGTCGAGCGCGGCTTCGACCTGACCACCGAGGTGCCGGTGCGCCTGCGCGTGTACCGGCTCGCGCCGGGCCACTGCGTCTTGGTCGTGGTGGTGCATCACATCGCCGCCGACGGTTTCTCGATGCGTCCGCTGGTTCGCGACCTGATGACCGCATACGTGGCGCGGACCTCGGCGGCGCAGCCGGGCTGGCCGCCGCTGGCGGTGCAGTACGTGGACTTCGCGCTGTGGCAGCGTGACACGCTCGGCTCCGAGGACGATCCGACCTCGCTGATCTCCGAGCAGCTGGACTACTGGCGCGGCGCGCTGGCCGGTCTGCCGGACGAACTGCGACTGGCGGGTCGCCCCCGGCCGGCCGTCGCGTCGTACCGGGCGGGCACGCACCGCTTCCGCGTGCCGGGCGAGCTGATCGACGAGCTGAACCGGGTCGCGCACGCGCACGGCACCACGCTGTTCATGGTGGTGCACAGCGCTTTCGCCGCCCTGCTGGCGCGGTTGAGCGGCTCCGACGATATCGCGATCGGTATCCCGGTCGCGGGTCGTGGCGAGCAGGCGCTCGACGACCTGGTCGGCATGTTCGTCAACACCCTGGTGCTGCGCGCTGAGGTGGACCCCGCCGCGTCGTTCACCGACCTGCTCGCCCAGGTTCGGGAGCGTGACCTGCGGGCGTTCGCGCACGCGGACGTGCCGTTCGAGCGGCTGGTCGAGGTGCTCAATCCGGCCCGCTCGCAGGCGCGGCATCCGCTGTTCCAGGTGATGCTGTCGTTCCAGAACCTCGGCCGCACCGCACTGGAGCTGCCCGGTCTGACCGTGTCCGAGCTGGGCATCGACCAGCCGACGGCGAAGTTCGACCTGCAGCTCACGCTCAGCGAGGTGCCCGGCGCCGAGACCGCCATGGACGCCGAACTCGTCTACGCCACAGACCTTTTCGACGACGCGTTCGCGGGCGCGTTCGCCGGGCGTTTCGTGCGCGTGCTCAGCGGCGTCGTCGCTGAGCCGACGGTCGCGGTCGGCGATATCGGCCTGCTGGACGACGCCGAACGGTCGCTGGTGGTCGAGCGCTGGAACGACACCGAGTTCCCGGTCGACGCCGCGCTCACCTCGCCGGTGGGCGATGCGGCGGCGACGCTGGTCTCGCTGTTCGAGGCGCAGCTCGCGCGCACGCCGGACAGCCCCGCGGTGACCTTCGAGGGGACAAGTCTGTCCTATGCCGAGTTCGCCCGGCGGGTGCATCGCCTAGCGCGCTGGCTCAAGCGCAACGGCGTCGGCCCGGAATCGTATGTGGCCCTCGGCATGCGGCGCTCGTTCGACCTGCTGGTCGGCATGTACGCGGTGAACGCCGCCGGCGGCGCGTACGTTCCGCTGGACCCGGACCATCCGGCCGAGCGCATCGACTACATCCTGGAGACCGCGCGCCCGGTGTGCGTGCTGACCTCCGGCTTCGACCTGGAGACCACCGTCTCCCGGCAGGTGCGCATCGATCAGCTCGACCTGTCGGAATTCACCGATCAGCCGCTGACCGACGCCGATCGGCACAAGCCGCTGCGCCCGTCGAACACCGCGTATGTGATCTTCACTTCCGGTTCGACCGGTCGGCCGAAGGGCGTGGCGGTTTCGCATGCCGCGATCGTCAACCGCCTGGTGTGGATGCACGCCGAGTACGGTTTGGCGGCAGACGACGTGGTGTTGCAGAAGACCCCGGCGACGTTCGACGTGTCGGTGTGGGAGTTCTTCTGGCCGTTGCAGGTCGGTGCGCGACTGGTAGTCGCGAAGCCGGACGGTCATCGTGATCCCGCGTACCTGGCCGGCCTCATCGTCGACGAGCAGGTCACCACGGCGCACTTCGTGCCGTCGATGCTGTCGGTGTTCGTCGCCGAGGAGCGTGCGGCCGAATGTGTCGGTCTGCGTAATGTTTTCGCTTCGGGTGAGGCGTTGCCTGCGGTGACGGCGCAGAAGTTGCGTGTGTTGACGGGTGCGCGGCTGCACAATTTGTATGGTCCGACCGAGGCTGCGGTGGATGTCACCTATCACGAGGTGACCGAGGCTGATGTGGTGTCGGTGCCGATTGGTGCTCCGGTGTTCAACACGCAGGTGTATGTGCTGGATTCGCGGCTACGGCCGGTTCCGGTCGGGGTGCCCGGCGAGCTGTATCTCGCGGGCGCACAGCTGGCGCACGGCTACGTGGGCCGGCCCGATCTGACCACCGAGCGCTTCGTGGCCAACCCGTTCGGCGCCGCCGAGCGGATGTACCGCACCGGTGACCTGGTCACCTGGACCGCCAAGGGTGAGCTGGAATACCTGGGCCGCACCGACTTCCAGGTGAAGGTGCGCGGTCTGCGCATCGAGCTGGGCGAGATCGAGTCGGCGCTCACCGCGCTGGAATCGGTCGCGCAGGCGATCGTGCTGGTGCGCGCGGGTCGCGGGCCGGGTGGGGTCCCGTCCAGCACCGGCGACCAGCTGGTCGCCTACCTCGTGGCGGACCCGGATCGGGTGGTGGACGTCGAATCGGTCAAAGCCGCACTCGGCGCTCGGCTGCCCGGGTACATGGTGCCCGCGGCGTACGTGGTGCTCGACGAGTTCCCGCTGAACGCCTCGGGCAAACTGGACCGCCGGGCGCTGCCGGAACCGGTCTTCGAGGCCAAGGTGTTCCGTGCTCCCGCGACGCCGGTGCAGGAAATCGTGGCCGCCACCTTCGCGGAGGTGCTCGGCGTGCCGCGAGTCGGTCTGGACGACGACTTCTTCGAGCTCGGTGGCAACTCGCTGGTCGCCACCCAGGTGGCGGCCCGGCTGGGTGAGGCGCTGGACACCCGGGTACCGGTCCGCGTGCTGTTCGAGGCCTCCACGGTTCTGGCACTGGCCGCGAAGGTGGAATCGGCTGCCGGACAGGGCAGCCGGGCGCCGCTGGTGGCGCGGGAACGGCCGGCGCCGGTGCGCCTGCCTACCGGCGAGACGGCACAGCTGGTGCCGCTGTCGTCGGCGCAGCAGCGGATGTGGTTCCTCAACCGGTTCGACAACCGGACCGCGGTGAACAACATCCCGGTCGCGCTGCGGCTGACCGGCGATCTCGACGTGGCCGCGTTGCATGCGGCCATCCGCGACGTGCTCGCCCGCCACGAGGCGCTGCGCACCCTTTACCCCGAGGTGGAGGGCACCGGCTATCAGCGCGTGCTTCCGGTCGGCGAGGTCGCCTTCGACCTGGTCGCCGAACCCGTCACCGCGGCGGAGCTGCCCGCGCGGATCGTCGAGCTGACTGGTGTCGGTTTCGACGTGACCGGCGAGATCCCCTTCCGGGCGAGCCTGCTCGCGCTGTCGCCGACCGACCACGTCGCGGTGCTGGTCATGCACCACATCAGTGCGGACGGCTTCTCGTTGCGCCCACTGCTGCGCGATGTGGTGCTCGCCTACACCGAGCGTGCTCGCGGCGAGGTCCCCGCCTGGGCGCCGCTCGAGGTGCAGTACGCCGACTACACGCTGTGGCAACGCGAGGCGCTCGGCACCGAGGCCGACGCGGACTCCGTCGCCGCGCGCCAGATCGCCTACTGGCGCGAGCAGCTGCGCGACCTGCCCGATCAGATCGAGCTGCCGGCCGACCGCCCCAGGCCCGAAATCGCCTCCAATGCCGGTGGCACGCACAACTTCTCGGTCGATGCCGAGGTGCGCGAGGCACTGGACGAACTGGCGCGCGAGCGCGGCGCGACGCTGTTCATGGTCGTGCACGCCGCGCTCGCCGCCTGGGCGGGCAGGCTGTCGAACAACACCGACATCGCGATCGGCGCCCCGATCGCGGGGCGCGGCGAACGCGTGCTCGATGACGTCGTCGGCATGTTCGTCAACACCCTGGTGCTGCGCAGCCAGGTCGAACCGGGCGCCCGTTTCGATGAGCTGCTCGATCAGGTGCGCCGCACCGACCTGGCCGCGTTCGCCAACGCCGACGTGCCGTTCGAGCGGCTCGTGGACGTGATCAGCCCGGCGCGCTCGCAGGCGCACCACCCGCTGTTCCAGGTCGCGCTGACGTTCGAGGCCGCCTCGGCGGCCGACCTGGGCACCATCGCGCTGCCCGGCCTCGACCTCGCAGTGGTCGAGTTCGATGCGGGCACCGCGAAATTCGACGTGCAGCTCACCGTCGGCGAGGCCGCCGACGGCGGGCTGACGCTGTCCTGGAACTACGCCACCGATCTGTTCGACCCGCAGACAGTGGCCGCCTTCGCCGACCGTTTCGTGCGCATCCTGCGCGGTGTCGCCGATGACCCGCAGATCCCCGTCGGCGACATCGATCTGCTCGGCGAGAGCGAACGCCTCGACGTCTCGCAGCGCTGGGTGTCCAGCGGCGCCGACACCGCAGGGTCCGGCGCGTTCGCCGCCGCGGATGCCACTCTGGCCGGTCTGTTCGACGCCGTCGTCGCCGCGCACCCGCACCGCGTGGCGGCTCGCTTCGGCGTGGAGACGCTGACCTACGCCGAGCTGGACCGGCGGGCGAACGTGCTGGCGCGCAGGCTGATCAGTGATGGCGCCGGGCCGGAGACACTGGTCGCGGTGATCCTGCCGCGGTCGCTGGACCTGGTGGTGGCACTGCTGGCCGTGGTGAAGACCGGCGCGGGTTATGTGCCGGTGGACCCGACCTACCCGGCCGACCGCATCGCCTACGTGCTCGCCGATTCCCGGCCGACCAGCGTCGTGCTCGATTCCACAGTGCAGGTGACGGTTCCCGCCGGGCTGCCCGCCGTGGTGCTGGACGGGTTCGCCGTGGAGGCCGGCGATATCGAGGACGCCGACGACGCGCCGATCACCGACGCCGACCGCAACGCCGCGCTCAGCCCGGACAACGTCGCGTACGTGATCTACACCTCCGGTTCGACCGGTCGCCCCAAGGGCGTCGCGGTGGCGCACCGCAACGTGGTGCGGTTGTTCGCGAACACCGACCGTGATTTCGGTTTCGGACCCGACGATGTGTGGACGCTGTTCCACAGCTACGCCTTCGACTTCTCGGTGTGGGAGCTGTGGGGCCCGCTGCTGTTCGGCGGCACCCTCGTGGTGGTCGACTACTACACCTCGCGCTCGCCCGAGCAGTTCCTGGAACTGCTGCGCGCCGAGCGCGTGACGGTGCTCAACCAGACGCCGTCCGCGTTCTACCAGCTGGCGGAGGCGGATCGGAATGCCGCGCCGGACGCCGCGCCGCTGGCACTGCGCTACGTGGTGTTCGGTGGTGAGGCACTGGAGCTGCGCAGGCTGTCGGACTGGGTGGCCCGCCATGGTGCCGGCCCGGATGGCCGCTCTGCGGGCTCCGCGGCTGGGCTGAATGGCCGCTCCGCGGCGGGGTTGAATGGCCACTCCGCAGGCTCTGCGGCGGGGTTGAATGGCCACTCCGCAGGCTCCGCGGCGGGGTCGCCGCTGCTGGTCAACATGTACGGCATCACCGAGACCACGGTGCACGTGTCCTACCGCGCGCTGGACGCCGCGACCATCGCGGCCGCGTCCGGCAGCGTGGTCGGCCGCGCCATCGCCGGTCTGCGGGTGTACGTGCTCGACCACAGGTTGCGTCCGGTGCCGGTGGGTGTCGCGGGCGAAATGTATGTGGCGGGTCCACAATTGGCTCGCGGATACCTCGGCCGTCCCGACCTGTCGGCCACTCGTTTCGTGGCCGACCCGATGGGGGACGTACCGGGTGCGCGGCTGTACCGCTCCGGTGACCTCGCCCGCTGGAACCGGCACGGTGAGCTGGAATACCTGGGCCGCGCCGACGATCAAGTGAAGGTGCGCGGCTTCCGTATCGAGCTCGGTGAGATCGAATCGGCGATCCTGGCGCAGCCGGGTATCGCCCAAGCCGCGGTGATCGTGCGCGAGGACCAGCCGGGCGATCAGCGGATCGTCGCCTACGTGGTCGCCGAACCGGGCGCCGAGCCGGTGCTCGACGCGGTTCGCGACGGCGCCGCCGGGCAGCTGCCGTCCTACATGGTGCCCTCGGCCGTGGTGCGGCTGGAATGGATTCCGCTGACCGTCAACGGAAAGCTGGACCGCCGCGCGCTGCCCGCCCCGACGGCGCAGGCGCGTGCCTTCCGCGCGCCGGTCACCCCGGTACAGGAGATCGTCGCCGCGGTGTTCGCCGACGTGCTCGGCGTGGCGCGGGTCGGCGTGGACGACGACTTCTTCGACCTCGGCGGCAACTCGCTGATCGCGACCAGGGTGGTCGCCCGGATCGGCGCCGCGCTCGGCGCGACCGTCGCGGTGCGCACCCTGTTCGAGGCCTCCACCGTGGAAGCCCTTGCCGCACGGGTGGAATCGCACGCCGACGGCGCTGCCCGCGCCCGCTTGACCGCTCGCACGCGGGCCGCCGACGAACTGGTGCCGCTGTCGTTCGCGCAGCAGCGCATGTGGTTCCTGAACAAGTACGACACCGCCTCGTCGGCCTACAACCTGCCGGTCGCCATCCGGCTGACCGGCGCCCTGGACGCCGACGCGCTGCGGCTCGCGGTTGCCGACGTGGTACGTCGCCACGAATCGCTGCGCACCCGCTACCCCGAGCACGGCGGTACCCCCGTCCAGGTGATCGTGCCGGCCGAGGACATCACCCTGGACCTGCATCCGGTCCGGGTGGACCCGGCGCGGCTGATCACGGCGGTGACCGAGTTCGTCACCAGCGGATTCGATGTGGCCGAAGAGGTTCCGCTGCGCACCCGGCTGTACGCGGCCGGGCCCGACGAGCACGTGCTCGTCGTCGTGGTGCACCACATCGCGGCCGACGGTTTCTCCATGGGGCCGCTGACCCGTGACGTGATGACCGCCTACACCGCACGCAGCACCGGCGCCGCCCCCGGTTGGGCGCCGCTGGCGGTGCAGTACGCCGATTTCGCGGTGTGGCAGCGCGAGATCCTGGGCTCCGAGGAAGATCCGGCCTCGCTGCTGGCGCAGCAGGTCGCGCACTGGCGGCGCACGCTGGACGGCGTCCCCGACGAGCTGGCCCTGCCCACCGACCGCCCGCGCCCGGCCCTCGCCTCGCATCGTGGCGCGACGCTGCATCGCGAGCTGTCCGGCGAGCTGATCGCCGCGCTGGAGGACCTCGCGCGGCAGCGCGGAGCCTCGCTGTTCATGGTCATGCACAGCGCGCTGGCCGTGCTGCTGTCGCGGCTGTCCGGTGGCGACGACATCGCGGTCGGCACCCCGGTCGCAGGCCGCGGGGAGGCCGCGCTCGACGATCTGGTCGGCATGTTCGTCAACACCTTGGTGCTGCGGGTCGGGATCGATCCGGGCGAGTCGTTCGCCGACCTGCTCGAGCGGGTGCGGCGCACCGATCTGGACGCCTACGGCAACGCCGACGTGCCGTTCGAGCGGCTGGTGGAACTGCTCGCGCCGGAACGCTCGCAGGCACGCAATCCGCTGTTCCAGGTGATGCTGGCGTTCCAGAACTTGGAGCGCACCACCCTGGAGTTGCCAGGTCTTTCGGTGTCCGCGCTGGACCTCGAGGAGCACGTCGCACGCTTCGACCTGCAGTTCACGCTGACCGAATCCGGTTCCGGCGCAATGGTTTTGGCGCTCACTTACGCCGCTGAACTGTTCGACGAGCCGACTGCGTCCGCCGTCGTGGACCGGTGGGAGCGGGTGCTCGAGGCCGTCGCGGCCGATCCGGCGCTCGCCGTCGGCGCCATCGATGTGCTGGACGCGGCCGAGCGGGCCGATCTGGTCACGCGTACCGGTGCGCCGGCGACCCCGGCGCGGACGCTGCCCGACCTGATCGCCGAGGCCGTGGCCATCGACCCGCACGCGCCCGCGGTGGTGTTCCAGGGGAGCAGTCTGTCCTACGGCGAGCTGGACGCGCGATCGAACCGCCTGGCCCGCCTGCTGATCGAACGCGGCATCGGCACCGAGGATCTGGTCGCGGTCGCCGTACCGCGCTCGGACCTGTCGTACTTCGCGGAATGGGCGGTGACCAAGTCCGGCGGCGCGTTCGTGCCGATCGACCCGACCTACCCGGCCGACCGCATCGCGCACATGGTCACCGACTCCGGCTCGCCGATCGGCTTGACCGTCGCGTCGGTGCGCGCCGAGCTGCCCGACTCGGTCGAGTGGCTGGTGCTGGACGAACTGGAACTCGCCGAATTCGGCAGCGCCGCGGTCACCGACGCCGACCGCGTGCGTCCGGTGCGGCCGGAGCACCCGGCCTACGTCATCTACACCTCCGGTTCCACGGGTGTGCCCAAGGGCGTCGTGGTCACCCACGCGGGCCTGGCGAACTTCCGGGACGAGCAGAACGCCCGCTACGACGTCGACTCCGACACGCGCGCACTGCATTTCGCTTCGCCGAGCTTCGACGCGTCGATCCTGGAATTCCTGCTCGCGATCGGCCGCGGCGGCGCCTTGGTGGTCTGCCCGCCCGGCGTCTACGGCGGGGCGGAACTGGCCGAGCTGATCCGTGCCGAGCGGGTCACGCACGCCTTCCTCACCCCGTCGGTGCTCGCGTCGCTGGATTCGGCGGCGCTGGCCGGTATGCGGGTGATCGTGGCGGGCGGTGAAGCCGTCCCCGCCGACCTGGTCACCAAGTGGGGTGGCGCACCGGACGGTTTGGGCCGCCGCTTCCACAACGGCTACGGCCCGACCGAGACCACGATCATGACCAACATCAGCGACGCGCTCGCGCCCGGTGATCTGGTCACCATCGGCGGCCCGATCCGCGGCATCCAGTCGCTGATCCTGGACGCCCAGCTGCGGCCCGTTCCGGTGGGTGTCGCGGGTGAGCTGTATCTGTCGGGCATTCAGCTGGCGCGTGGCTACCACGCGCGGCCGGGTTTGTCGGCCGAGCGGTTCGTCGCCAACCCGTACGTCCCGGGCGCGCGGATGTACCGCACCGGCGACGTGGTGCGCTGGACCCGGGTCGGGCATCCCGCGGGCTACGAACCCGCCGGGGGAGTCGTTGTCGAACCTGCGCTCGTTGTCGAATATGTAGGCCGCTCCGATTTCCAGGTGAAGGTGCGCGGTTTCCGCATCGAACTCGGCGAGATCGACGCCGCGCTCGCCTCATACGAGAGCGTCGACTTCGCGGTCACCCTCGGGCACGGCAACGCCGCGGGCGCGACCTCGCTGGTGTCATATGTCGTTGCCGCACAAGGGCATTCGATTGACGTCCAGAAGCTGACCGAGCACGTCGAGCAGCGCCTGCCCGCCTACATGGTGCCCGCGTCGATCATGGTGATCGACCACGTTCCGCTCACCCCGGTGGGCAAGCTGGACCGGAAGGCACTGCCGGAGCCGGTGTTCGCGACCGAGGTCGTCTTCCGCGCGGCGCGCACGCCGGTCGAGCAGACCATCGCCGAAGTGTTCGCCGAAGTGCTTCGGGTGGAACGGGTCGGTGTGGACGACTCGTTCTTCGCGCTCGGCGGCGACAGCATCGTCTCCATCCAGCTGGTTTCGCGGGCCAAGGCACGCGGCGTGGTGTTCACGCCGCGGCAGGTCTTCGAGCAGCGCACCGTGGCCGGACTGGCCGCTGTCGCGGAAACCACCGAGGCCGCCGAGGCGACGGCGGTGACGCTCGCCGAGCCGCCGGGCGGCGGTATCGGCACGATGCCATTGACTCCGGTGGTCCGGTTCATGGCCGAGCGGCGCGGGTCGTTCGGCCGGTTCAACCAGACACTCGCGCTGGAACTGCCGGTCGGCATCGCTCGCGCGGACATCGCCGCGACGGTCGGCGCGGTCATCGATCGGCACGACATGCTGCGGGCGAACCTGCGCCGCGACGGCGGCGACTGGGTGCTCGAGACCACCGCACCGGGCACGGTCGAGGTGGACGCGCTGATCGACCGCACCGAGTTCGACGCCGGCGTCAGCGACACCGAATTGGTCGAGATCGCCTCGGTGGCGCTGGACGAGTCGCTGAACCGGCTCGATCCCGCGGCCGGCGTGGTCATCCGGTTCGTCTGGCTGGAACCTTCGTCCGCCGACCGCGCCGGGCGGTTGATCGTCGTCGCCCACCACCTGGTGGTGGACGGTGTTTCGTGGCGCATCCTGGTGCCGGACTTCGTCACCGCCTGGGCGCAGCGCACCGCGGGCCGGACGCCCGATCTGGTCGCGCCCGCGACCTCGATGCGCGCCTGGGCGCACGCCCTGGAACGCGAGGCCGCGGCCGCGCAGCGGGTGGCCGAACTCGACTACTGGCGTTCGGTGGTCGGCACGCCCGACCCGCTGCTGACCGAGCGTCCGATGGACCCGGAGGTGGACACCTCGGGTGTGCTCGAGAAGCTTCGGGTCGAGGTGTCCGCCGAGGTCACCAAGGCCTTGCTCACGACAGTTCCGGCGCTGTTCCACGGCGGCGTGAACGACGGCCTGCTCACCGCGCTGGCGCTGGCCACCGCGACGTGGCGGTCGCGCCGGGTGGGCGCGCGCCGCGACGATCCGCTGCTGATCCGCTTGGAGGGCCACGGCCGCGAAGAGGACGTGGTGCCGGGGGCGGACCTGTCGCGCACCGTCGGCTGGTTCACCGCGATCTACCCGGTCGCCCTCGACCTGTCCGGCCTCGACGTGGACGCGGCGCTGGCCGGCGGGACCGCGTTGGGCGCGGTCGTCAAGTCGGTCAAGGAACAACTGCTCGCTGTGCCGGACAAGGGCATCGGCTATGGCCTGCTGCGCTACCTGAACGCCGAGACCGCGTCCGAGCTGCCGGCCGAACTGCCCGGCCAGGTGAGCTTCAACTACCTCGGCCGCGTCTCCGACGGTGACGTGCCCGAGTCGCTGCGCGGCTTCGGCTGGATCCCGGCGCCGGAACTCGGCGCGCTGGGCGGCGCTTACGACGCGGACATGCCCGCGATGGCGCCGCTGGACGTGAACGCGATCGTGGTCGGCGACAAACTGACCGCCACCATCGGCTACCCGTCGACCCTGCTGAGCGTCGCCGACGTGCGCGAGTTCGGCGAGCTGTGGACCGCCGCGCTGGAAGCGGTTGCCCGCCACGCCAATTCGACCGGCGCGGGTGGACACACCCCCTCCGACTTCGCGCTGGTGCGCAGTACACGGGGTGCGCTGAGCCGAGGTATCACCCAGCGGGATATCGATGCTTGGGAGCAGCGCTTCGGAGCGCTGGCCGACGTATGGCCGCTGTCGGCGTTGCAAGCCGGCCTGCTGTTCCACGCCCGCCTGTCCGCCGGCTCGGTAGACGTCTACACCGCGCAGGCGGTGCTGACCCTCACCGGACGGGTGGACGCCGCTCGGTTGCGTTCGGCCGCACAGGCGTTGGTGGACCGCTACGAGAACCTGCGCACCGCGTTCGTCACCGACCGCGACGGCAACCCGATGCAGATCGTGCTGGACAGCGTCCGGGTGGCCTGGGCCGAACTCGACCGGACCGAAACCGGTTCGGCCGCCGCGGACATCGAGGCCGACCGGATGCGGCGGTTCGACCTGACCGCGCCGCCGCTGATCCGCTTCACGCTGATCCAGGTCGCCGACTCGGCCGCGGAAGGCGGCGCGCGCTGGCAGTTCGTGGTGTCCAACCACCACATCCTGCTCGACGGCTGGTCCATGCCGCTGCTCATGCGCGACCTGCTGGTGCTCTACGCCGCGCACGCGGATAGTTCCGCGCTGCCGCTCGCCCGGTCCTACCGGCATTTCCTGGACTGGACCCGGCAGCAGGATCAGGCGGCCTCGCTGGCCGCGTGGACGGACGCACTGCGCGGTGTCGGCGAGCCGACCCTGCTGGCCCGCCCGGACGCGGGTCGCGAGATCACCGCGCTGTCCGGCGAGTACTTCTTCGACCTGGACGAGCCGACCACCGCGCGGCTGACCGCGCTGGCCGGTTCGCTCGGCGTCACGCCAAACACCGTGCTGCAGACCGCATGGGGCATCCTGATCGGCCGGATGACCAGCCGCGACGACGTGCTGTTCGGCACCACCGTCTCCGGGCGTCCCGCGCAGCTGACCGGCGTGGAATCGATGGTCGGGCTGTTCATCAACACCGTTCCGGTGCGGGTGCGGTTCGATCCGTCGGAGTCTGTGCGCGAGTTGCTCACGCGGACGCAAGGTGAGCAGGCCGACCTGCTCGACCACCACTACATCGGGCTGGCCGATATCCAGTCCGCCGCCGGTGTCGGCGGACTGTTCGACACGCTTGTGGTGTTCGAGTCCTACCCGGTCGACGCGGCGGGTCTGCAGGCACAGGCCGCGGACATCGACGGGATGGCGGTGGTCGGCCTGGACGCGGCCGACGCCACGCACTATCCGCTGACCTTGATCGCGCAGCTGGACTCACGGCTGCGGGTGCGTGCGGGCTATCTGCGCGACCTGTTCGACGAGCAGACGGTGCGCCGCATCGCCGACCGCCTGATCCGGGTGCTCACCGCGATCACCACCGACCCCGGTGTGTCCGTCGGCGACATCGAATTGCTCGACGCCGCTGAGCGCGAACTCGTGGTGTCCGGCTGGAACGACACCGCATTCGATCTGAGCGCGGCGCTGTCGGATAGCTCCGCGGTCGCCGCGACGCTGGTCTCGATGTTCTACGACCAGGTCGAACGCACCCCGGACGCGACCGCGATCACGTTCGAGGGGACAAGTCTGTCCTACGCCGAGTTCTCCTGGCGGGTCAACCAGCTGGCGCGCTGGCTGATCGCCCGCGGGGTCGGCGCGGAATCGTTTGTGGCGCTGGGTATGCGACGCTCGATCGACCTGGTGGTCGGCATGTACGCCGTCGCCGTGGCCGGTGGCGCTTACGTGCCGCTGGACCCGGATCACCCGGCCGAGCGGACCGAATACATTCTCGCCACGGCCGATCCGGTGTGCGTGCTGACCTCCGGTAGCGATCTGGATATCGACACCGCGCAGGTGCGCATCGACATGCTCGACCTGAAGGGCCTGTCGGAGGCGCCGGTCACCGACGCCGACCGCCGTGCGCCGCTGCGTCCGGCGAATACCGCGTACGTGATCTTCACCTCCGGTTCGACCGGTCGCCCGAAGGGCGTGGCGGTCTCGCACGAGTCGATCGTCAACCGCCTGGTCTGGATGCAGACCGCCTACCAGCTCCGGGTGGACGACGTGGTGTTGCAGAAGACACCCGCGACGTTCGACGTGTCGGTGTGGGAGTTCTTCTGGCCGTTGCAGATCGGCGCGCGCCTGGTGGTCGCGAAGCCGGACGGGCATCGGGATCCGGCTTACCTCGCCGAAGTGATCAACGCCGAGCAGGTGAGTGTCACCCACTTCGTGCCGTCGATGCTCGCGGTGTTCGTGAGTGCGCAGGCTGCCTCCACCGCGCCTGCCGGGGCCGATGGTGTTGCCGCGCAGTGCGCTTCGCTTCGGTTGGTGTTCGCTTCCGGTGAGGCTTTGCCGCCGAAGCCCGCGCACCGGTTGCGGGCGCTGACCGGCGCCGCGCTGCACAACCTGTACGGCCCGACCGAAGCCGCCGTCGACGTCACCTTCCACGAAGTGGTCGACACCGACACCGAGACGGTGCCGATCGGGGCGCCGGTGTTCAACACCGAGGTCTACGTGCTGGACGCGCGGCTGCGTCCCGTTCCGGTGGGTGTCGCGGGT
The DNA here is from genome assembly GCF_052545115.1 of Nocardia glycosmidis. Taxonomy (NCBI): domain Bacteria; kingdom Bacillati; phylum Actinomycetota; class Actinomycetes; order Mycobacteriales; family Nocardiaceae; genus Nocardia; species Nocardia glycosmidis. The sequence continues at coordinate 284,915 of NZ_JBQWRH010000006.1, read as the reverse complement.
GAGCTGTATCTAGCGGGCGCCCAGCTCGCGCGCGGTTACGTCGCGCGGCCGGACCTGACCGGTGACCGTTTCGTCGCCAACCCGTACGGGGCGCCCGGTGCGCGGATGTACCGCACCGGAGACCTGGTGGCCTGGACCGAGCACGGCGAGCTGGAATACCTGGGCCGCACCGACTTCCAGGTGAAGCTGCGCGGCCTGCGCATCGAGCTCGGCGAGATCGAGTCGGCGCTGACCGGACTGGACGAGGTCGCGCAGGCGGTCGTGGTGGTGCGCTCCGACGCGCACGCGGGCGATCAGCTCGTCGCCTATGTCGTCCCCGCGCGGGATACCGCGTCGCACGCGCAATTGGACACCGCGTCGCACGCGCAGTTGGACACCGCGTCGCACGCGCAGCTGGATACCGATCTGATCCGCGAGGACCTGGCCGGGCAGCTGCCCGCGTACATGGTGCCGTCGCTGGTGGTCGTGCTCGCCGAGTTCCCGCTCAATGCCTCCGGCAAGCTGGACCGTAAGGCGCTGCCCGCGCCGGTCTTCGAGGCCGCGGTGTTCCGGGCGCCGACCACACCGGTCGAGGAGATCGTCGCCGCCACCTTCGCCGAGGTACTCGGCTTGGAGCGGGTCGGCCTGGACGATGACTTCTTCGCCCTCGGCGGCAACTCGCTCAGCGCCACCCAGGTCGCGGCGCGGTTGTCCGCGGCGCTGGAGACCGATCTCGGTGTCCGCGAACTGTTCGAGGCGTCCACCGTGGTCGCGCTCGCGGCGCGCGCGGAGACCAAGGCGGGCGCGGGCACCCGCGCGCCGCTCGCACCGCAGCCGCGGCCCGAGCTGGTCCCGCTGTCGCTGGCACAGCAGCGGATGTGGTTCCTGAACCGCTTCGACCCCGATTCGGCGGTGGACAATATCCCGGCCGCGGTGCGGCTGTCCGGTCTGCTCGACCGGCAGGCGTTGCAGATCGCGGTCGCCGACGTGCTGGCCAGGCACGAGTCGCTGCGCACCTACTACCCCGAGGAGCACGGCACCGCGTATCAGCAGACCGTGCCCACCGCCAAGGTCATCCCGGACCTGACGCCGGTCGAGGTCACCGAAGCCGAACTGCCCGAGGCGCTTTCGCAGCTGATCGGCACCGCGTTCGATGTGACCGCCGGGGTGCCGTTCCGCGCGCGGCTGTTCGAGATCAGCCCGACCGAGCATGTGCTCGCCCTCGTGGTGCACCACATCTCGGCCGACGGTTTCTCCATGGGGCCGCTGACCCGCGACGTGATGACCGCCTACGGCGCTCGCGTCGACGGCGGCGAGCCCGCCTGGCGTCCGCTGGAGGTGCAGTATGCGGACTTCGCGCTGTGGCAGCGTCAGGTACTCGGCGCCGAGGACGATCCGAATTCGGTGATCGCCGAGCAGATCTCGTTCTGGTCGGACTCGCTGCGCGGACTGCCCGAGCAGCTGGATCTGCCCGCTGATCGGCCGCGGCCCGCGGTCGCCTCCGGGCGCGGCGCGACCTACGCCTTCGAGATCGACGCCGAAACCCATCGCAGGCTGACCGAACTGGCCCGCTCCAAGGGCGCGACGCTGTTCATGGTCGCGCACGCCGCGTTGGCCGTGCTGTTGTCCAGGTTGTCCCGCGAGGACGACATCGCCATCGGCACCCCGGTCGCCGGGCGCGGTGAGCGCGCGCTCGACGACCTGATCGGCATGTTCGTCAACACCCTGGTGCTGCGGACCCCGATCACGAGCGACGCGACGTTCACTGAACTGCTGCGCTCGGTGCGCGCCACCGACATCGCGGCCTTCGGACACGCGGACCTGCCGTTCGAGCGGCTGGTGGAGATCCTGAACCCGGCGCGGTCGCAGGCCCGGCATCCGCTGTTCCAGGTGATGCTGTCGTTCCAGAACACCGGCCAGAACACTTTGGAGCTGCCCGGTCTGACGGTCAGCGGGGTCGATCTGCCGATCGATGTCGCCAAGTTCGACCTGCAACTGGTGCTCTCCGAGTCCGCCGCGACGGTCGACGGCGTGAACCGGGGCCCCGCCGGCATCACCGCCGAGCTGATCTACGCCACCGACCTGTTCGACCCCGCCACCATGGCGGAGTTCGGGCGACGCTTCGGCCGCGTGCTGAAGGCCGTTACCGCCGAGCCGGATCTGCCGATCGGCGATATCCCGTTGCTGGACGAGTACGAGGCCCAGCAGGCGCTGCGCGGCTGGAACGACACCGCTCGCGACCTCGGGCCGGTGCGCACGCTGGTCGAGGAGTTCGCCGCGCAGGCCGCGGCCACGCCGGATGCGCTCGCGGTTGTCGACCCGACGGCGGGGACGTCGTTGACGTACGCCGAGTTCGCCGCCCGGGTGCGGCGGCTGGCGCGGCGGCTGATCGCGTCGGGTGTCGGGCCGGAGACGCTGGTCGCGCTGGGCATGCGCCGGTCGGTCGATCTGGTCGTCGCCGCCTACGCGGTGCACGCCGCCGGTGGCGGCTACGTGCCGCTGGATCTGGACCAGCCGGCCGAGCGCGTGCACTATGTGCTGGATTCGGCCGACCCGATCTGCGTGCTGACCACCGCGCGGGACGCGTTCGACGGTGCGGGCCGCAGCACGCTGCGCGTCGATGAACTGGACCTGTCCGAGTACTCGGACGCACCGATCACCGACGCCGAGCGCAGCGCACCGCTGCGCCCGCAGCACCCGGCGTACGTGATCTTCACCTCCGGCTCCACCGGCCGCCCGAAGGGCGTCGCGGTGCCGCATGCCGCGGTCGTCAACCAGATCCGGTGGATCACCGGCGAATACGGCATCGGCGCGGATGATGTCGTGCTGTTCAAGACCCCGGCGACGTTCGATGTGTCGGTGTGGGAGCTGTTCGGCCCGCTGAGCACCGGCGGGCGCATCGTGGTGGCGAGCCCGGACGGGCACCGCGACCCGCAGTACCTGGCCGAGGTGATCGCGGCCGAGCGGGTCACCATGACCTCGTTCGTGCCGTCCATGCTGACGGTCTTCGCGGGCGCAATCGACCCGGCCGACGCGCAAGCGCTCGCCTCGCTGCGGATTCTGTTCGTCGCGGGTGAGGCGTTCACCGCCGACGCGGTTCTCGCCATCCGCCGGGTGAGCGACACCGCGCTGTACAACCTGTACGGCCCCACCGAATTCACCGTGCACGCCACACACGGGCAGGTTCCGGTCGACGTAGCCAGCGCTGTGCCGATCGGTTTGCCGGTATGGAACGCGCAGGCGTACGTGCTGGACGCGCGCCTGCACCCGGTGCCGCCGAATGTCGCGGGCGAGCTGTACCTCGCCGGCGACCAGCTGGCCCGCGGCTACTTCGGTCGCGTGGACCTGACCGCGGATCGCTTCGTAGCCAACCCGTTCGGCGCGCCGGGCACCCGGATGTACCGGACCGGTGACCTGGTCACCCGCAACGCCTCCGGCGCCATCGAGTACCTGGGCCGCACCGACTTCCAGGTGAAGCTGCGCGGTCTGCGCATCGAGCTCGGCGAGATCGAAACCGCGCTCACCGCACATGAATCGGTCGCGCAGGCGGTCGCGGTGGTGCGTTCGGATGCTCGCACCGGCGATCTGCTGGTCGGGTATGTGGTGCCCGCGAACGGCGCGACGGTGGACGTCGAGCAGCTGCGTGCGCACCTGTCCGCACAGTTGCCGTCCTACATGGTGCCCGCCGCGATCGTGGTGCTCGACGCCATGCCGTTGAACTCCAACGGCAAGCTGGACCGGCGCGCGCTGCCCGAACCGTCCTTCGAGGGACGGAAATTCCGCGCACCGTCCACACCGGTCGAGCAGATCGTGGCGGACACCTTCGCCGAGGTACTCGGCTCGGCGGAGGCCGACCGCGCCATCGGCGCGGACGACGACTTCTTCGATCTGGGCGGTAACTCGCTGATCGCCACCCAGGTGGTCGCCCGCCTCGGCGCGGCGCTGAACACCAGGATCGCGGTCCGGGTGCTGTTCGAGGCTCCCACGGTGGCCGCGCTGGCCGCGCGGGTGGAAGCGCACCAGGGCAGCGGACGCCGCCGCGAGCTGGTCGCGGGTCCGCGTCCGTCCCGGATTCCGCTGTCGCTGGCGCAGCAGCGGATGTGGTTCCTGAACCGCTTCGACAACCAGACCGCGGTGAACAACATCCCGCTCGCGGTCCGGCTCACCGGAACCCTGGACACCGACGCACTGCGCCAGGCAGTCACCGACGTGGTCGACCGGCACGAGGTGCTGCGCACCGTCTACCCGGAGACGGCGGACGGGCAAGGCGTGCAGGTCGTGCTGCCCGCCGGACAGCACACCCTGGATCTCACCCCGCTCGGCGTGTCCGAGGACGAGATCCAGGAGCGGATCAGCGAACTGGTGCTGACCGGCTTCGACGTCACCACCGAGGTCCCCGTGCGGGCGCGGTTGTTCCGCATCGCGGGTTCGATGGACGGCTCGCAGCCCGACACCCATGTGCTGGTGTTCGTGGTGCACCACATCTCCGGCGACGGGTGGTCGGTGCGTCCGCTGGCCCGCGACGTCATGGTGGCCTACTCGGCGCGTTCCCGCGGTGAGGTGCCCACCTGGGCTCCGCTGCCGGTGCAGTACGCCGACTACGCGCTGTGGCAGCGCGAAACGCTCGGTGCCGAGAGCGACCCGGGCTCGCTGATCGCCCAGCAGGTCGCGTTCTGGTCGGACACGCTGGCCGGCCTGCCGGAGCAGCTGGACCTGCCGTCGAACCGCTCCCGTCCCGCCGTTGCGTCCAACCGCGGTGGCGTGTACGAGTTCTCGCTCGACGCGCAGCTGTTGCGCGAGCTGAACACGCTGGCCCGCGCGCACGGTGCCAGCCTGTTCATGGTGGTGCACGCGGCGTTCGCCGCGCTGCTGGCCCGGCTGTCGGGCAGCGACGACATCGCCATCGGCACCGCGGTCGCGGGCCGTGGTGAGGCGGTGCTCGACGACGCCATCGGCATGTTCGTCAACACGCTGGTGCTGCGCAGCGCGGTCGACGCCGCGCAACCGTTCAGCGAACTGGTGCGACGCACCAAAGACACCGATCTCGCGGCGTTCGCGCACGCGGACCTGCCGTTCGAGCGGCTGGTGGAGATCCTGAACCCGGCGCGGTCGCAGGCGCGGCATCCGCTGTTCCAGGTGATGCTGTCGTTCCAGAACACCGGCCCGGCCGCGTTCGAACTGCCCGGTCTCGACGTGAGCGGCGCGCCACTGGACGTGGTGACCGCCAAGTTCGATCTGCATCTCAACCTCGCGGACCGTGTCGACGCGCACGGCGCCGTCGACGGCATGACCGCCGAATTCGCTTACGCGACAGACATGTTCGACGTCGACACGATCGCGGCTTTCGCGCAGCGTCTGGTGCGCCTGCTGACCGCGGTCGCCGCGGACGCTGCTGTGGTCATCGGGGATGTCGAGCTGCTCGACAGCGTCGAGCGCGTCGACGTCGTCGAGCGGTGGAACGCCACCGCCCATCCGGTCGACCCGGCCGCCACGCTGGTGTCGATGTTCACCGCGCAGGTCGAGCGGACCCCGGACGCGCCGGCGGTGACGTTCGAGGAGTCGAGTCCCTACGCGACGCTCGACCAGCACGCCGCGACGAGCGGTTCCGCGACGCTCACGTACGCCGAGTTCGCCGCGCGGGTGAACCGGCTGGCCCGCCATCTGATCGGGCTCGGCGTCGGACCGGACACGATGGTCGCGCTCGGCATGCGCCGCTCGATCGATTTGGTGGTCGGCATGTACGCGGTGAGCGTCGCCGGTGGCGCGTATGTGCCGCTGGACCCGGATCATCCAGCCGATCGCACCCGGTACGTGCTCGACACCGCCCGCCCGGTGTGCGTGCTGACCACCTCGCGCGACGGGTTCGACGCGGGGGCGACCCGGGCGATCGAGATCGACGTGGTGCCGCTGACCGACTACTCGGACGCGCCGGTCACCGACGCGGACCGTCGCGCGCCGCTGCGCCCGTCGAACACCGCGTATGTGATCTTCACTTCCGGTTCGACCGGTCGCCCGAAGGGCGTGGCGGTTTCGCATGCCGCGATCGTCAACCGCCTGGTGTGGATGCAGGACGAGTACGATTTGGACGGCACCGACGTGGTGCTGCAGAAGACCCCGGCGACGTTCGACGTGTCGGTGTGGGAGTTCTTCTGGCCGTTGCAGGTCGGTGCGCGACTGGTAGTCGCGAAGCCGGACGGTCATCGTGATCCCGCGTACCTGGCCGGCCTCATCGTCGACGAGCAGGTCACCACGGCGCACTTCGTGCCGTCGATGCTGTCGGTGTTCGTCGCCGAGGAGCGTGCGGCCGAATGTGTCGGTCTGCGTAATGTTTTCGCTTCGGGTGAGGCGTTGCCTGCGGTGACGGCGCAGAAGTTGCGTGTGTTGACGGGTGCGCGGCTGCACAATTTGTATGGTCCGACCGAGGCTGCGGTGGATGTCACCTATCACGAGGTGACCGAGGCTGATGTGGTGTCGGTGCCGATTGGTGCTCCGGTGTTCAACACGCAGGTGTATGTGCTGGATTCGCGGCTACGGCCGGTTCCGGTCGGGGTGCCCGGCGAGCTGTATCTCGCGGGCGCACAGCTGGCGCACGGCTACGTGGGCCGGCCCGATCTGACCACCGAGCGCTTCGTGGCCAACCCGTTCGGCGCCGCCGAGCGGATGTACCGCACCGGTGACCTGGTCACCTGGACCGCCAAGGGTGAGCTGGAATACCTGGGCCGCACCGACTTCCAGGTGAAGGTGCGCGGTCTGCGCATCGAGCTGGGCGAGATCGAGTCGGCGCTCACCGCGCTGGATTCGATCGCGCAAGCGGTGGTCGTGGTGCGCTCGAACGAGCTGCTCGGCGACCAGTTGGTGGCCTACGTGATCGCCACCGGGGGCCGTTCGGTGGACATCGACGCTGTGCGCGCGGAACTCGGCGGCGAGGTGCCCGCGTACATGGTGCCTTCGGCGTTCGTGGTGCTGGACGCGTTCCCGCTGAACGCCTCCGGCAAGCTGGACCGCAAGGCGCTGCCCGCGCCGGTGTTCGAAGCCAAGGTGTTCCGCGCGCCGTCCACCCCGATCGAGGAGATCGTCGCCGGGACCTTCGGCGACGTGCTCGGCGTCGCCCGGGTCGGCCTGGACGACGACTTCTTCGAGCTCGGCGGCAACTCACTGCTGGCTACCCAGGTGACGGCGCGGCTGGGCGCCGCGCTGGACACCCCGCTCGCGGTGCGCGACCTGTTCGAGGCGTCCACCGTGGTGGCCTTGGCCACCCGGGTCGAGCGCAACGCCGGGTCCGGCCGCAACCGGCCGAGTCTGGCGGCGGGGGAGCGTCCGGCGCGCATCCCGCTCTCGCCCGCGCAGCAGCGCTACTGGTTCCTCAACCAGTTCGACACGGCCACCTCGGCGGTGGACAACATCCCGTTGGCCGTCCGGCTGTCCGGCAGGCTCGACGTGCCCGCGCTGGAACAGGCCATCGGCGACGTGTTCGCCCGCCACGAGGTGCTGCGCACCGTCTATCCGCGCTCGGCGGACGGGCCACACCAGGTGATCCGTCCCGCGGATCGGTCCGCGGTGGCGCTCACCCCGGTCGAGGTCGCCGAGGAGGATCTGCTCGGCACCGTCATCGCCTTCGCGCTGACCACGTTCGATGTCACCGTCGAGGTGCCGTTGGCGGTGGCGCTGTTCCGTATCCTCCCGAGTGGGAGTACAGCCGGGAACAATGCGGAATCCGGTACCGCCGAGCATGTGCTGGCGTTCACGGTGCACCATGTCTCGGCGGACGGTTCGTCCATGGGCCCGCTGGCCCGGGATGTGATGGCCGCGTACGTGGCCCGCGTGCAGGGCGAGCTGCCGCAGTGGCAGCCGCTGCCGGTGCAGTACGCCGACTACGCGTTGTGGCAGCGCTCGGTGCTGGGGTCGGAGGACGACCCGCAATCGCTGGCCGCGCAGCAGGTGGCGTATTGGCAGACCGCGCTGGCCGACCTGCCGGATCAGCTGGAGCTGCCCGCCGACCGGCCGCGCCCGCCCGCGCAGTCGTTCCAGGGCAAGGCGATTCGCTTCGAGATCGACCCGCAGCGGCATGGCCGTCTGCACGAGCTGGCCCGCGCCCACAACGCGTCGCTGTTCATGGTGGTGCATGCCGCGCTCGCGGTTCTGCTGTCCCGGTTGTCCGGTACCGACGACATCGCGGTCGGCACCCCGATCGCGGGTCGCGGCGAACGCGAACTCGACGACTTGATCGGCATGTTCGTCAACACCCTGGTGTTCCGCACCCGGGTGCAGCCTGCCGAACGCTTCGCCGACCTGCTCGGCGACGTCAAGGAGCGCGACCTGGAGGCGTTCGCCAACGCCGATGTGCCGTTCGAGCGCCTGGTCGAGGTGCTCAACCCGGTGCGCTCGACCGCGCGCAACCCGCTGTTCCAGGTGGGCCTGTCGTTCCAGAACCTGGCCGAGACCACCTTCGAGCTGCCCGGGCTCACGGTGAGTCCGGTCAACTTCGACTCGCAGCTGGCCAAGACCGATCTGCACGTCACCCTGTACGACCGCTACGCCGAGGACGGCACCCCGGCCGAGATCATCACCGAATTCGGTTACGCCACCGATCTGTTCGACGCGGACACGGTGCAAGGCTTCGCGGACCGTTTCCTGCGGGTGCTCGACGCCGTGCTGGCCGACGCCACGGTGCGGGTGGGCGAGATCGACTTGCTCGCGCCGCAGGAGAGCGAGCGCATCCTCGCCGCGTGGAACGCGACCGAATACGACGTCGACGCTCTGCTCGCCGCGCGGTCGGCCGGCTCCACCCGCACCGCCACGCTGGTGTCCTTGCTGGACGCCACGGTGGCCGCGACACCGGACGCGGTGGCGGTGGTCGCCGACGAGCCGACCGGGCAGCGGACGCTCACCTACGCCGAGCTGGACGCGCGGGTCAACCGCCTGGCGCGGTACCTGATCGGCCGTGGCGTCGGCCCGGAGGACCGGATCGCGCTGGCGATCCGCCGCTGCACCGATCTGGTGGTCGCCATGTACGCGGTCGCGAAATCCGGTGCGGCGTATGTGCCGATCGATCCCGATCAGCCCGCCGAGCGGACCGAGCACATCCTCGCCACCGCCGCGCCGGTATGTCTGTTGACCACCGCGCACGACGGCTTCCGCACCTCGGCAGTCGACGTCGTCCAGATCGACACCCTCGACCTCACCGAGTACGCACCGACCCCGGTGACCGCGGACGAGCGGGGCGCGCTGGTCCCGGCGAACACCGCGTACGTGATCTTCACGTCCGGTTCGACCGGTCAGCCGAAGGGCGTCGCGGTCCCGCACGCCGCGATCGTCAACCAGTTGCTGTGGAAGACGAGCGTTTTCGGGCTCGGCGCGGACGACGCGGTGCTGCTGAAGACCGCGGCGACGTTCGACCTCTCGGTATGGGAGTTCTGGTCGGCCGCGGTATCCGGTGGCCGCCTGGTGATCTCGTCCGCCGCCGGGCACCGCGACCCGGCGTACCTGAACGAGCTGATGCGCGCCACCGGCGTCACCACCCTGCACGCGGTGCCGTCCATGCTGGATGCGTTGCTCACCGAATCCGGTGGCCGCCTGGCGGCCTCGCTGCGGCGGGTGCTGGCCATCGGTGAGGCCCTGCCGCCCGCGACCGCCCAGCGGTTGCGGCGCGACAACTCCCTGGAGCTGCACAACCTCTACGGTCCGACCGAGGCGGCGGTGTCGATCACCAGTCACCTGGTCACCGACGCCGACCAGGCGGCGGTCTCGATCGGCGCGCCGGAATGGAACAGCCGGGTCTACGTGCTCGACTCCCGCCTGCGGCCGGTGCCGGTCGGCGTCTCGGGTGAGCTGTACCTGGCGGGCGTGCAGCTGGCGCGCGGCTACTTCGGTCGTCCCGAGCTGACCGCGGACCGGTTCGTCGCCGATCCGTTCGGCGCGCCCGGCACGCGGATGTACCGCACCGGCGACCTGGTGGCGTGGAACGCCGGCGGCGAGCTGGATTACCGGGGCCGCACCGACTTCCAGGTGAAGATCCGCGGCTTCCGTATCGAACTCGGCGACATCGAGGCCGCCCTGCGGCGGCAGGCCGCGGTGAGCGCGGCCGCCGTTGTCGCGCACCGTGATCCGAGCATCGGCGACCGCCTCGTCGCCTACGTGGTGCCCCGGACGACGGACGCGCTGGACAAGCGGGCACTGCAATCCGCGCTGTCGGCGGCGCTGCCGTCGTACATGGTGCCGTCGGTGCTGATCGAGCTGGACGCGTTGCCGCTCAACGCGAACGGCAAGCTGGACCGTAAGGCGCTGCCGCTGCCCACCTTCGAAAAGGCGGTGTTCCGCGCGCCGGTCACGCCGATCGAGCAGATCGTGGCGGACACCTTCGCCGAGGTGCTGCGCATCGCCGATCGTGCGGGGGCACCCGGCGGGCAGGAGCGCAGCGACCGGGGGATCGGCGCACCCGGCGGGCAGGAGCGCAGCGACCGGGGGATCGGCACAGGCAAGCGGCTCGGCTTGGACGACGACTTCTTCGCCTGGGGCGGCAACTCGCTGCTGGCCACGCAGGTCGCCGCCCGGCTGGGCGAGGCGCTGAACACCCGGGTGCCGGTCCGCCTGCTGTTCGAGGCGTCCACCGTCGCCGCGCTGGCGGTGCGGGTCGAGCAGCACGCCGACGCGGGCGGTCGCCGCGCGCTCATCGCCCGACCGCGGCCGGAACACATTCCGCTGTCGCTCGCGCAGCAGCGCATGTGGTTCCTCAACCGGTTCGACACCCAGTCGGCGGCCTACAACGTGCCGATCGCCGTGCGGTTGTCCGGCGCCTTGGACGTGGCCGCGCTGCGGTCCGCGATCGCCGACCTGGTGAGCAGGCACGAGATCCTGCGCACCGTCTACCCGCAGACCGACTCGGGCCCGGTGCAGGTCATCCTGCCGCCCGCGCAGGCCGTGCCGCGGCTGGAGGTGCGGGTGGTCGCGCCCGCGCAGATCGAGTCCGCCGTGGTGGCGCTCACCTCGACGATCTTCGACGTCACCACCGAGGTGCCGATGCGGATCGCGCTGTTCCAGGTCGCCGCCGACGCCGCGGCGCCCGCGCCGGACGGCGCCGTGGACTATGTCCTGGCGATGGTCGTACACCACATCTCTGGTGACGGCTCCTCGGTCGGCCCGCTGACCAGGGACCTGATGATCGCCTACGCCGCGCGGTCGGCGGGCGAGGCGCCGAACTGGGCGCCGCTCGAGGTCCAGTACGCCGACTACAGCATCTGGCAGCGCGAACTGCTCGGCAGCGAGGACGACGCCCAGGCGCTGGCCGCCAAGCAGGTCGCCTACTGGAAGCAGGCGCTGGCCGAGCTGCCCGACCAGCTGGATCTGCCCGCGGATCGGCCCCGGCCTCCGGTGCAGTCGTTCACGGGCGGCAAGGTCGAGCTGCGGGTGGACGCGCGGACGCATCAGGCGCTGATCGAGCTGGCGCGCGCCGAGGGCGCGACCCTGTTCATGGTCGTGCACACCGCGCTCGCTGTTCTCTTGTCCCGCTTGTCCGGCACCGACGACATCGCGATCGGCACGCCGGTGGCGGGCCGTGGTGAAGCCGCGCTGGACGACCTGATCGGCATGTTCGTCAACACGTTGGTCTTCCGCACCCGGGTCGACGCGGGCGAGGCGTTCGCCGAGTTGCTCAGCCGCCAGCGCGACATCGACATCCAGGCGTTCGCCAACGCCGACGTGCCGTTCGAGCGTCTGGTCGAGGTGCTCAACCCGGTGCGTTCGACCGCGCGGCATCCGCTGTTCCAGGTGGGTCTGTCGTTCCAGAACCTGGCGCAGACCGCGCTGGAGCTGCCCGGGCTGCGGGTGTCCGGGTTGGACATCGACACCGAGTTGTCGCAATTCGACCTGCACCTGATCGCGACCGACCGTTACGGCGACGCGGGCGAGCCCGAAGGCATCACCGGGTTCTTCACCTACGCGACCGACCTGTTCGATCGCGCCACGGTGCAGGGCTTCGTCGACCGGTTCACCCGCCTGCTCGGCGAGATCATCGCCGCGCCGCGCACTCCGGTGGGTGATATCGAACTGCTCGACGCCGCTGAGCGGACCCGGTTGATCGCCGGGCGCAACGCGACCGAGCAGCAGGTGGACACCGCCGCGACGCTGGTGTCGCTACTGGACGCCACGGTCGCGGCCGGGCCGAAGGAAGTCGCGCTCGTCACCGAGCACGGCGCGTCGATCACCTACGGCGCTCTCGATGAGCGGGTGAATCGTCTTGCGCGGCACCTGATTTCGCTCGGCGTTGGGCCGGAGTCGCGGGTGGCGCTGGCATTGCGCCGGTCGGTCGATCTGGTCGTGGCCATGTATGCGGTGGCGAAGTCCGGTGGTGCGTACGTGCCGGTGGATCCGGATCAGGCGGCCGAGCGCACCGGGTACATCCTGGAGACCGCCGCGCCGGTGTGTGTGCTGACCAGCGCCGACGCCGAATTCGAGACCGATGTCGCACCGGTGGTGCGCATCGATGATCTCGACCTCGAGGGCGTCGCGTCGACGCCGGTCACCGATGCCGATCGGGTCGGGCCGTTGCGTCCGGAGAACACCGCGTACGTGATCTTCACCTCCGGTTCGACGGGTCGCCCGAAGGGCGTGGCGGTGGCGCACGGCGCGATCGCCAACCAGTTGCAGTGGAAGAGCATCGAATTCGGTCTCGACGCCGCGGACGCGATTCTGTTGAAGACGGCGGCGACCTTCGATTTGTCGGTCTGGGAATTCTGGTCGGCCGCGGTGTGCGGTGGCCGCTTGGTGATCGCCGCGCCCGACGGTCATCGCGATCCGGCGTACCTCAATGAACTCATGGCGCGTGAGTGGGTTACTACCCTCCATGTGGTGCCGTCGATGCTGGACGTGCTGCTGACCGCTGGTATGCCGAACTCGCTGTGGCGGGTGCTGGCGATCGGTGAGGCGCTGCCGGGTTCGGTCGCGCAGCGGTTGCTGCGCGATTACCCGCGCACCGAACTGTTCAACCTCTACGGTCCGACCGAGGCGGCGGTGTCGATCACCAGCCACCGGGTTACCCGCGCCGATGAGGTGTCGGTGTCGATCGGTGTGCCGGAGTGGAACAGCCAGGTTTATGTGCTGGACTCGCGGTTGCGGCCGGTGCCGGACGGTGTGTCCGGTGAGTTGTATCTGGCCGGTGCGCAGTTGGCGCGGGGCTACTTCGGTCGTGCCGATTTGACGGCGGATCGTTTCGTGGCCAATCCGTTCCAGCCGGGTACCCGGATGTACCGCACCGGTGACCTGGTCGCGTGGACGAGCGCGGGTGAGCTGGAATACCGCGGCCGCACCGACTTCCAGGTGAAGATTCGTGGTTTCCGGATCGAGTTGGGTGAGATCGAGGCGGCGTTGTTGGCGTTGCCTGCGGTCGCGCAGACCGCGGTGATCGCGAAGTCCGATGCCAAGGCCGGGGACCGGCTGGTCGCCTACCTGGTGCCGAGCGACGCCGCCGCCGGTGTCGATGTGGCGTGGGTGAAGTCCGAGCTGACCGCGGGTTTGCCGTCGTACATGGTGCCGTCGGCTTTCGTGGTGCTGGACGCGCTGCCTTTGAACGTCAACGGCAAGCTCGACCGCAGGGCGCTGCCGGAACCGGAGTTCGAGGTGCAGGCGTTCCGTGCGCCGTCGACGCCGATCGAGCAGATCGTTGCCGCGGTATATGCCGAGGTACTCGGTGCCGAACGCGTGGGCGCGGATGACGATTTCTTCGCCCTCGGCGGTAACTCACTGCTGGCGACCCAGGTGGTGGCGCGGATCGGCGCGGCACTGGACGCCCGCGTCCCGGTGCGTGTGCTGTTCGAGGCGTCCTCGGTGGCCGGGCTGGCCGCGAAGGTCGAGCAGCACGCGGGTGCCGGTGGCCGTCGCGCGCTGGTAGCCGGTCCGCGCCCGGACCGGGTTCCGTTGTCGCTGGCCCAGCAGCGCATGTGGTTCCTCAATCAGTTCGACACCGCCTCGGCGGTGAACAACATCCCGGTGGCCGTGCGCCTGTCCGGCGAACTGGATGTCGCCGCCCTGCAATTGGCCGTCGGCGACGTGGTCAGCAGGCACGAGACGCTGCGCACCGTCTACCCCGAGCAGGACGGCGCCGCGCATCAGGTGATCGTGCCCGCGGAACGGGCCGTGCCGGATCTGACGCCGGAAGCGGTGGCCGCCGAAGACATCCGCCACCGCATCATCGAGGTGATTTCCGGCGGATTCGACGTGATCACGCAGATTCCGTTGCGAGCCAAGCTGTTCCGCGTGGTTGACGCGGGCAGCGGGGCGGACGCCGACACCGAGCACGTGCTCGTGTTCGTCGCCCACCACATCAGCGCGGACGGCTGGTCGATGGGCCCGCTGACCCGGGACGTGATGCTTGCCTACGCCGCCCGCTCGGCCGGGGTGGAACCGGGCTGGGCGCCGCTGCCGGTGCAGTACGCCGACTTCAGCCTCTGGCAGCGCGACGTGCTCGGCTCCGAAACCGACGCCGACAGCCTGATCTCGCAGCAGGCCGAATACTGGCGCGCCGCGCTGGCCGGGCTGCCCGACGAGCTGAACCTGCCGTCGGACCGGGCACGTCCGACCACGCAGTCGTTCGCCGGTGGGCGCGTGGTCTTCCCGATCGAGGGTGAGCTGCATCGCAAGCTCACCGAGATCGCCAGGGAGCAGAACGCGACGCTGTTCATGGTCGTGCACGCCGCGCTCGCGCTGTTCCTGGCGCGGATGTCGGGCACCGACGACATCGCCATCGGCACCCCGATCGCGGGCCGCGGCGAAGCCGAACTCGACGACGTGATCGGCATGTTCGTCAACACCCTGGTGCTGCGCTCCCATGTGGAGGGCGACCTGACCTTCGAGCAGTTCCTGGCCCGGACCAAGGACGCCGACCTGCAAGCGTTCGCGCACGCGGACCTGCCGTTCGAGCGACTGGTGGAATTGCTCAACCCGGAGCGTTCCACCGCGCGGCACCCGCTGTTCCAGGTGGCGCTGTCGTTCGAGAACCTGCCCGAGAGCAGCTTCGAGCTACCCGGACTGCACGTCGGCGCGGTCGATTTCGACGTCGACACCGCCAAGTTCGATCTCTCGCTGACCATCCGGGAGGCGGGGGACAATCCCGACGACGCCGGTATGTACGCGGAGTTCTCCTTCGCGCGCGACCTGTTCGACGACGACACGGTGCGGGTGTTCGCCGAACGTTTCACCAGGCTGCTCACCGCGATCGCCACCGACCGGGAAACCCCGATCGGTGATCTGCCCCTGCTCGATTCCGCCGAGTACGAGCTGCTCACCCACGTGCACGGCGAGGACGTCATGGCCACCGGCCTGCTGCCGGACCTCCTGCAGCGCGGTGTGCGGATGAACCCGGAGCAGATCGCGGTGCGCTACCAGGGCCGGTCGATCACCTACCGCGAACTCGACGAGTACTCCTCGCGGCTGGCGCGCGTGCTCATCGACCGCGGTGTGGGACCGGAGCGCATCGTAGCGCTGTCGTTCCCGCGTTCCTATGAGATGGTCGCCGCGTTCTGGGCGGTCGCGAAGGCCGGCGGCGCGCATGTGCCGATCGACCCGAGCTACCCCGAAGACCGCATGCGGCACATGGTCAACGATTCCGGCGCGGTCATCGGTATCACCGGGAGCGAATACGTCGACCAGCTGCCCCGCGACGTCGAGTGGCTGCGCATGGACGACCCGGAGTTCGGTGCGCTGGTCGAGCGCCAGTCCGCCGCGCCGGTGACCGACGCCGACCGGATCTGCGCGCTGGCCATGCGGCACCCCGTGTACGTCATCTACACCTCGGGTTCGACCGGTATGCCCAAGGGTGTCACCGTGTCGCACGCGGGCATGGGTGGCTTGGTCGGTGTCGCGACCGACCTGTACCAGCTCGAGTCGCACCACCGATTCCTGCACATCTGCTCGCCCAGCTTCGACCCGTCGGTGCTGGAATGGCTGTGCGCGGCGTACACCGGCGCGACACTGGTGGTCGTCCCGTCGACCATCGTCGGCGGCCCGGAGCTGGCCGAGCTGCTGCGCACCGAGCGGGTGACGCACACGATCATCACCCCCGCGGTGCTGGGCACGGTCGACCCCGAGGGCCTGGCGGCACTCGAGGTGGCCTCCGTCGGCGGTGACGTCACCACGCCGGAGCTGCTGGCCAAGTGGTGGCCGGGCCGCAGGTACTTCAACGCTTACGGCCCGACCGAGACGACGATCATCTCGTCGTACGCCTCGCTGACCCCGGGCAGGCACATCACCATCGGCCGCCCGGTGCGGGGTATGTCGGCCTTGGTGCTGGACAACCGCCTCAACCCGGTGCCGCCCGGTGTCGCGGGTGAGCTGTACCTGGCCGGTGGCGCGCTGGCGCGCGGCTACCACAACCGTCCCGACCTCACCGCGGAACGGTTCATCGCCAACCCCTGGAGCGACGAGGGCGCGCGGATGTACCGCACCGGTGACGTGGTGCGCTGGTACGCGGAGCCCGGTGAGCGGGCGGGCAACGTCGCGCGGCCGTCGGTGCACTGGGAGCTGGACTATGTCGGCCGCTCGGACTTCCAGGTGAAGATCCGTGGCTTCCGCATCGAACTCGGCGAGATCGACGCCGTGCTCGGCCGCCACGAGGACGTCGAGTACGCGATCACGCTCGGCCGCCAGACCGCGGCGGGCGCGACGATTCTCGTCTCCTACGTGCTGGCCGCGCCGAGCCGCGAGATCGACACCGCGCGGCTCACCGAGTACGCCTCGCGCAGTCTGCCGCCGCACATGGTGCCGACGGCGATCGTGGTGCTCGACGAGATCCCGCTGACCCCGGTCGGCAAACTGGATCGCAAGGCGCTGCCCGAACCGGAGCTGGCCCCGCGCGAGTTCCGCGCACCGGCCAACGAGGTCGAGTCCATCATCGCCGAGGTGTTCGCCGAAGTGCTCGGCGTCGAGCAGATCGGTTTGGACGACTCGTTCTTCGCGCTCGGCGGCGACAGCATCCTGTCCATCCAGCTGGTCTCGCGGGCCAAGGCGCGCGGTGTGCTGTTCACCCCGCGTGACGTGTTCGAGCGGCGCAGCGTGGCGTCGCTGGCCGAGGTCGCCGCGCTCGGCGTGGGTGGGGAGCAAGCGCGGCTGGAGGAACTGCCCGGCGGCGGTGTCGGTGAGATCCCGATGTCCCCGATCATGCGGCAGATCCTCGCGAGCGGCTCGTCCTACCAACGGTTCTCGCAGACCATGGCGCTGCGCCTGCCCGAGGGCATCGACCGGGAAACCCTGGTCGCCACCATCGCGGCGGTTTTCGACCACCATGACGTGCTCCGGTCGCGGCTGCGTCGCACCGGCACGGACTGGACGTTCGAGGCGCTGCCGCGCGGCGCGGTCGACGTCGACGCGCTCGTGCGTCGCGTCGAGCTGCCCGCCGACACCGACGATGCCGAGCTGGCGCGGGTCGCCACCACGGCGCTCGACACCGCGCTGGGCGGGCTCGATCCGGCGAATGCCGCTATGGCGCAATTCGTTTGGTTCGCGTTCTCGGCGGATGGGTCCGAATCGGCGGGAGACGACACAGCGGCGGCGGAAGGGTCCGCCGATGGTGGCGACCGTGCACGGCGCGATGTGTTGCTGATCGTCGCGCACCACTTCGTGGTCGACGGCGTGTCCTGGCGCATCCTGATCCCGGACTTCGCGGTCGCCTGGTCGCAGCTGATCGCGGGTCAGCCGGTGGCGCTGCCCGCGAACGGCACCTCGATGCGGCGCTGGGCGCACAGCTTGGTCGAGGCGGCGCGCGCACCCGAACGGGTCGCGGAACTGCCGTTCTGGCAGCAGGTTTCGGCCACCCCGGACCCGTTGCTCGGCTCCCGCGCGTTCGACCCGGCCATCGACACGTTCGCGACCGTCGAGCGGGTCGAGGTCACGGTGCCCGCCGAGGTCACCGACGCGGTGCTCACCGCGATCCCAAGCCTCTACCGCGGCGGCGTCAACGACGGCTTGCTGTCGGCATTGGCTATGGCGGTGGCCCGCTGGCGCGCGGCGGGAGCGACGGGCCCGCAGGAGGCAGCCGGCGTAACCACGCAGGGCCCCGCGGACGCCGCCATCGAGCACGCGGCGGGAGTGACGGGCCCGGAGGAGGTAGCCGGCGTAACCACGCAGGGCCCCGCGGACGCCGCCATCGAACACCGCGAGGTGCTGATCAAGCTGGAAGGCCATGGCCGCGAAGAGGACGTGGTGCCCGGTGCGGATCTGTCGCGTACGGTCGGCTGGTTCACCTCCGCCTACCCGGTGCGGCTCGACCTTGCCGGTGCCGACCTCGCCGACGCCTTCGCCGGCGGTGCCGCGCTGGGCGAGGTCGTGAAGTCGATCAAGGAACAGTTGCTCGCGGTGCCCGACAAGGGCCTCGGCTACGGCCTGCTGCGGCAGCTGAATCCGGAAACTGCCGCCAGCCTCGGTGACGCAGGCGGCAGCGAGGCGGGAGCGGGATCTGACGCAGCGCAGATCAGCTTCAACTACCTGGGCCGGATGTCGGCCGGGGAGATCCCCGAGCAGCTCGCCGAGATCGGCTGGGTGCCGGTGGCCGACCTCGGCCAGCTGGATGTCGACCTGGACCTCGACATGCCCGCCAACGCGACGATCGACATCAACGCGATCGTCTCCGACGGAGCCGATGGCCCGCAGTTGGGCGCGTCGTTCGCCTTCCCGACGGGTCTGTTGACCACCGACCGGGTCCAGCAGCTCGCCGACCTCTGGGTCGAGGCGCTCGCCGCGCTGGCCACGCACGCGCGTCGGCCGGACGCGGGCGGCCTCACGCCGTCCGACATGCCGCTGGTGCGGGTGGGGCAGCACGACATCGAGCTGTGGGAACGGACCTACCCGCCGCTGGCCGAAGTGTGGCCGCTCTCGCCGCTGCAGTCGGGTCTGCTGTTCCACGCGCTGATGACCCAGGCCACCGTGGACGTGTACACCATGCAGGCGGTGGTGGACCTCGGCGGCACGCTGGATGTGGCACGGCTGCGGGCGGCGGCCCAAGGAATTGTCGACCGGTACCCGAACCTGCGCACCGCGTTCGTCACCGACTCCGACGGGCAATCCGTGCAAGTGGTGTTGGATCGGGTCGAGGCGCCGTGGCGCGAGGTGGATCTCACCGAGTTGCCCGCCGAGCAGCGCAACGCGGAACTGAAGCGTCAGATCGCGACCGAGCGCGCCACGCACTTCGACATGGCCACGCCGCCGCTGCTGCGGTTCACCCTGTTCCGCAGCGATGACCAGCAGTGGCACCTGGCCATCACCACCCACCACATCCTGCTGGACGGCTGGTCGATGCCGCTGCTCATGCGGGACCTGCTGGTGCTCTACGCGGTGCACGGCGACCAGACCGCGCTGCCGCGGGTGGCCTCCTACCGCAACTTCCTCGGCTGGCTGGCCGGGCGCGACCGGGATGCTTCGCTGCGGGCCTGGGCGACGGCACTGGACGGCGTCACCGAGCCGACCCAGCTCGCGCCGCAGCCACGGGCCGCGGAGAACTACGAGATCGGCTCGCTGGCCACCGAGATCGACGCCGACCGCACCCGCCGGATCAGCAAGCACGCCGCGGAACTCGGTGTCACGGTGAACACACTGGTGCAGGCGGCGTGGGGCATCCTGCTCGGACGTCTCACCGGTCGCGGTGACGTGGTGTTCGGCGCGACGGTGTCCGGCCGTCCCGCCGAGTTGCCCGGCGTGGAGTCGATGGTGGGTCTGTTCATCAACACGCTGCCGGTGCGGCTGCGGATCGATGACCGCCAGACCATCGGCGAGCTGCTGCAGCGGCTGCAACGCGAACAAGCCGACCTGCTCGAGCACCACTATGTCGGGCTCACCGACATCCAGCGGGTAGCGGGCACGGGATCGCTTTTCGACACGCTCATGGTGTTCGAGTCGTATCCGATGGACAAGGAAGCGATCGCGGCCGCCAGCTCGATCGACGGCATGTCGGTGACCGGTGTCGGCGTCAATGACGCCACGCATTACCCGATGACGCTGCTGGTGATGGCGGAGTCCACCATCGAGCTGACGCTGCGCTACCTGGACAGCCGATTCACCGCCGACGAGGTCCAGATCCTCGCGCAGCGCCTGGTCCGGGTACTGGAGTCGCTGCTCGGCGACTCGAACGCCCTGGTCGGCGACATCGACATCCTGGATGCCGACGAGCGGGCCCGGTTGCTGGTCGAATCCGGTATCGCGGCAACGTCTTCCGCGCCGGAGCCGACCGGCCGAGTGGGTACCCGCACGGTGGCGAAGGTGTTCGCGGAGGTCGTCGAGGAGGACCCGGAGGCGCCCGCCTTGCTGGCCGGGGATGACGAGGTCGCCTACCACGTGCTGGATCGGCGTTCCTCGCAGCTGGCCAGGTTGCTCATCGATCGCGGTGCCGGACCGGGCGATGTCGTCGCGGTGCCGCTGCCACGCTCGGTGGACGCGGTGGTCGCGGTGTGGGCGGTGCACAAGGCCGGTGCGGCCTGCTTGTTCGCGGGCGACCTCACGCCCGAGGAACTGGCCGCCGCGGGCACCGGCTTCGGGATCACGCGGGAAGCCATGTCCGACAGCGATATTCGCTGGCTGGTGCTGGACGACCCGCAGGTGCGCGAAGCCCTCGCCGCCGCCCCGTCGCACCCGGTGTCCTACGCCGATCGGGTACGCCCGCTCGACGAGGAACACGCCGCGTTCGTCGTCGTCACGGCGGGCGGGGTCGTCACACTCTCCCAGTCCGAGGCGCTGGCCCAGGCCGAACAGGCGCGCGAGGAGTACGAGATCACCTACGAGTCGACCACGTACACCACCGCCGCTTCCGGTCGCCCAGCTGTGCTGGAGTTCCTGGCCTCGGCCACCGCGGGAGCCCTGTCGGTCCTCCCGACCGGCGACCTCGAAGCCGACCTCACCGAAGCCGAGGTCACCCACTGGTTCGTCGCACCGGACGAGGCGACCGACTCGGCCGACGCCGCGATCACGATCGTCGTGGCGTAGGGAAACAACGAGTTCCGTCGATGGCGGGCGCAGATCCGCGCCCGCCATCGGCGGCTTCGTTTCGGTCGGTTACCCTCCAACGGAATCGGTGGCGGTGTTCCGCCGTCGTTCGACGAGGCCGGAGGTGGTTTCATGGCGATGCCGGTCCCGCACGCCGATGGTTGGACGGCTGCCGACCTCGATCGCATGCCCGAAAACGGATTGCGTTACGAGGTATTGAATGGTCAGCTCGTCATAACTACCGCGCCGAAGCCTCGGCATCAGTTGCTGATTCAATGCCTGGCACGTGCACTCGCCGAGGCCGCGCTGTCCGGTTCGGTCGTGCTCGCAGGTGTTGGGGTGCTTACCGGCGACGATGAGCCGATCCCCGATCTGATTGTGGTGAATGGCCCGATCGACTGGGATGCGCGAGGGATTCCAGCCGAACAGACTCAGCTCGTAGTCGAAGTGGTGTCCAGATCAACCACGTTGCAGGACCGTATGGTCAAACCGGTGATTTATGCCGAGGCCGGTATTCCGAACTACTGGAGGTTCGAGCCCAACGCTTTCAAAGGGCAGTTGCCCGGCGAGAGCTTGCCGGTGCTGTTTGCATACGAACTCGGGGCCAACCACCCCTACGAGCTGATCCATAGGGTAGCCGCTGGCAACGTGGTCACCCTGCGTAGCCCGTTCGATTTCACGATCGACTCGAAAACGCTGCTGCCCTGACCTCGTCGCAGCGGAATCTTCTGCGGTGATGACGGCGCCGCGTCCTGTCACCGGACGAAGCGACGACGCGGACCGAGCAGCGAAGTGACGGTAGCCGACGGCCATCGCGCCGACCGAGCGGCGGGGTTGCGACCGGCTGTGTCGGGTGATCATCGCTAAGTCCGGCTTCCGGCCCGGTTCGGACTGCGATGATGTCTGGCATGAGCCCTCCCGACGAGCGACAGGCACTGCGTGTGACGGCCGAGGAGTTCGCCGAAGGGGCAACTGCCGGGCTCGGCGACATCGAGATCGTAGACGGGCGTGTGGTCCCGCCGATGGTGCAGAGCCCCGTGCACAGTCGTGTGGTCCGCCGGCTGGCCGGGATACTGGAGGCGGCACGACGCGCCGGCGGGCCGTGCATGGTGGTCGATTCCGACGTTGCCGCACGATTCGCGGACGCGGAATCCGCAGCGGCAGACCGGCGGTTGAACATCCGCTACCCCGACATCTGGATTCGGGACTGCGAACCCTACGACGTCAATACCGTGCGCGAGCACATTCTGCTGGTGGTCGAGGTAACCTCCGAATCGACCATCGACGCCGATATCAACGACAAGCGAATTCAATACGCAGCCGCGGGTATTCCTCGGTATCTGATCGTCCGGCTGGACCAAAAGGAAGAACGCATCGAGGAAATCGAGGAATACCGTCTCGACTGGTCCGGCCGCCGCTACCTCGCCCACACCGTCCACCGACGTGTTCTGCTACTCGACGACCCGGTCGAGGCGACCATCCCATTCGACGTGCTCGAGCAGCCCTAGCGACCAGTAGCTGCTACGAGCGATGTGTTGTATGAAGGACGCATCAATTACTCTGTAGGACAAGCAGTTTGGTCATATTTCGGTGGGGAATCAGCGGCGGGCGCATACGGTTCGTAGCCAACATCCATCGGGACCCCTCAGGAGTGGAAGGCGTGAACATCTTCCAGTTCATCGAGGCGCGGCTCGATGAGATGAGCCGGTCGCGCGAGCGACAGACGCAGAGCAAGCCGCGCCGGGCAACCCCACGGTCTACGACAAGATAGGCGACAGCCTCGTGCGACCACCTGAAGCGTTACGGTCCGGCGCGCGTGCTGCGGCAGGTGGCGGCGCTGCGTGGTGTCGTCGAGGATCTGCGTGCCATTCCTGGTCTTCGCGCTGACCTCAAGGCCGAGTTCGGCAGCGAAGATGCCGCGGAGGAGATCCGGGCAGCTGGTCCTGATCTGCGCGGCATTCCGCGATCTGGTCTGGCCATCCCGATCTCAACCCCGAATGGAGTGCGGAGCGTAACTCGTAGTCGCTCGGGGACCCTCCTCGACATCGCAAGTCCCGCAGCCAAAGGGAAATCAGCAGTATGAAATTGGGGGCCATTCGATCGGCGGACTATGACACGATGGAACCCGTCAGTGCGACTGTTTGGGGCGCAGAGGGGACTACATGTCAGACGATCGTGAGTACGAGTACGGCCGGGGCGCGGAGATGCTGATCGCGCGACACTACCTCGGTCTGGAGCGCGGCGAGATGGCGACCGTGCTGCGCATACGCGAATCCTCATATCAGCGGTGGGAGAACGGCCGCGACGCCATCCCCACCGGCATATGGGACGAGATCCAGAAGCTGTACGACCGATTCGACGCACAGGTGTCCGCGCTCATCGCGGAAGTGTCTCCCGCTGGCGGGGACCCCCACCCCGTCCGCGTCTGGCGGGGCAGCTCACCCAAGCAGCAGTTCCCTGGCCTCTGGGCTCGCATTGTCGGCGAAGCCCGTCGGCGGCAACCTCGCATCGTCCCGGTCTATCCAGATGGCGGCGACGAGTAGTCAACGCCGAGATCGAGAGCATCGTCGTTGACCGACTGACAGAGTCGGGGCAGTCGCGAGGTAGCCGAGACGGCGACGATAACCGTCTCGGCGACGTGCTTAGTCACGCAGCGGAACGCGAGGTGAAGCGCGCAGGACCAGCTCCATGAACTATGCACTGACGTGATTGTGTCCACGCACTGTCATCAGTACTGCGCGGTACGAAAAATCACAGTTTGCCTAGATTTGCGGCGTTTCATGAAACTACGTGGCAGTATAGGGCTCCTGGAGGGCCCGGATTCGGACCCCATGACCCTCCAGGAGCGTGCGAGTCGCTAAGAGGCTTCTCGCGCGGACCTGATCAACCGCCTATAGGCGGCACCGCCTCCCTTGCCGACGCAAGGCGGGAAGGTGTCGTGTTCCTCGTGACGGGAAAGGACGCCGTGCTGATCGACGTACCATCCCGTTTCGGGGACACGTTGACCGTTCTTCCAGGTACCGCCCGGGCCGAGCGGATAGTGGCGTTTAGCCATGGCTAACTCCGTGATTTCTCTGGACAGCCGACGACAAGTGTCGGCTGTGAAAAATGATTCATTGATCTGCCGGCAATGCGGAAGTGAATGGTTCCGCCTCGACGGGCGGAGCGCGGGCCTGGATCAAGATGCTGGCGCAGTAACCCTCCGTAGTGACGGAAGGGTGAAGGCCTACTGCGGCATTCCGAAATGTATGGAGTGCGGCTCGGCCGCGAGCATCTAGACCAGGATCAGTGAACGCCGCGTCCGTGCGCATGCGTAGCAAATTTCTGGCACAACAGGTTCGTTTTCTCCCAAACGTCGTAGCGGACTTAAGTAATCGAGCGTCGCGGGGACGACACTACACCTAGTGGCTGACAGATTCATACAACACGACATGTAGCGAGTCGCATTGATGTAATTCCATGCATAGAAGTCCCAGGCCGACCGATTCCGCGTCGCGCTAACGTGTGCCGCAAATCACAGTAATTTAGCTAGTCGTTAGCTATTTATTCCGGTGGGATGCGCATAGAAAAGGCCGGTCGCAACGAATGCGACCGGCCTTTCGGGTTGGATCCAAAGTTGCGACACTCGATCTTCAACCCCTACGCCTGCTGGCGACTGTCAGTCTCACCTAAGTCGCGGGATAAGTCAATTTTGCCGGGGAAGTGTGTCGGTGGGTTTTGGTAGAATGTCAGGCTCGTTCAGTGGGTGGGCTTAGGGCGGGCCTAGGCATATCGAATGTCTGTCCGATTCGGAGTGTCGTCTGGAGAGTGCCGGAACTGCAGCGCCGAGACTTCGCACTTTGTGGTCGACCAGGTGAAACGGCAACTTCAGGATGCCGTCGCGTTCGGCAAGTCCCTTGCGCCCGAACAACTGGAGATCGCTGCCGGGAAGATCGGCGAACTTATGGTCTGACCAGGCGCAAATGGCGGCACTAGGGCATCAGACCGCGAACATCCACCTCAGGTCGCCGGCCTTGCGGCCATTCCGGGTCTTCTCGCACACGATCGGTCGCCCATCGGGATCGGTCCATCGTGCGCCTTCGTCGAGGCACGGCGCTCCAGGCCTCACGCGGGAGTGCGGGTCAACGGGCAGCGGGTCCGGTGTCAGGGACCAGACAAAGGCGTCGGTGTGTGATACCTGAACGCAGTAGGCGATGCGGTCGTCGTCTGTTCGCGCGACTCTCACCGATGGGGAATTGGTGGATCCGCAGTAATTGCCGATTGTGACCGTTGGCCCGGCTGGCGCGGAGGGCCCGGACGGAGTTGCGGAGCCACTGTCAAATGGGAACGCCGACGCGGCCGGGCTGGCTGCGATCACGGCCGCAACGGCCGTCGTGAGAATGGACGGAACACGTGTACGCATGAAAATCCTTGGTGGAGTGGATGATATGACTGCATCCCCGACAAAGCGCTTAACATCCTGCTTGCCCAGGTGTTTGTCGGCAAGTCCTGCCCGGCATCCCAGAACTTCGCCAGCTTGGAAGCGGGCCGTGACAGTAGTCGCGCTTGTGGTGGTTGTTCTCGCAATACTCGGGGTGAACTGGTTTTACGCCCAGACCACCTACAATTCCATGACCTGGATGCTGACGCCGCCCCCGAACATCGATGATCTCGTCTACAGTCGCATGGATTCCGCGCCTGAGGGCAGTGAGCTGTATCAGCGCTTGGTCGAGCGATACGGCGGTCCCCAGCCGTCGGATCGCCGATGGCCACTGCCGTTCGCCGTCGACCGATCGGCGCGCGGCTGCGGGGATACCCCCTGGCTGTTGTTCGTTCACGACTACACCGGCAAGATCTACCTGTACAAGGTCAACTCCGGTTGCGCGTGACTCTGGTTGGGAGTCAGCTACTGCGGCGTCGCTGTTCGGTCGATGCGAGTGCGGCTGAAACTAGGGCGAGCCCTTCAGCGGTGTGGAATTTGATAGCGTGAGTCATCATCGCATCACCCTGGAGGATTTCATGGGCCATGTCATGCCGAAGATCATTGCTGCCGTTGCTATCTCGCTGACGCTCGGTTGGCGTCCGGTGATCGCGGTGGCGGCCCCGGACGCGACGTCGCCGGAGCCCGCACCGGCCACCCGAACCGAGACGACAGCTCCTTTCGACCCCGTGTGCCCCTTCTGCTTCCTGCGAGAACTGATCGAGAGCGGCTCCAGCCGTCGGTAATTTCTCGTGGTGCGGCATACCGCTACCCGGAAAGGGATGAAACGTGCCCGCTACGATTCGCTGACCTGGATGCCAGCGCGCGTCAGCGGTTGAAGCCGCCGGCGATAACGGCCGCGGTGAAGGTGTCCCACGCACCGGGAGCGAACACGAGTGCCGGGCCGGTGGGGTTCTTGGAGTCGCGGACTCCGACATGATCGTCGTTCAGGAACGCAACCTCCACGCACTCCTTGGTGGCATCGCTGCGGCTGCTTTTGAACCACTGCGCCCCGGATAGGTCAACGTTCACCTTCAAACTCCCTTGCTACCTGGCGAAGCAGGTTTCTGCTGCTCACAGCGTCCAGCGCAGCTTGCTGGATGGCGTCATAGGCTTGATCGTACCGACGCACGTCATTCTCTTTTTCCAGGTACATGTCCCCGATGAAGCTCGGCGCGTACACCACCCGCGGCTCGGCGGTCTTCGAGTCACTGCCGAAGTCGAGAACAATGAACTGCCCTGTGAGCTTGCCGCTCGGAACCCCCGCCGAGAACGGAAGTATCCGAATGGTGATGTTCGGTTTCGTGCTGAGATCGGCCAAGTGGCGTAGTTGCACCGCCATCACCCTCGAGTTGCCGATGACGCGACGCAGGACCGACTCGTGCAGGACAACGTCAACGATTGCGGGACGTGTCCGGCGTGTGATCAGCACTTGCCGTTGCACCCTCATCTGAACGCGCCGCTCGTGGTCGGCAGCGGATTCATCAGGAACACCGACTTGGACCAGGGCGCGTGTGTAGTTGCTGGTCTGGAGCAACCCCGGGACCAACTCCACGTGATACGAAGTGAACTTCCGCGCCGCCGCCTCGAGTCCCATGTAGACGTCGAAGTTCTCCGGGATCAGATCACCGAACTCGTGCCACCACGACTTGACCTTGGCCTGTTTCGCCAGGCCGATCAGAGCGGCGGATGTGGTCTCGTCAGATCCGTAGATGCGGCACAGCGCTTCGACGTCGAGGACCCGGATACGGTCGGCCGTCCCCTTCTCCAGCCGTTGCAGCGTGCTCGAGCCTCGCTCGATCAGCTCTGCCGACTCGGCGATCGTCATGCCGGACTGCAGCCGTAGTTCGCGCAGGTAGCGACCGAGCTGTCGTCTGGGAACGGTGGACTCGATTTCGGGCATTGCCGGCGCTCCAAATGGGTTCGGACGGAATAGTTCCTGGATACCGCGTTGGCCGTGCTCGGGTAAGTGTGCGACACATCATGGGCTGCCCGCTGGAGTTTTGGCCATGTTTCTTTGGATTTCCCAGAATCGCTCGCCCCACAAGAATGCCGCTTGTCTGCTGAGCGCTGCGTTCAGTCAGGACCCGCCTCCCGGTTCGACTTTCGGCTGGAGGTACGGCCGATTCCGGACGGCTGGACGCGAATTCAACCATCAGACGCGATCAGGGGCAGCCCATGGACCACATACCTTTCGGTGACACACCGACTACCCGTTGCCACTTCTACCGTCGGGTCTGCGACCTCCCTGCCGTGGTCGACCCACCACACCTGGGACGTATCGTCATCCCCGCGACCTGCGTGTGGGCGCTGATCATGCCCGCGCACCTCGGCCAAGCCGTGAAGACCGAAATGGAACGCACGGAAACCGCACTCGGAGCGATTCTCTCCCACCCCAGATCCGGTCGATGGACCTACCTCATCCGCCCCGACCTGCCCGACGAGGTAACCCTCTTCGCGGAGTTGTTCCGCCTCAACGTATCCGTCGTACGCGAGGGCGGCACCATCGCTCTACCCTCACCTGCCGATCGATGCGCGCAGTTCCGACGCTGGGTGGAACTCCCGCGATGCATCTACCGCCCCTCCGGATGGGCCGTCGTCGCCGCCATCAGAGCCTGCGCCGGACCAGAACCGCGCCGGACGACGACATATGCCTGACGCCGAACACGGACCCTGGATTCGATGGTCGCACTGCGGATTCGGCAAATTCGACCCACACACCAACGAACTGACCGAAGTCGCCTGCCCATCCCGCAACTGCGCGACCTGGGTGCCGCTCGCAGACGGTGCACTCTCCGAACACGAGCGGATCGACGGCGGCCCCTGCCCATGGACCGGCGTCCGGGTCGTCGACGACCGCCCGGACCTCGCCGATCGGGCGCTCCAGATCATCGACACCGTACCGGCACGCTGGAGCGGCAAACAATGACCAACCCCACCACATCCCCCCGCCCCGAAGAACCCGACGTGCACCTGAGCGTCTTCCTCCACGGCGCACGATTCGACTACGCCGCCTGCCGCACCGCCGCACTCGCGTTCATCCACGACCACCAGGTTCGCCACCACGCCGACGCGGTCAGCATCCTCTCCGGCGACCCAACGGGTATGCCGCGCCTCCCGTGCGAGCGCCTGTTCCTCCAAGCATGAGCATGCGCCCACGCCGCCAGGAGCCATGCTGCCTCCGCCCGGCGCCACACGGCCCGCGAACTCTCCCTCGAGCCCTTCCGTTCGTGGGCACAGCCTGACCGATCCACCCGAATCGGAGGGAACCGAGCCGCCAAAGACGGCGTCCTATAGTGGTGACGGGGAAAATCCGCGCCGAAGCCAGGAGAACCATGCGCACAGCCAACCTCCTACACGCTGCGCTCGGTGCCGCCGCGCTGACACTCGTCACCGGTTGCGGAACAACCACGGATGGAACCGCCGCCAAGACCTCCACATCCGCTGACGATCGCCAGATCTTCAACCCCTGCACCCAGCTCAGCGCTGATGTGTTGCACGCAACCGAAGTAGACCCTGCCACAAAGGACGTCATCACCGACCCTCCGTCAGGCCCATCTTCATGGCGTATCTGCTCATGGGATTCGGTTCGGCTTCCGTACTCGGTGATCGTCGCTTCCTCGAGCCACACCGTCGCTGAAATCCGAACCAATAACAAGGAAACCGGCTTCCGCGATGTTGTGGTCGGCAAGCGCACGGGTTTGATTCATCAGGACAAAAACGACACCCGGGGCGAGGTGTGTCGAGTGGCGATCCCAGCTGAACAGGGCATGTTCGTGATCAGCGCGTCATGGAGCGCCATCAAACCAATAACCGAGGACCGATGTGATTTGGCTGTAAAACACGCCAAGGATCTCGAACCCCATCTACCGAGGTGACCGACACGGCACTCGGGTACCACGTCCTCAGACCCATGTGAGGGGGAGAGCGCAATGGCAAACGATATGCAGGGCGAGATGCGGCGCTGGCAGCAACTCAAACAGCAAGCTGTGGACGGCGAGTTCCGCATGGAAGATGGCATTGGGGAGGCTTTGCGTAGGCGCTGTGAAACGCTTCTCTCTGAACTGGCCGACATGCAGAAAAGGGCACGAGAACTGGCCTATCTATCAGGATATGGCGATCTTCCTTCGGCAAGGACGATCCAAGCCAAGTTCGAACGGAAAGCCGACGGCGGCGACACACACGACCCCAACGACTCCGCCGTCGCCCGCATCCAACAGCACATCGAGGTCGTGCAACTGATGCACGACACCTACGCCGCCGCGATCGGCAAACTCCAGTCCACCGACGAGGCGGTGGGCAGTCGGATGAACACCTTGACTGGGGAGGTGCGCTGAAGGTCAACCCGACGAATATCGCAATCCGCCCATTCAAGTGATGGCAGTAGCGCCGATTTTGTGATCCCAGCCGTTCCAGACGATCGCCACGACCGGCGCGGCGGCGCTGTTCTCTCGCGGCAAGTTCGGCAGAATGGACGCTCTTGCTTGGATCAAGACAACGGCAGTCCCGAATGGAAACTTCCCGACGGGGAGTGGATGAATCGCAAACTGAATCGGATCAGGCGACTGCTGCGCACACATCCCGGCGTGCTGGCGGAACCCGCCGCTCAATAGAATTCAGCGCAGGACCCGCCGGAAACGCTGCGCGATCAGCGATCAACCTCTCAATAACCCCGCGCCCACCGCGCTGACCACTAGGTATGCCAGCACAACTCCGACCAACGAAAGAACCAACCCCACCCCGGCGTGACGCGATCGGCCGCGGATGAGCAGCAAGACGATCAACACCAGAACATATACCGGTAGGACAAATAGATAGAAGGCCCAAAATCCAGTAAATAAGAGAAATAGAACTACCTCGAAGTTGAGAAAAGTTCCGACGCACGCTGCCCAGAACGAGGCCGGTCCGAACCAGGCCGATTTTTGCGGTTCAGGGCGATTGCCGGTCAAATCGAATCACCCTACCCTGTTGATTAAACGCAGAATCCAGAAGGCGAGCGGAACCGCGAGCAGCAGAATCGACGCCGAGAGAATTCCTCGAGCCGCTCCAAGGGTAACCGGCGTGCGTCGTCGAGAGATCACTGTCGCTACCATGAGCCCGACTGTCGCCGCAACCAGCGATGGCACTGTCGGCACCTTGCCGTAGTCCGGATCGGTAGCCTGCTGAATCGGGGCGAAGATCATCATCTGCACGATCGGCCATAGCGACAGGGCCAAGGTCGCGGCCCGCCAGTCGCATCTCCGCTCGCCGCTGACAGACATCAGATCGTCCCTTTGGGAACCGGATTGTGCGCAACGGTTGGCGGGCTGCTGACCGGACCGAAAGGTGTGGATGGCTTCGGCCCGCCCGGAACCCGCACGTCGTGTTCTAAATTCCAGCTATCCGTCTCATTGAACTGTTGAAATATATCTCCGCCTCGGGAACCCACATCATGGTGGAACGGCAGGTTCATCCCCGGCCCGAAGGAATTTCCGACCGCCGCGGGGTCGATGACAACTGTTCGGGTGGGCGATCCGGGCCGGTCCTGATATGCCTCCAATGACGGATAGTCCGTCCGAGTGCCATTTACCTCGATACCGTTAGCGCCGGGTGTAAATACCAAGTCCCCATTTACGGTGACGGTATGGCTGCCCAAAGTCGAATGGTCTTTTGCGATATCGGGAGCGAACGGATTAGCGGCGTCGTACTGGACACGTACCGATCCGTCCGGATTTTGCCACACTCTGCCGTCGGGTGCTGCGACCTCAACGCGCCCCGGAGTGCCGTCACTATTCTGAACTACGGACGGATTCTGACGCATCACCACAATGCCATTTTCGTAATCGACATAAGTGGTGACACGGTTGTGCTCAGGATCAAAATTCGCATCCGCGGTACGATTATCGCCGCGCTCTCGTTCCGCCAGGCGGTCGGGTCGGAGTGGGTCGACTTTCGGATTGGTGACGTCGCGCTGTTCGATGTACTGACCCACCCGCACTACACCCTGGTCGGATACTGGATTGATGCGCACCACACGGATTTCGGGCGCGACGCCCTGATATTTAGGGTCGTAGCTCTTCGGGTTGAGCACCTCGGCAGTTGCCCAGTCGGCGGCGCTCGTCGGTGGTCGGCCGAAGGTCTGCTGAAAGGCTGCCGCTGAGGTGCGGATGCGGTCCGGATCGGCGCGGATGTCCTTGGCTTTGTCCTGCTGGATCTCAGTGCTGGCTGCTGTCAGCGCTTCGGCCGGCGCCATCTTGTCGAGTTCCTGGTTTGCGGCCGCGATCTCGGCTCCCCACTTGGCATCGGCCGCTGCCAGCGCGCTGATCAATCCCGTCAGTCGCGAAAGCTGAACGCCCGCTTCAGAGTTCCAGTCGTCGACTCCGGAAATGCTCCAGTCATCTGCGACTGCCACTGGGGTTGCGACATAATATTGGAAGATCGTTTTGATCTCCGCAATGGGGTATTCCAGATCACGCGCCGCGCCGGCGCAAGCCGCACTGAGATCATCGTAAGCGACTGCGATAGCCCGCATCTGGGCCTGTTCGCGGTCGGATTTGTCTCCGGCGGTCCGACGTGCTTCACCCTGCCAAGTCAGATCGCCGTTGATTGTGGTGTGCATCGAGTTTGATGCTTTGATGATTGCTTCGGCGATGTGCGTGGCATGTTCGGCGACACCGTTCATTCCGGACACGTCGAGGGCGAGCACTTCCCGGGGAGTGGGCATCGCCGTTACCTCCCTCCGTGTGGGTCGCCGGAGTTCAGGTCGGCGACTGCGGCGATGCGCTGCGCGGCATCGAGATCGGTGCCCTGGAAGGTTTCCGCCGACAATGCCAGTAACGCCGAAAACTCGTTGAACCGAGCCTTCAGCACGTCTTTCGCCAACTTGCTCGCGGGGTCGGACTTTGCCAGTTCGGCGCCGACCAACAGCCCCTTCAACTTGTCTGCGACCGGGCCGGCGCCCAAATGCGGCGCATTGTCGATCTGTGTGGGCAGCAGTGCCAACGCTCCGGCGGCTGCTCGCAGCCCGTCCGGGTCCACTTCGAACGTCAAATCTCCCCCTCAGGCTGCAACCGGTGCGGCACCGCCCGTACCAGAAGGCCGGGACCCCGGCACAGCGTACCAGTAGCCTTGTAACCCGGGTGGCCAAAATGCTGATGTCTGCCCCTTTCTGGACTGCGCCCAGCGGACTCGGCGGGGTAGCCGAGTTCTAGTCTTGCTCAATGTATCTGAGGGAGTTGACCGGCCGGGTTGAGGCCGTGTCGGCGGCGTACGCGGACAAGTTCGACATCACGCGTGATGCGACCTGGTTTCTGTTGAAACTGCAGGAAGAAATCGGCGAGCTGACACAGGCGTTCCTGATGAGAACTGGCCAGGCGCGCGACAAAGGCCGAACGCGGGAACAGGTCGAGGGCGACTTTCGCGACGAACTGGCCGATGTGTTGTGTCAGACGCTCTTGCTGGCTCATCACCACGGAATTGACCTGGAGCGGGCGGTGGCCGACAAGTGGCTGGTAGGGAGCCCGCCGGAATAATCGGCCGCTAGCTTCGGTCCACCAGCGGCCCGGGGACAGCCGCAGCCGAACTCGCCGCACACCAAGGGCGAGCGGTGGGTCGGCATTGAGCTCCCATATGGGGCATCCGGCCCGGAGGGCCAGATGGACAGGGCGTACTCAGCGGGCGCCAACCCGGCAGGTACCCACCGGCTTGTTTTCTCAGGGAACGCCGGGCCGGATATCTCCCGCGCGTGTCACACGCTCGCGCCAGACGCTCGTTTGTGGTGATCAGCGGCATATTCAACTGTTCGGCAAGCTCGACGTAGCTGCCGTCGGTGAGTCTGATCGCGGCCTGTCCGGACCAGGCGCCGATCGTCAGGTTATGGAGTGGGACGCGGTGTAGCGCGATCGCTGTGGCAAATATGTTGGCGCGGTGGACACGCCGAATCGTTGTCTTCGAGACTCGGCTGGAACCTGTTGTAGCAAATGGCAATTGTCCTGCGGCACAACAGTATTCAGGCGCTCGTCGGCGCGGCCGTAACAATTGTTTGCGCAGATTTAACCTAGAAATTTGCGCGTTGGCCGAGCGCGTCGGTTGTGCTGAACCTAAGCTAGTTGTCAAGTCTTCGGTTCCGACACCGTTGTCATCGGCCGATCCCTCCTGAGCGCGCGACTCATCGCGCTGTCCTGCGGCATGGAAATTCACCAGACACGGAGCGCCCATGACCATCGAAATTGCTGCGTCGCACCATCTGCGCATCGAAACTGCGACGCCGGGTGATCGTCTCACCGCTGAACCCAACCAGCATGCCGCACCCCGGATGCTCCCGATATCAGGTGAATCCGGACCGCCCCGGCAGCTCAGCTCGCTGGACGCACAGCTGCTGAACCTCGAATCGTCGATGACGCCGCTGCACGTCGGCGCCCTGACGACACTGGATCCGCAGTTGGGCTCCGGCAACCCGGTGACCGTCGCCGCTCTGCGCCAGCTGATCGCCGGCCGGCTGCACACCGTCGCGCCGCTGCGCTGGCGACTGCGGACCGTCCCGCTCGGGCTGGATCTGCCTTACTGGGACGATTGCGCGCAGGTCGACCTGGGCTACCACGTCCGGGACGTGCGTCTGCCCGAGGGCTCCTCCGACGAGCAACTCACCGACTTGGTAGCGCGTCTGCACGCCCAGCCGCTCAATCGCCGCAGGCCCCTGTGGGAATGCCATCTGATCTCGGGACTCTCGGACGGTCGCCAGGCCATCTACACCAAGGTGCATCACGCGGTGGTCGACGGTGTCTCGGCGGCGGAGATCATGGCGGTGATCATGGACGTGGTCGCCGAGTCGCCGGAAGTGCCCGTACCCGCCGCGGGTGTGCGCCTGGACCGGTCGCCGGCGAAGGTCGAAATGCTGGGCCGCGGTCTCGCGCACACGATCACCCGTCAGGCGGACCGCCTGACCGCGCCGCTACGGCTGGGCGGCGCGCTGCGGGAGGCATGGGCCGGCATCCGCAAGGCGAACCCGGACGTACCGTTCAACGCTCCGAACACTGCGCGCCGATCCTTCGCTTTCGTGTCGCTCCCGCTCGACGAGGTCAAGGCGGTGAAGAACGCCTTCGGCAGCACCGTCAACGACGTCGTCGTCGCGCTGTGCACCTCGGCGCTGCGACGGTGGCTCATCGAACACGATGTGAATCCCGAAAAGCCTTTGCTGGCAGCGGTTCCCGTGTCGGTACGCACCCCGGAGCAGATCGGCACGGCAGGCAACCAGTTCTCCATCATGCTCTGTGAGCTGCCCATCAACGAACCGGAGGCGCAGCATCGGATGAAGCTCGTGCACGAGGAGCTCACGGAAGTGAAGGAGCGTTTCCGGGCCGGCCCGTCGACCGCGCTGCATCAAGCCACCGCCGTCATACCTCAGCTCCTGCACGGCGCCGCCACCCGTGCTGCAGTGCGGGTAGCGGCGCCGGCGCTGCCCCTGGCCAACCTCATCATCTCCAACGTGCCGGGCCCGCAGATCCCGTTGTATGCGGCGGGCGCTCGGGTCACCGGCAGCTTCCCGATCTCCTTGCTCACCGAGCTCACCGGCGGTCTCAACATCACCGTCATGTCCTATGACGGCCACATCGATTTCGGGATTCTCGCCTGCGCCGACAGCGTTCCCGATGTCGGGGATATCGCCGAATACCTCACCGACGCGCTGCGCGAACTGGAGTAGGGGCGGCGGCGTCCGGCGTGACCGGTCGCCGACGTTCTCAGTGACTCGGCGACGCGATCTGCCAGTGCTCCTGCAGCGCGTCCGCGATCTGCGGGAGCACGGTCACCGGAATCCCCTGGCGCCGCAAGATGGTTCGGATTTCGGTGACCTGCTCGCGTTTGCGCAGGTCGTAGGCTCCCGCGACCGGGCGATCCACCGGTGGCATGGAGAGCAGGACCAGCTCGCCATGCGGTTCGTCGCCGCCGGAAAGGTCCAGCGCCAGCGACCAGCGGGCGCGTTCGTCCAGGAGGAAGCGACCGGCCACCACGCGATTCCAGGGGATGCTGGCGACCGTCCACGGCGTGCGCCGGTAGATGGCATCGTCGGTGAGTACCACCACGTCCCTGGTGAACAACGCGGCCGGCACGACGACGCCGACTGCGGCACCCACGAGCAGTCCGGTGAACACCCGGTTCACGCCGAACACCACAACGAAGCAGCCGCAGATCGCCACGGTCGCCAGGATGCCGAGCACGCTGTAGAGCGCCGCGCGCCGCGCCGGGACCACACCTGCCCGCACCGCTGTCATCTCGTCTACCCGCCTCTAGCGCATTTTCGGCACACGCTACCGGCCGGAACTGCGGCACACACCTGGAGAATTCCCAAATGTGACCGACTTGGCGGCGTCGCCCTACACCGTCAGCGCGACCGCGGCTTCTGCGGTGTATACCAGGAACGTCAGGCTCTGCTGGAAGTACAGCTGAACCGTCGTGGCGTCGTGGGACAGATACCCGATGGACAGGTCCTGCCCGATCCGCAGATCGAAATCGCCACCTCGGGTGGTGAGCACGAACGCGCCGGTGATGGCGGGCGCCCAGATGATCTCGCCGTCCGGGATCAGGCGTTCGATGTGGGTGCGGATCGGATGGCCGTGATCGGAGGTTTCACTCACCGCGGTATACAGGTCGGCGCTGAGCAACACCGAGTACGGCCCGTCGACACCCGCCAGCCGCAGCGCGCTCAAGGCCTGCGCGATCGTCTCCGGCACCTGCCGTGGGTCGCTGGGGATCGTGATCGCCTGGTTGGCGGAACCGGCGCGGATACCGATGATATCCGCGGCCGGATATCCCTCGAAGATCGCGCGATCCTCGGCGAAGGCGATCTTCTTGGCGGCGTCCTTCACCGGGTCGAGGTCGGTGTCCTTGGCGCCCCGCTCGACATTGTCGAGTTCCACGCGGGAGAGGGTGAACGGGACGCGCAGTTCGACCAGCGGCGCCACCACCCGTTGGCGGGCGAGCACGCCTTCGTCGGGCGCATCGATCGCGGTGGTGTGCCCGGTGCCCACCGCGGAGTAGTCGGTGCCATGCGGGCCGGACAGGTCCACCACGCGGCGGCCGGCGATGTGCCGTTTGAACGTGCGCGTCGCTTCCTCCTCGATGGCCGCCCAAGCCTCGGAGGTGATCGGCGCGAGTTCGCGATGGAGGTTGTTCATGACCGGGTGCTCCTTTTCAACGTGCCGATGCCGAGTGCTCCGTCGCTCGCGGTACCAGGGCATGCCGGGCTCGCGCCGTCGGTGCCGAGGGATATCGCGGATTCCGCCGCCTCCGGCGGGGCCGGTGGCAGATCCTCGAGAAAGTCGACCGACGGGGCGAAGAACGAGGTACCCGTGACAGCGACGGAGAAATCCAGGATGCGGTCGTAAGCGGCCTCGTCGGTGCCGAGGAACATGCGGGTGAGCATGCGTTCGACCACACTCGGGGTGGCCGCGTAGGCGATGTAGTAGGTGCCGAACTCGCCGTCGCGCACGCTGCCGAACGGCATGTTGGCGCGCAGAATCCGCCGCTCGGTGCCGTCCGGATCGATCAGCGTGTTGACCGCGACATGCGAATCGGCGGGCTTGTCCTCGTCGGAGAGTTCGAAGTCGTCCAGCTTGGTGCGGCCGATCACGCGCTCCTGCTGCTCGACCGACAGCGCCCGCCAATCGGCCAGCGGGTGCGTGTACTTCTGCACCGTCACGTAGCTGCCGTCCGCGAACAGCGGGTCCTCGTCGCCTACCAGCGCCGCGGCGGCCGCGGCGCGCCCTTCGGGGTTCTCGGTGCCGTCCACGAAGCCGAGCAGGTCGCGCTGCTCGAAGTAACGGAAACCGACGGTCTCGTCCACGATGGTCGCCGCGCCCGCGAGCCGGTCGGCGATGGCCATGGCCAGCTCGAAGCACGCGTCCTGCACCTGGGCCCGAAGGTGGAACAGCAAGTCGCCCGGGGTCGCGGGCGCGGTATGACGCGCTCCGGCAAAACCGGGGAACTCGTGCAGCTCGGCCGGTTTCGGCCCCGCGAACAGCCGGTCCCACGCGGCCGAGCCGATCGAGGTGACGCAGCTCAGGCCCGCGCCGGGCAAGCGGAAACCCACTGAGCGGCGCAGGCCGTTGATGTCGGCGAGCAGCTCGCGCACCGCTGCCTCGCCGCCCTCGTCGATCGTGGCGACCAGGAAGATGGCGGCCGGTGTGAGCGGTTCGAGGATCGGCTGCGGCTCACCCATGATCGAACACACTAGTGCGGGATCCGCGCCGCCGCCGGGTTGCCGCACCCGCGCGACTACTACTTGGCTACCGTCAACAGGAACGCGACGTCGTCCACCGCCTTGACGCTGTGGCGTGCCCTTGGCACCACGATCAGGTCGCCCGCCGATCCCTTCCACTCGTTGGCGCCGCTGATCAGCGTCAGCGTGCCGCTGAGCACCAGGAGGGTGGCCTCGCCGTAGTTGTCGTGCTCGGCCAGGCTCTGGCCAGCCGTCAAGCCGACCACCGTTTGTCGCAGCGCATGGGTATGGCCGCCGTAGATGGTTTGTGAACTGCGCCCGCTCGTGGCGGTGGCAGCCAACTTCAATTGTTGGCGCGCGACCGCAGTCAGCGATTTCTTGTCCATGGACCGCCTTTCGCAGATCACCACAGCCGATGCCGGGCTGCTGGCAACGGCTCGAGGCGCTCGGACGGACGAACGTCCGGCCGCCGCATATCGAGGAGTATGCCCGAGACCGCCGCGGCGCGGGTCCGGTTTGACCGGTGCGGGTGTGTTGCGATGTCGACGGCTCGTCAGCACCGTCTCATGTCCGATCAGCGGTTCGGCTGGGCGTCGGCCTCGGATCGGCTTCGTAAGGCGATGCCGTTAGGTGGAATCGGCTCGCGTGTAGTGGCGGATGCGGAAGCTCAGTCCGGTGCTCGATGCGCGCCAGGGCGGCGGCTCGTCGGGTTTCCATTCGGGACCGATCGCCGGTGCGTAGGCGTCGCCCTTGATCGCCGTATCGATCTCCGTGACGGACAGTTCGGTCGCGAACTCCAACGCAGCACGGTAGATCTCGCCGCCACCGGCGACCCACACCGTGTCCGGCGCGCACTGGGCCAGCGCTTCGGGCACCGAAGCGGCGCGCTCGGCGCCTTCCGCCGACCAGTCGGGCTGCCTGGTCACCACGATGTTGCGGCGGCCGTCGAGCGGACGGAATCGGGGTGGCAGCGAATCCCAGGTTCGCCGGCCCATCACCACCGGATGGCCCCAGGTGACCTGCTTGAAGTGCGCCAGGTCCTCCGGTATACGCCAGGGGATGGTGTTGCGGACGCCGATCACCCCGTCCAGGGTCTGCGCCCAGATCAGCCCGACGGTGCGAGTCATGCCCGCACCTCGCCGACCGTCGGTTTCGTCGTGTGCCGTCGTGCGGTGTCGCCATTCATTCGCCGACGCCAGCTCACACCGCCACCGGTGCCTTGATGACCGGATGGTGTCGGTAATCGACTACTTCCACATCCTCGTAGCGGTAGTCGAACAGCGTCGGCGCGGGACGCAGCCGCAGCGTGGGAAACGGGTAGGGGTCGCGGGTCAGCTGCTCGGTGACCTGGTCGACGTGGTTGTCGTAGATATGGCAGTCGCCGCCGGTCCAGATGAAATCACCGGGCGCAAGCTCGGTCTGCTGCGCGATCATGTGGGTGAGCAGGGCGTAGCTGGCGAGGTTGAACGGGACGCCGAGGAACAGGTCGGCGCTGCGCTGGTACAGCTGGCAGGACAGCCTGCCGTCCGCCACGTAGAACTGGAAGAACGCGTGGCACGGGGCCAGCGCCATCTTGTCCAGATCGGCCACGTTCCACGCGGACACGATCATCCGCCGGGAATCCGGGTCGGTGCGCAAGGTCCGCAGCACCTGGGAGATCTGGTCGACGTGGGTGCCGTCGGGCGTCGGCCACGACCGCCACTGCACGCCGTAGACGGGGCCGAGCTCGCCGTCGGCGTCGGCCCATTCGTCCCAGATGGACACATCGTGCTCGCGCAGCCAACCGACATTCGACTCGCCGCGCAGGAACCACAGCAGCTCGTAGACGATCGACTTCAGATGCACCTTCTTGGTGGTGATCAGCGGGAACCCGGCCGACAGGTCGTAGCGCAACTGATGGCCGAAGACGCTGCGGGTTCCGATCCCGGTCCGGTCCGTCTTCGCCGTGCCGGACGAGAGCACCAGTCGCAACAGGTCCTCGTACTGGGTGTCGAGGGTGGGAGCCGGATCGAGCGGGTGAGGGGCCACGCCTGGCAACTCTAGTCGTTGCTGGCAAGCTCACCCGCATGCGCAAGCTCTACGTGATCGGCATCGGCGCCGGCGATCCCGACCAGGTCACGCTGCAGGCGGTCAAGGCGATGCGGCAGGTGGACGTGTTCTTCGTGATCGGCAAGGGCGAGGCCAAGCGGGAGCTGCTCGACGTGCGCACCGCGATCCTGGACGAGCACATGGACCGGCCGTACCGGATCGTGCCGATCGCCGACCCGCGCCGCGAGCGCACGCCCGCCGACTACGTGGATGTCGTGGAGGACTGGCACGACCGGAGGTCGGCCCTGCTGGAATCGGCCTTCGCCGAGGTCGACGGCGTCGGCGGCATCCTGGTGTGGGGCGACCCCGCGTTGTACGACAGCACGCTGCGGATGATCGAGCGGGTGCTGGCCCGCGATGTGGTGCGCTTCGACTACGCGGTGATTCCCGGCATCACCAGTGCGCAGGCGCTGGCCGCCCGCCATCGCATCGTGCTGCACGGAATCGGGGAACCCCTGCGCGTCACCACCGGCCGCCGCCTGCGCGAGGAGGGACTCGGCGCGGAGAACGCGCTGGTCATGTTGGACGGCGACTGCTCGTTCACCGCGATAGCGGAGCAGGGCGTGCACATCTGGTGGGGTGCCTACCTCGGCATGCCCGACGAAACGTTGATCGAGGGCCCGCTGCCCGAGGTGCGCGCGGAGATCGTCCGCCGCCGCGCCGAACTGCGCGACCGCAAGGGGTGGATCATGGACATCTATCTGCTGCGCCCTGGTGCGTGAGCAGAACCGTCTTTTCGCGGTGCCGCTGGGTACCCTGGACCCGTGCCCGAGCTACCTGAAGTGGAAGCGTTGGCGCAGTTCCTCACCGAACATGCGGTCGGCGCGGTCGTCGGGCGTGTCGACGTGGCCGCGTTGAGCGCGGTGAAGACCTTCGAGCCACCGGTGACGGCACTGTCCGGCCGGGACGTGACCGGGGCCGGGCGCTGGGGAAAGTTCCTCGGCATGGAGTGCGCCGGGCTGTGGCTGATCACGCATCTGTCGCGCGGCGGGTGGCTGCGCTGGATCGACGAACCGAGCGCGACGCCGCCGAAGCCGGGCGGTAAGAGCCCGCTCGCGCTGCGGGTGCATTTCTTCACCCCGGAAGGGGCGACGCCCGCGTTCGACCTCACCGAAGCGGGCACCAAAAAGCGGCTCGCGGTATATGTCGTGGCAGATCCCAAGGCGGTGCCCGGCATAGCGCGCCTCGGCCCGGACGCGCTGGAGGTGACCGAGGCGCAGTTCGCCGAGATCCTGCACGCCACCTCGCAGCGGATCAAGACCGCGCTCGTCGACCAAGCGTTACTGGCGGGAATCGGCAACGCCTATTCCGACGAGATCCTGCACGTCGCGCGGATCTCACCCTTCGCGAACACGAAAACCCTGCCCGCTGACAAGCTGGCCGAGTTGTACACCGCGATGCGCGAGGTGCTCACCGACGCGGTGCGGCGGTCGGTCGGCCAGGACGCCGCCCGCCTCAAGGGCGAGAAACGTTCCGGCCTGCGGGTGCACGCCCGCACCGGGCTGCCCTGCCCCGTCTGCGGCGACGCAGTCCGCGAGGTCTCCTACGTGGAGCGTTCCTTTCAGTACTGTCCGACCTGTCAGACCGGCGGCAAAGTGCTCGCGGACCGGCGGATGTCCCGGTTGTTGAAGTAGTGACTCACATCAGCGTCGGTACCCGAACGCCTTGCCAGGCAAGACGTTCCGCCTGGTCCGGATGGGCTGGCGAGCCCGATGGCTGGCCGATCCGGGTGGTGGAGGACTGGCGAACCGCGGACGATGGATATCTACGGCTTCCACCATGGCCTGTACCGCCGTCGCTTAGGCTGGCGGAATGGCAAGCGCGAGTGTGTGGTCCGTGACAACAACCACTCCTACCGAGGAATCGGCCCAAGCGATCGCACGCGCCGCAGTGTCGGAGCGGCTGGCTGCAGGCGCTTTAATCGCCGGACCCGTCGTGTCCGTTTTTTGGCACCTCGGCGAACTCGGTGACGGTCAGGAGTGGCGGGTCGAGCTGCGAACTTCGAGCGCCACGCGGGACAAACTAGCGGATCGGATCAAGGAACTGCATCCTTGGGACAACCCGGAGCTGATCGGCCAGCCCATCGAATGGTGCCCGGAGGAATACGCGAACTGGGTGGACCGGTCTACAACCGCGTCGGAGTAGGGGCGCGCGCCGCGATAGCCCGCGCACGCAGTTGGTCTGCGCCCGGTACACCGGTTGCACGCTGCGCTACCTCCTGCACGCGGGCAAGCGGCCGTACCGACGCTACCTTCTGGGCCAATGTCAGGGCGGCCTCCGAGACCAACAGGGCCTCTTCGACATTGTCAGCGTCGAAGTATGCGTCGGCCAGCCAGGTCATGTACAGGGCTTTGTCCCTGGACCAGTGATCAGGGTACGAATCGAGCGCGCGCTTCAGCGGAGCCGTTGCCCTGTCCGGATCACGGAGAACCGACCACACGCGCCCTGTCATGATGTCCAACTCGTTGCAGTTCATCCACGCAAACCACTTCGCGGCCGGACGGGAGTTCTTCTGAGCGAGCGCATCGGCGGCGGCGTCCAGGGCACGAGCTGCCCGGTCGGAATCACCGATCGTGGCCAGCGACCAAGCCCGGCGGGATTCGAGCAGCGCCCGAGCCTGTGCGGGAGCGTCCCGTCCGATGGCGGAACATGCAGCGTCCGCTGCAACTACCGCTTCCCGGTCGCCGGTGGCGTAAGCGACTTGTATGAGGGCATTGGCTGCGAGTTCCCGATTGTCGG
Source organism: Nocardia glycosmidis (assembly GCF_052545115.1). Classification (NCBI taxonomy): domain Bacteria; kingdom Bacillati; phylum Actinomycetota; class Actinomycetes; order Mycobacteriales; family Nocardiaceae; genus Nocardia; species Nocardia glycosmidis. Next base: position 242,502 of record NZ_JBQWRH010000006.1, on the reverse strand, counting down.
ATTCGTTCGCGGCCCGGTGGCTGTAGCTGTACAAACTCAGTGCCTGCCCGGAGAACCCGCCGTCGAATGCGGCCCAGCCTGCCTGTTGTGCTTGCTCTCCCGCGAGCTCGGTCAGAGCGATTTGCGTCGCGGTGCTGTAGCTGGAGTGTCGCAAAACCTGCTCGGTCCTGGCCAATTCGGAAAAGTAGAGGTGGAAGGTGTCGCCCCCACCGGCTAGGTTGTCCAGGTCCTGCAGGCGGGTGAATCGGTGACGCATCTCGTCCAAGTCCGATGCGCCTACTCGCCCCGGCGATCCAGCTCCGATCAGCGGGACAGATAGTCCCGCCAGCGCTAGAAAATTCCTGCGTTTCGTGGCTTCATCCTGTTCGGCGTCGCGGCGGGTCCGTTTCGGGAATAGCCCGATCTCGGATTCCGAACCCACGCCCAACAGTGCCATGAGTGCCCGCCTGGTCGCAGCCCGAGGCCATCGGATCTCGCCACGCTCGAGTCTGCCGATCGCCTGAGCGTCGACCGCAGGACGACGGTATGTCGCGCGCTCTACCTCGGCGCACACCAGCTCGGCCAGTTCGGCATGTGTCCATCCGCGCGCCAGCCTGTGAGATTTGAACAGCTCGTTCGTCTTCGCCCCCCTGGTGGTCGAATCAGCTTGTTTGCCTACAGTTTTGCGCTGTTTTCCGGATCTTGCAGCGAGAACCCTGAAAACGCACCCAGTGTCGGGTTGACCAGTTCCCCGACTGAGCGTCGCCGCCGCTCCGCGGGCCGAGTCCCCGACACCGGGTGCACACCAACAGTCCAGCAGAACACACACGCCAAGGGGTATGAGATGCCCGCAGAACTCTCAGCCGTATTGATCGTCGTAGCCGCCGTCGGCGGATTAGGCATCGTGCTGTTTTCGGTGCTGCCCTGGATTCTCGACCACGCTGGAAGCAGGTGCCATACGCCGCCATTGACGCGGTACACCATCCCCGAAGCCCGACTGGTGATGCAGAGGCTGATCGACTGCGACACCGCCACCTGCGCCGCAAAGGATGCAGCGTTCCGCACGCTGATCGACGCCAAGTTGGTTACACCGGCGAGGGCAGACCGATGATAGTCCAGGCCACCCGGGAGCAGATCGGCCGTTGGGAGCTGCGCAGCCGTGACTGCAAACAAGCCGTGTGCGTCGAAGGCCAAGAGCATGCGCGGTACCTACTGTCCGCTCATGCTGGGCACGGCGGCGAATGCCAGCCCTACCAGGACGCGCTCAGTGCGGTATCGGCGGCACTCGGATGATCTGGATAAACGACTACTGCGGCGACGGCAACCTGCCCGCTGACGTCGAGCATGCCCGCAGACTGCTCGAGCTTCACGCTCGGTGTACACCCCAGGAAATCGGCGGCGATGGTGTGGCTCAACCGACTCGGCATCCGCGATGGCGCTCGCTGAATCGCACGCGAAGGTGCTTGGCGTGCTGTCCGCGCTGAGCCTACGGAGGCGCTGACCATTCGGGAGCTGCGCACCCGCGCGGGACTCTCGGATCGCCGCGCGAGCGGCCGTGCGGTCGCTCACCTGCCAGGGTCTCGCACGTGGCATCCCCGGCACCCGATCCGCTGGCGGATTACCGAGTCTGGTCGGGGAGCCCGTCTTCCGCGATTACCAGACCACATTTCGAAAGTCCATGTCTCCCTATTAGGAAGGAACAGAAGTGAGAACTATGCACACGGTAATTGCAGGCGGCGCCGGGTTGATTGGTAGCCATCTCGCGCTCACGCTGCTCGAGCAGGGGCACAAGGTGACCGTGATCGATAACTTCTCCACTGGTCACCAGGCGAATCTTGCTGCTGCGAGCGAGGACCCGGCTCTATGGGTGCGCCATGGAGACGTGACGCACCGGAGCGCGTTCTCGGGATTGTCGGACGTGACTGCGATTGTGCATTTGGCGTGCCCGGCCGCGCCTGCGATGTATCAGCAGATGCCGGTCCAGACATTGCGGGCCGGGTCGGTGGGCACCATGAACGCTCTCGAGGCTGCCGCGACCTACGATGCGCGAATCGTGTTGGCGTCGAGCAGCGACGTGTACGGCGATACGAGGGAGCATCCGCAGGCCGAGACGTGTCGCGGTGCGATCGATCCGCTCGGGCCGCGGTCGGCCTACGAGGTGACCAAGATGTTCACCGAGGCCGCCGCGGTCGCCTACCACCGCCACCACGGTGTGCGGGCCGGAGTGATCCGCCCGTTCAATGTGTACGGGCCGCACATGTGGCCGGGCGACAGCCGGGTTGTTCCCGCGTTCTGCGCGGCTGCGCTGTCGGGGCAGACTCTGCGTCTGCACGGCGGGAAGCAGACACGCAGTCTGCTCTACGTCGATGACGCCGTCGCCGCTGTGCGCGCGATGCTGGAATGCGATGCATTCGGGCCCGTCAACGTCGGTGCGACGGAGGAGGTGAGCATCCGGGATCTGGCCGAGATGGTCGTTCGGATCGTTGGTGCCGGTGAGGTCGAGGTCGTCGACGGCCGTGAGCAGGACGCGCCGTCGAGGTGCCCGGATATGTGCCGGACCCATGAGCTCCTGGGATGGAAGGCCAAGGTCTCGCTGGCCGAAGGCCTCGGGCGCACGGTGGAGTGGATGCGCGCCCACGGTGCCGGGCCCGCACTCGCCGAAGCGGTATGCGCATGAGCGCCGTGCGGTTCGTGGTGCCGGCCAACTGGTCCAACCTCACCGAGCAGAATCTGTCGGAATTACGTTGCACCGCCGACACGCTCGGCGAGGCGTTGCGGTGGCTGGCGGGGCAGTACCCTGCTGTGGCGAACCGGATCCTGACCCCCGAAGGGCAGATTCCTCGATATGCCACAGTTGCCCTCGACGGTGAGCGCGTGAGCGATGTATATGGACTCGACTGGCCGCTATCGGGAGCTGATCACGAGGTCTGTGTCCTGTCGGCGTTCATGGGTGGCTGAGTGATGGCCACCGACATGGTGTGGATCCCAGGCGGGGTGGTCGAGATCGGCTCGCCGGAGGTACACCTTGCCTCCCTCGCTGACCAGCAGCACTATTCGAGGGACTGGTTCGATGACGAGGCACCCCAACACAACGTGACCGTGGCCGGGTGCTGGCTGGACAGGCACCCGGTCACCAACGCCCAGTTCGCCGAGTTCGTCTACGACACCGGATGGGTCACCGCGGCAGAGCGTCGCGGTACCGGCCTAGTCTATGGCCCGGACTACTGGCAGGCGATGCCGGAGATTTCGTGGCGCTACCCGCGCCCGGACATCGACGCCGTCACCGATCGTGCCACCCATCCGGTGGTGCACGTCGACCACACCGATGCCGCCACGTATGCACGGTGGGCGGGCAAACGCTTGCCCACCGAGGCCGAATGGGAGTATGCCGCACACGGACCGGCATGGCTCGCCTGGCCCTGGGGGTCCACGTGGTCGGCGAAAGCGGCGAATACGGCCGAATATTGGGCGGGATGCGAGTTGCGTGAACTCGCCGACTGGAAACGCTGGTACGCGCAGTATTGGCGAGAGCACGGGCCAGCACCGGCCACCACCCCGGTCGGCCAGTTCCCGCAGTCCGCCTCCCCGTTCGGCGCACTGGACATGGCGGGCCAGGTCACCGAGTGGACTGCGAGCCTCTACCGCCCGTACGGGCAGGGTATTGGCGCGGGGTACGCGACCGCGGCGCGCTTGGGTTACATCGTTGCCCGTGGCGGATCGTGGAAGATGATGCGCTGGCAGACTCGAACCAGCGAACGCATCTGCGGGGTGCCCGACTACTCCGCTTACGATCTCGGATTCCGCTGCGCCGCCGACGCCCCAGAATCCACAGTTGTCGCCACCGACCATCACAAGGAGCAGCCACATGGCTGAGGGTTCGAACATCATCATCCGCAACTCCGATAACCAGGTGCTTCTGTTCTTACGGGACGAGAAGCCCGAAATCCCCTGCCCCGGAATGTGGGCGCTGCTCGGCGGATATCGCGAGCCTGGCGAGACGCCCGAGGAGTGCGTGATCCGCGAGATCAAGGAGGAGATCGGGGTGGTGCTGGACCCAGCCGAGGTCTCGCACCACTGCACGCGGCAGCGGCCCTGGGGCCTGCTCGAGCACACGTTCATCACTCAGCTGGATCTCGATCTCAGCCGCACCGTCCTGACCGAGGGGCAAATGCTGAAATGGTTCACTGAGGACGAAATCGCAGCGATTGTACTGGGATTCGAGGAGAACGAGATGCTGGCCGAATACTTCGCCGAGGGCAGAAGCCAGCAGCGCCCGATCGGCTGAACCAGTTTCTTCACACGTCTCCACCCAGCAGCGTCAGGTCAGAGTCGGTACCCGAACACCTTGCCAGGCAAGATGTTTCGCCTGGTCCGGATCATGTTCGATGCGTGCGGGGTAATCGATTATCAGGGTGGCGCGGCGGGCCTCGGTGTAGCCGGGCCAGGTGGGCAGCGGAGCGCCGGTGCGCGCGAAGGCGAGCCAGTTGTCCTGGAACTGCTCGGTGACCGCCCGTAGCCCGCGCCGCCCGCCCGCGGCGGTGAGCGCCCGGCCGAAAGGGGAGTCGCCGGCGCCGAAGACGGGGATGAGCTCGCTCGCGTGGGTGGCGCCGAGCCCGGCCAGACGCAATGCCCGCGGAGCGAAGTCGTAGCGATAGGCGTAGGTGGGCGCGTGTCGGCTGTGGCCTTCCATGACGGTCAGCGAGGGGCGCCAGAAGGTGAAGTCGCCGCCGGCGCGGATCGCGGCTTTCGGCTGGGGATACCCGGGATACGCTGCGGCGATACGGGATTCGGCGGCGGCGTCGGAACGGGCGAGCGCAGCGCGCAGCCGCCCCGGTGTGGTGGGTAGCTCGTCGGCGTACTTGGCGAACAGCGTTCCCTCGTCCCGGTTCGTGCCGATGATCAGCGGCACGCGCTGGGCGACGCCGTCGACGATCGCGTCGATGGGCGCGCGTGGCAGGAAGTCGCCGTCCACGACCGGACAGGCGGGGAAAACGCCTGGTTGTTCGCGCAGCACCTGGGTGAGGGTGCGGTCGACCGCGCGGCGAATGTCGTTGGCGGCCGCGGTGCGCAATGCGGTGCCCGCGGTGTCGGGTGTGGCGCCGAGCGTCGCGACACAGCGGCGGGCGAAGGCGCGGGCTTCGGCACCGGTCACGGTCCAGTCGGCCGGTGCGCTCTGCGAAATAGCTTGGTGGAACAAGCCTTTTGCCGCCGGAGTGGCCATGAGGCCGAGTACGGCGTGGGCGCCGGCCGACTCGCCGAAGATGGTTACGTTGCCGGGGGCGCCACCGAAGGCCGCGATGTTGGTGTGCACCCATTGCAGTGCGGCGACTTGGTCACGCAGCCCTAGGTTTGTCTCGAACGGTTGCTGGGGCGTGCCGAACTCGCTGAAGTCGACATAGCCGAACGCGCCGAGCCGGTAGTTCAGCGACACCACGACCACGTCGCCGCGCACCGCGAGCCGGGCCCCGGAGTACAGCGTCAACGCGGAGGTACCGATCAGGTAGCCACCGCCGTGGATGAAGACCAGCACCGGGCGCGGGCGCGCGGCCGGTGTCGCGGGCGCGGTGACATTCAGTGTCAGCGCGTCCTCGCTGGTCGGCTGGTAGGCGCGCGGCCCGATCCGCGCCCCGGAGCGATGCTGCATCGCGGCGGGCCCGAACTCCATCGCCGGCCGGACGCCGACCCACGGCTGGACCGGTTGCGGAGCGCGAAACCGCAAGTCTCCCAGCGGAGCAGCCGCGTAAGGAATGGATCGCCACTGACATACGCGTCGACCACGGCGACCGCGGACGACGCCATCGGCCGTCGCGACATCCGCGATTGCCACCATTCACCGATGGTAACTACGCGCGCCGCTGCTCCAACAGGCGCAGCCAGAACTCGCTGACCGCCGGAAAGGCCGGTACCGCATGCCAGAGACGGGACAGTGGCACCTTGCCGACCACCGCGATGGTGGCCGCGTGCAATTGCTCGCCGATCTCGGGGCCCACGAAGGTGGCGCCGAGCAAGGTGTCGGTATCGCGGTCGATCACCAGCTTCGCGTGACCGGCGTAGTCGTCGCGGGAGAGCGCGGAACCGGCCACCGCGATGTCGAGTTCGACGGTCTCGACCGAGTGGCCCGCGTCCTGTGCCGCGGCTTCGGTCAGCCCGACGGAGGCGACCTCGGGCGCGGTGAACACCACCTGCGGCACTGCGCCGTGGTCGGAGTTCGCGACGAACCGCGCGTCGTCCAGCGGCTTACCCTCGGCGCGGGCCGCGATCACGTCACCGCAGACCCTGCCCTGGTACTTGCCCATATGCGTGAGCGCCGCGCGATGGTTCACGTCGCCGATCGCGTACAGCCAGCGGCCCTCGACGCCGCGGACGGTGAGCTGGTCGTCGACCGCCACATAGCCGTCGGGCAATCCCACCGCGGCCAAGCCGAGCGGCTCGGTGGCGGGCGTGCGTCCGGCCGCGACCACGAGCTCGTCCACTTCGAGCGCCGACTCGCCCTCTGGTCCGCGCAACCGCAGCGTGACCGGATCGCCGTGGATCCATCCTTCGCCGGTGTCCTGCACCGCCGGGCGCTCGACAGCGGTCGGCGCGGTGCCGAACCGGACCCGTACGCCCGCTTCGGTCAGCGCCGCGGCCACCCGCTCGCCCGCGAACGGTTCCGCCGCCGCCAGCAGCGCCGAGCCGCGCACCAGCACGGTGACTTCGGCGCCGAGCGTGGCCAGCCAGGTCGCCGCCTCGCAGGCCACCACGCCACCACCGACGACGGCGACCCGGCGCGGCACCACATGCAGGTTGGTGACGTCCCGAGAGGTCCAGGGCAGCGCGGCGCGCAGGCCGGGCACGTCGGGGACGGCGGCGGTGGTGCCGGTGGCCAGCACCACGGCGTGCCGGGCGCGCAGCTGCTGTCCGTCGACGTCGACCAGGCGCTCTCCGGCCAGCCTGCCGGTGCCGCGCACGACGTCGACGCCGTTGCGCTTCGCCCAGTCGACCTGCGCGGAGTCGTCATGGTCGTGCACGAACGCGTCTCGTCGGCGCAGGACCGCGTCGACGTCGAGGCCATGCGACGAAATGCCCGGTATCGCCCGCGCGGCCGCCAGCACATGGCCCGGCCGCAGCAGGGCCTTGCTCGGAATGCAGGCCCAGTAGGAACATTCGCCGCCGACGAGTTCACGTTCCACGATGGCGGCGGTACGGTTACTGCCCGCGACGGCGTAGGCGGCGGCGTTCTCGCCCGCCGGTCCGCCACCGATCACGATGACGTCGTATTCAGTCGGTGTGCTCGTCATGGCTCGCGGCTACTGGAGGTAGCCCTCGACCTGCGCGACGGAATTGGCCTGAACCCCGTCCGCGGACTCACCGAGGCCGATCCTCGCCCTGCGCTGCCGCAGCAGGTCCCATGCCTGATCCAGCAGCACTTCGAGTTCGGCCAAGCGCTGGCGTTCGGTTTTCGGGTCCAACTCGCCGCGGGTGGCCTGCGAGCGCAGCTCATGTTCCTGGTCGACCAGCTTCTTGATGCGCGTCAAGACGTCCTGTTCGCTCATGCGGACCATGCTACGGGCCGGGTCAGGCACTCGGCGGCGATCGCAACGGCGGCGACCAGATCCGGCCAGGCCAGCGCGGCGTAGCCGAGCGCGACACCGAAATGGTCGCGGCACGGGCGCAGATGATGCCTGGCCAACCCGTCGAGCGCGATGCCACGCAGGTGCCCGGTGGCGATCACGCGCTGCTCGGTCTCGGCCGAGTCCACCGGGACGACGACGTGCGAACCGGCGTCGTCGCCGATCACATCCAGCCCGCGGCGGCGCAGTTCGGTCACCACCAGCGCGCGCCGCGGCGGCAGCGCGCGCCGCAACCTGCGCAGGTGCCGGGACAGATCACCGTGCGCGGCGAAGGCCACGAGCACCCGCTGGCCCGCCGGGCTCGGGCCGGTGCCCGTGCGTTCCCGGTGGGCGAGCACAGCGTCAGCGATCTCCGGTGCGGCCAGCAGCCACCCGACGCCGAGGCTCGGGGACAGGATCTTGCTCGTCGTGCCCAAGTGGACGACGACATCGGGAGCCATGGTGGCGAGCAACGGCAGCGGCGCGGTGTCGTAGCGCAGTTCGCCGTCGTAGTCGTCCTCGATGACGACTATCCCGGACCGCCGCGCGTGTTCGATCAGTTCCACCCGGCGGGCCGCGGGCATCCGCGCGCCGAGCGGAAACTGATGGGCCGGAGTGCAATACACCGCCTTGATCCCTGCCGGCAGCAGGTCGACGCGCAGGCCGTGCGCGTCCACCGGGACCGGCACCACATCGATCCCAGCGGCCGAAAACGCACCCGCGGCTCTCTGATACCCAGGGTCTTCCATGGCGACGGCGTCACCGCGGCGCAGCAGAGCCGCCGCCAATTCGCCGACGGCGGAACTGGTTCCAGCGGTAGCCAGCAACGTCGTGGCCGTGCTCGCGCCGAGCCCACGGTGACGTAGCAGGTGCTCGGTGACCGCTGTGCGGAATTCCGGTTCGCCCGCGCGGTCCTTGCGTACCAGCGGCGCGTGGTCGGCAGCGGCGCGCCAGGCGCGCCGCCATGCGGCCGGATCGATGGCCTCGACGCACGGGGCGCCGGGGGCGAGGTCGAGCAGATGCGGTGCGGTGTCCGCGCCGCGGGGCGCGGTGGCGGGTGCGGGCACTGCGGCGGGTGCGGTGGTCAGGTAGGTGCCGGAACCGCGTTTGCCGCTGATCCAGCCTTCCGCGTGCAGCTGGTCGTAGGCGGCGGCCACCACCGTGCGGCTGACGCCGAGCCGGTGGGCCAGCACGCGGGTGGACGGGAGCCGGTCGCCGCCGCGCAGCGGTCCCGTAGTGGCGGCGTGTCGCAGCTGGTCGGCGAGCTGCGCCGCCAGCGGTTGCGGTAGATCGCGATCCAGCTGGAGTGGCAGGTCGTCGAGCATGACACCTCCGCGGAGTGGACTGCTGAAATTCGTCTGAATTGGCACTTTGATAATGCCATTTGTGCGCCGATGCTGGGTGCATGACCGCATCGGCCAGCTCACGAACCCCACTTTCGCCGACACCTCGCAGCACGCCGACTCGGCTGAAGGACCGCGCGCGCACCGATCGCGCCGACCTGGACGCGGTACTCGACGCCGGGCTGGTCTGCCACCTGGGGGTCCTGCTCGGCGGTACGCCGGTCGTCCTTCCGACCGCCTACGGACGCGACGGCGACACGCTCTACGTGCACGGTTCGACCGGCGCCAGGAGCCTGCGCGCGGCGATCGCCCACGACATCTCGGTGACGGTCACCCTGGTCGACGGCGTGGTCTACGCGCGGTCGGCCATGCACTTCTCGATGAACTACCGCTGCGCGGTCGTGCTCGGTCGCGCTGTCGAGGTCACCGACCGCGACGAACGCCTGCACGGCCTGCGCGTGGTCGTCGAGCACGCGGCGCCGGGCGCTTGGTCGCGGGTCCGCTCGCCGAACAAGAAGGAACTCGCCGCGACGACGGTGCTCGCCCTCGATCTCACCGAGGCGTCGGTGAAGGTCCGCACCGGCGGCCCCAACGACGACGCGGGCGATATCGAGACGGGCGGCGTGTGGGCGGGCGTGCTTCCGCTACGCCAGGTGTGGGGTGCGCCGATCGGCTCCGAAGATCTCGCGACCGGCATCGCCGTCCCGGATGATGTCCTCCGGCGACTCGAAACGATCCTGATCCGCTGACCGCTGCCACGTAGCGCAATTCGGACGCCGCTCGATTGTTCGCACGCGCCCATGACCAGGGCTGGGTGGGTGGACGACATCCGCCGAGACCGGTGCGTGGCCTGTTACGCGTCGGCTCAGAACACGAATTGGTCGCCGTAGCCTGTCGTCTGGGCGATGCCGCTTCTGGCCTCGGCGCGGACGGTGATGAAAGGCATTGCCGAAGCGGGGGAGAGGCATCCATTGACATTGAGCGCGGTATTGCTATGGGCGTAGGTGAAGGGATACGTCGACTCCCTGTCGAGGTTTCCCTCGGCGATCACGACCGCGGTCACGCTGCCCGGATTCAGATAAACTGTTAACTCACCGCCGACCTCCCCCGTGACGCCGGCGGTGACATTCGAATCGACGGTCAGTGCGACAACTCCCTGGTTGTCGACTGTGATGGCGGCGCCGGGACTGATGGCGAGTGCGCCACCGCCGGTCGCTCCGATGCTGACCTGGATGCCATTGGAGATGTCCACCGCACAGCCGACCAGATAGCCGGCGACGATCTTCCCCTGGCGCAACAACGAGGCTCCGTCGACGACGACCGAAAAGTTTCCGGACACCCTGGCCGCGTGCGCGAACGGCACCCCCATAGCCAAACCAGGGTTGGCGGACAGGACTTGGCTGGAATCCACCGACGCGGTCAGGTGCAGCCCCCCGGAGTTGACTTCCCCTGGCTCCGCGCCGGCTGTGGTGTCGACGCCCGTAACAGCACCGATGGTGGCCAGCGTCACCGCCGTGATCGCGGCCGAAGTACGCGAAAGCTTGCGGTTCATCATGCTCCAGTCGAATAGCTGTCGAAACCGAACTCGGGCGTGAACGCCGATCGCGCAGCACTGACCGCCGCGGATCCCGCTCGGCGCGTGCGGCTGGAACTCTACCGGTGGGTGCAGTGCAGGGGCCGGTAATCGGGACCGGCGTGGCGAGTCGACCGATCCAACGGGGGCTCGGTCTTCGCGGGTATCGGATCGATATTCGCCATCGTCTGGCAACTCGGTTGAATACCTACCAGATCAGCGACGCCGCGGGCCGGATTGCTGCACGATCAGCCGGAGCTGATGTCGAGTCGGCGACGCTCAGGCAGGTCGTCGAAATCAAGCGCGGCCGCCGTGCCTGCCCGCGCCCGCCGCGAAGCGCTGCGCGCCCGCCAGGGCGCCGTCCGCCAGCGCACCCAGGCCGTGCCGGAACTCGTTGCGCAGCGCGGACTCCTCGGTCATCCCGTCCTGCTCGAGCAGCGACATCCGGTCCGAGCGCAGACACGCCTGGGGTAGTGCGGCCAGTTCGGCGGCGAGTTCCTCCGCGGCCCGGCGCGCGTCGCCGGTCGGCACCACGCGGTTCACCAGACCCATCTGCAGCGCCTCCTCGGCACCCACCGGACGTCCGGTGAGCACCAGATCCATGGCGCGGCCGGTCCCCACGAGGCGCGGCAGCCGGATGGTGCCACCATCGATGAGCGGGACGCCCCAGCGGCGGCAGAACACGCCGAACGTACTGTCGCGCTCCGCGATTCGCAGGTCGCACCACAGCGCGAGTTCGAGCCCGCCCGCCACCGCGTACCCGCAGACCGCGGCGATCACCGGTTTGGCCAGGCGCATGCGCGTGGGGCCCATCGGGCCGTCGCCGTCCTCGGTCACCTGGTTGGAGCGTTCGGTGCCGAGCGCCTTCAAGTCGGCGCCCGCGCAGAACGTGCCGCCGTCGCCCCACAGCACGGCGACCGCGGCGCCCGCGTCGGCGTCGAACTCACGGAAGGCGTCGGCCAGCGCGGCGGCGGTGGGTCCGTCGACCGCGTTGCGCGCCTCGGGGCGATGCAGGATCACGGTGGTCACCGGGCCGTCGCGTTCGATCAGTACCGTCACGAACTCGACCATACGAGGTCGAAGCGCCCTTGTGCGAAGAAATGAACAAGTGATTCACTTCTTGTATGGCCTACCGCAGAACCCCCACCGTGCAGGCGCGCCTGGACGCGCAGGCGGGACTGATCGTGCAGGCCGCCACCAAGGTGCTGTCCCACGGCGGATACGCCGCAATGTCCATGGCCGCGGTAGCGGCGCAGGCGGGCGTGGCCACCGGCACGGTCTACAAGAACTTCGCCGGCAAGGCCGATCTGATGCGCGCGGTCTTCCGTGACGTGGTGGCCCGCGAGGTCGCCGCGGTGGCCGCGGCCGGTGCGCACGGAACGGCACTCGAACGGGTGACCGCGGCGGTGGAGACCTTCGCCGGTCGTGCGCTGAAAAACCCGAACCTCGCCTACGTGCTGCTCGCCGAGCCGGTCGACGCGATAGTCGACAGCGAACGACTGCACTTCCGGCGCGCGTTCGCCGAGACATTCGAATCCGCGGTGGCCGACGGTGTTTCGCGGCGCGAACTCCCGCCGCAGGACCCGAGGATCAGCGCCGCGGCGTTGGTCGGGGCGATCGGCGAGGTACTGGTCGGCCCGCTGGCCGACGCGCCGCACGGGCAACTCGTGGTCCCCGAACTCGTCGCGTTCGCGATGCGCGCGCTGGGCGTGCGCGACAACTCGGGTGCCGAGGGCACGCGGCTCAGATCAGGAGGGTCAGATGCAGACGCATGAAGTGCTCAACCAGGTGCCCGACATCGTGCCCTTCGACGCCGCGCACAACCCGGCACTCATCGAGGGGCTGCACCGGGAAGGCGCGGGCTGGGCCGAACCAGAGGTGCGCGAACTCGGCGTGCTCGCCGGCGGCGCCGAGGCGCAGCAGTGGGGCAGGCTGGCCAACGAGTACCCGCCGGTACTGCGCACGCACGACCGGTACGGTCACCGCATCGACGAGGTCGAGTTCCACCCGCACTGGCACGACCTGATGCGCGTCGCCGTCGAGCACGGCCTGCACGGCGCGCCGTGGCTGGACGATCGGCCGGGCGCGCACGTGGCGCGGGCCGCCAAGTTCTACACCTGGGGCGTCGCCGACGCGGGCCATATGTGCCCGATCTCGATGACCTACGCGGTGGTGCCCGCGCTGCGGCACAACCGGGAGCTGGCCGCGAAATACGAGCCGCTGCTCGGCTCCCGCGTCTACGACTTCGGTCTGCGTGAGCCGTCCGCCAAGTCCGGACTCATCGCGGGCATGTCGATGACCGAAAAGCAGGGCGGCTCCGATGTCCGCGCCAACACCACCACCGCGACCCCGCGGCCGGACGGCTCGTACCGGATCCTCGGGCACAAGTGGTTCACCTCCGCGCCCATGTCGGACCTGTTCCTGACCTTGGCGCAGGCGCCGAGCGGCCTGTCCTGTTTCCTGCTGCCCCGGGTGCTGCCGGACGGCACCCGCAACCCGATCCGCCTCCAGCGGCTCAAGGACAAACTGGGCAACAAGTCCAACGCCTCTTGCGAGATCGAGTACGAAAACGCGAGCGGCTGGCTGGTCGGCGCGGAAGGCGCGGGCGTCAAAACCATCATCGAGATGGTGAACATGACCAGGCTGGACTGCGTCATCGGCTCGGCGACGGGCATGCGCGCGGGTACGGTCTACGCGGTGCACCACGCCCGCCACCGGGCGGCGTTCGGCGCCGACCTGATCGACCAGCCCGCCATGCGCAATGTGCTGGCCGATCTGGTGATCGAGTCCGACGCCGCGACCACGGTGATGCTGCGGTTGGCCGGGGCCACCGATCGGGCCACGCGGGACCCGGCCGAGGCGGCGCTGCGGCGCATCGCGTTGGCCATCACCAAATACTGGGTGTGCAAGCGGGCGCCGTCGCACGCGGCGGAGGCACTGGAATGCCTGGGCGGCAATGGATATACCGAGGAATCCGGCATGCCGCGGCTGTATCGCGAGGCGCCGCTGATGTCGATCTGGGAGGGCTCGGGCAACGTCGCGGCGCTGGATGCGCTGCGCGCCATGGGCCGTCAGCCGGAGACCGTCGAGGCGTACGTCAACGAGGTGTCGCTGGCGAAGGGCGCGCACCCCCGGCTGGACGACGCGATCGCCCGCGTCGGCAAGGAACTGTCGGACTTCGACGACATCGAATACCGCGCGCGCCGCGTCGTGGAGTTGATGGCGCTGGTGCTGCAAGGGGCGCAACTGGTCCGCCACGGCCACGCCGCTATCGCTGACGCTTTCTGCGCCACCCGGCTGGGCGACGACTGGGGCATCGCGTTCGGCACGCTGCCTACCGGGGTCGACACCGGCGCGATCATCGAGCGCGCGTTCGCCTGAACCGGCTGCGTCCGCGGCATCGCGGCGACCGAGACGGCGATCAGACCGGCGCTACCGGTCACGGGGTCAGCGGTTCGCGCGGTACCAGCGGATCAGCGAGTCGGTGGACGAATCACCCTGTGGCTCAGGGTCTTCTGCGGCGGTGAGCAGCGGGGCGAGCGCGAGCGCCTGCTGTTTGCCGAGTTCGACGCCCCACTGGTCGAAGCTGTCGATGCCCCAGATGGCGCCTTCCACGAAGACCTGATGCTCATAGAGTGCGATGAGCTGGCCGACGACCGACGGGGTGAGCTGCGGCGCGAGGATGGTGGTCGATGGACGGTTGCCCGGCATCACCTTGTGCGGCACCAGCTTCGGATCGGTTCCCTCGGCGGCGATCTCCTCGGCGGTCTTGCCGAAAGCGAGCACCTTCGTCTGCGCGAACAGATTGCTCATCAGCACATCGTGCATGCTGCCGGTGCCGTCGATGGTCGGCAGATCGCTGGTGGGCCGGGCGAACCCGATGAAGTCGGCCGGAACGAGCCAGGTGCCCTGGTGCAGCAGTTGATAGAAGGCGTGCTGACCGTTGGTTCCCGGCTCGCCCCAGAAGATCTCGCCCGTGGAGGTGGTCACCGGGGTGCCGTCGGCGCGCACCGACTTGCCGTTGGACTCCATGGTCAGCTGTTGCAGATAGGCAGGGAAGCGAGCCAGATCGTTCGCGTACGGCAGCACCGCGTGCGACTGCGCCCCGAAGAAATTCGAGTACCAGACGCCGAGCAGACCGAGCAGCACTGGTGCGTTCGCCGCCAGCGGCGCGGTGCCGAAATGCCGGTCCACGGTGTGCATTCCGGCGAGAAACTGCGCGAACCGCTCCTTGCCGACGGTCGCCATCACCGAAAGGCCGATCGCGGAGGCCACCGAGTAGCGGCCGCCGATCCAATTCCAGAAGCCGAACATGTTGTCGGTGTCGATGCCGAATCGCGACACCCGCTCGGCGTTGGTCGAGACCGCGACGAAATGCTTGGCGACCGCGTCCTCGCCGAGCGCGGCGACCAGCCAGCGCCGTGCCGCGGTCGCGTTGGTCAGCGTCTCCAGAGTGGTGAACGTCTTGGACGCGACGATGAACAATGTGGTGGCCGGATCCAGCCCGTCGAGTGTCGCGACCAGATCCGCGGGGTCGACGTTCGAGACGAACCGCGCGCCGATGCCCGCGTCGGCGTAGTGGCGCAGCGCCTGATGCACCATCACCGGCCCGAGATCCGACCCGCCGATACCGATGTTCACCACCGTCTTGATGCGCTCGCCGGTCGCGCCGCGCCAGCTGCCGCAGCGCAGGGCGTCGGTGAACTCGCCCATCCGTCGCAGCACCTCGTGCACCTCGCCGCCCGCGTTATCGCCGCCCGTGGCGGTGTCCTCGCCGCTCAGGCTCTCGCCCTTCGGCAGCCGCAGCGCGATGTGGCCGACCGCGCGATCCTCGGACGTGTTGATGTGCTCGCCGCGGTACATCGCGTCCCGGCGCTCGGGCACGCCCGCCTCCCGCGCCAATTCCACGAGCAGGTGCAGGGTTTCCCGGTTCACCCGGTGCTTGCTGTAGTCGATGTGCAGGTCGCCCACCTGGACGGTCAACTCGCGGCCCCGGGCCGGATCGTCGGCGAAGAACTCCCTGAGGTGTCGCCCGGCGATCCCACCGTGGTGATCGTGCAGTTTCCGCCATGCCGCCGTGGCGGTGATGTCGCTGCTCACGTTCGCCGAGAGTACAAGCACGCACGGCGGTGCGCACGGCGTGTCCGCGGCGAGCCGGTTGGTCCAGCAGTGGCGTCGAGGTGATTTCGCAGACCGGCTCCGGGAACCCGGCACGGGCATAGGCTGGCGGCATGGTGTCCGAACGCGAACTTCTCGAATCTGTCCCCACGCGGCTGTGGATCGGCGGACCGGTCGACGCCACCGGCGCAGGCACCTTTCCGGTGCACAATCCGGCCACGGGTGAGGTGTTGACGCAGGTCGCGGACGCGACGCCGGAGGATGCGCTGCGCGCGCTCGACGCCGCCGTCGCGGTGCAGGACGAATGGGCGGCCACATCGGGGCGTGAGCGGGGCGAGATCCTGCGGAAAGTGTTCGAACAGATCACCGTCCGGGCCGAGGAATTCGCGCTGCTGATGACCCTGGAGATGGGCAAGGCCCTGCCGGAGAGCCGCAACGAGGTGCGCTACGGCGCCGAATTCTTCCGCTGGTTCAGCGAGGAGGCCGTCCGGGTGCATGGGCGCTACTTGCACGCGCCGTCCGGCACCGGGCGGATCATGGTGCACAAACAACCGGTCGGCCCCTGTCTGGCGATCACGCCGTGGAACTTCCCGCTGGCCATGGGCACCCGCAAGATCGGTCCCGCGCTGGCCGCCGGCTGCACGATGATCGTGAAGCCCGCTTCGGCGACGCCGCTGACGATGCTGTTGCTGGCTCAGCTGTGCAGGGCGGCCGGCCTGCCCGACGGCGTGCTGTCGGTGCTCACCACCAGCCGCTCCAGCGCGGTGACCCAGCCGCTGCTGGACGATCCGCGGCTGCGCAAGCTGACCTTCACCGGGTCCACCGAGGTCGGCAAGAAATTGGTCGAGAAGTCCGCGAACCGGCTCCTGCGCACCTCGATGGAACTCGGCGGAAACGCGCCATTCGTGGTGTTCGACGACGCCGATGTCGACGCGGCCGTGCAGGGCGCGATGCTGGCCAAGCTGCGCAACGGCGGTGAGGCGTGCACCGCCGCGAACCGCTTTCACGTGCAGAACGGCGTCCGCGCCGAATTCACCGCCAAGCTGGTCGAGGCGATGACGGGCTCGGTGCGGCTCGGTCCGGGCACTGACCCTGACACGACCCTCGGTCCGCTGATCAGCGAAGACCAACTCCAGAAGGTCGGCGAATTGGTGGACGACGCCGTCGCGGCGGGTGCACAGGTACTGATCGGCGGCAAGGCCTCCGGCGGCCCCGGCTGGTTCTACCCGGCCACCATCCTCACCGACGTGCCCGCGCAAGCCAGGATTCTGCGGGAGGAAGTCTTCGGCCCGGTCGCACCGATTATCGGTTTCGAGACCGAGCAGGAGGGGCTCGCAGCCGCCAACGACACCGAATTCGGTTTGGTCAGCTACGTCTACACCCGCGACCTCGATCGTGCCCTCCGGATCGCCGAGGGCCTGGAATCCGGCATGGTGGGCGTCAACCGCGGCGTCATTTCCGACCCCGCCGCCCCCTTCGGCGGCGTCAAGTCGTCGGGTTTCGGCCGGGAAGGTGGCACCGAGGGCATCGAGGAGTACCTGTCCACCAAATACATCGCCCTCACCTGAGCGGTGCTGGGCACGACCGATTTTCGAGTCCGGCTTTCGAGTTCGGGATCGCCTGACCGGCACGCCGGATCCCGGACATGAAACGACCGCCCCGGGGTATGCGCACCCGGGGCGGCCTTGTGGAATGCGACGGTCTCGCGAACGCGCCGCACCAGCTGTCAGTGCCCGAGGCGACCGCGGCCGAGGCGAAGCAGCAGCATGGCGAGGGTGTGGCCCTCCTGACCGAGTTCGCTGAAGCGCTCCAAGACCTTCATTTCCCGACTGTGCACCAGGCGCGGCCCGCCCGACGCCATCCGCGTCCGGCCGATGATCCGGGAGATCTCCGTCCGCCGCTTGATCGCGGCCAGGATCTCGGCGTCCAGATGGTCGATCTCCTTGCGGAGCTTGTCGATCTCGGCCTCGGTCTGCGGCAGCGCGGAATCGGACCCGGTCGCCGTAGCAGGGGTGCTCATCATTCATCTCCTCGTGTCAGAACGTGGATCGGAGCGTGCGCTCGGCTCGTTACCGATCGGTTCTTTCACCGTGAAACAGACCTGGTAGGGCCCTTGGATTGTCCCCCCAGGAAGGTACTCAGGTACAGGCTCCGCGATCCCGACATCCGGCAAATGACCGAAGCGGACGTGTCGCGAGAGCGCTGGGCATTCCGCCAGTCTGCCACGGGCTGGAGGGTATGCAAAACGACTACACGTGTGAATCGCCCGAGAAGCCGAGGTCGTTTCGCCGCGGCTGGTCGGTTGCCGAGCAGTGCCGAACGGATGCCGGAGCCCAGGGCTTCAGGTCTGTCGGTGCCCGCCGGTAGCGTGGATGGACAATGGACATCACGGTGGCTACCAAGACGCAGACCGATCGGGTCGCGCATCCGGATCCGGCAGCGAAACCGCTCGTCGCCGAGAACGACGCCGAGCGGCCGCGGCATGCCGCCGGGCCGCAGGCGCCGCTATCGGACGTCGAGCGCGAACAGCGGCGCGTCGAACACGAGCAGCGGCGCGTCGAGCAGGCGCAACAGCTGCTCGACGGCCTCAACCCGCAGCAGCGTGCGGCGGTTGTGCACGCCGGATCTCCCCTGCTGATCGTGGCGGGCGCGGGGTCGGGCAAGACGGCTGTGCTCACCCGGCGCATCGCCTACCTGCTCGCCGCCCGCGGCGTGACCCCCGGCCAGGTGCTCGCCATCACTTTCACCAACAAGGCCGCCGCGGAGATGCGTGAGCGGGTGAGCGGGCTGGTCGGCCCGCGCGCGAACGCCATGTGGGTGTCCACGTTCCACTCCAGCTGCGTCCGGATCCTGCGTACCCAGGCGGCGCTGCTGCCGGGCTTGAATTCGAATTTCTCGATCTACGATGCCGATGATTCCCGGCGCCTGCTCACCATGATCAGCCGCGATCTGGAGATCGACACCAAGAAGTACTCGGCGCGTCTGCTGGCGACCGCGATCTCGAATCTGAAGAACGAGCTCATCGATCCGGCCCGCGCCACCGCGGACGCCGAATCCGACGATGCCGAATTGCCCGGCCTGGTAGCCCGGGTCTACACCGAATACCAGCGCAGATTGCGTTCGGCGAACGCCATGGACTTCGACGACCTGATCGGTGAGACGGTGGCACTGCTGCAGAACCACCCGCAGGTCGCCGAGTACTACCGTCGCCGTTTCCGGCATGTCCTGGTGGACGAGTATCAGGACACCAACCATGCCCAGTACGTTCTGGTGCGCGAGCTGGTCGGGCACCACGGGGACCACGAAGCGGACCGGCCGCAGGACCGTGTCCCGCCGAGCGAACTGTGCGTCGTCGGCGACGCCGATCAGTCCATCTACGCCTTCCGCGGCGCGACCATCCGCAATATCGAGGAGTTCGAGCGCGATTTCCCCGACGCGGAATCCATCCTCCTGGAGCAGAACTACCGCTCCACGCAGCGCATCCTCTCGGCCGCCAACTCGGTGATCGCCCGCAACGAGAACCGGCGCGAGAAGAAGCTGTGGACCGATTCCGGCGAGGGCGAGCTGATCACCGGCTACGTCGCCGACAACGAGCACGACGAGGCGTCGTTCGTCGCGCGTGAGATCGACCGGCTGGTCGACCAAGGTGAGGCCAACTACGGCGACGTCGCGGTGTTCTATCGGACCAACAACAACTCTCGCGCGCTGGAAGAGATCTTCATCCGGATGGGACTGCCCTACAAGGTGGTCGGCGGTGTCCGATTCTACGAGCGCAAAGAGGTGCGCGACATCGTCGCCTATCTGCGCGTGCTGGAGAACCCGGACGACACGGTGAGTATGCGCCGCATCCTGAACACGCCCCGCCGCGGTATCGGCGACCGCGCCGAGGCGTGTGTGGCGGTGCACGCCGAACGGCGCGGGATCGGTTTCGCCGCCGCGCTGCGCGACGCCGCCGAGGGCAAGGTGGCGCTGCTGAACACCCGCTCGCAGCGAGCCATCGCGG
Organism: Nocardia glycosmidis; assembly: GCF_052545115.1. Lineage (NCBI taxonomy): Bacteria > Bacillati > Actinomycetota > Actinomycetes > Mycobacteriales > Nocardiaceae > Nocardia > Nocardia glycosmidis. Next base: position 222,894 of record NZ_JBQWRH010000006.1, on the reverse strand, counting down.
GCTTCCTCGACCTGCTCGACGAGATCCGGGCGGCGGGCGAACGCGCGGAGTCCGACTTCCCTGATGTGGGCAATGTCGTCGAGGCGGTGCTCGAGCGCACCGGCTATCGCGGCGAACTGGAGGCCTCCGACGATCCACAAGACGGTGCACGACTCGATAATCTCAACGAATTGGTCAGCGTCGCACGGGAATTCAGTTCCGAGGCGTCCAACAACGCCGAGGCGGCCCGGCAGGAAGGGCTGGTGCCCGAAGTGGGCGAAGGCGAGCCCGACCCCGGTTCGCTCGCCGCTTTCCTGGAGCGGGTCTCCCTGGTGGCCGACACCGATCAGATTCCGGACGAGGGCTCCGGCGTCGTCACGATGATGACGTTGCACACCGCGAAGGGCTTGGAGTTTCCGGTGGTATTCGTGACCGGTTGGGAGGACGGCCAGTTCCCGCACATGCGGTCGCTCGGCGATCCGACCGAACTGGCCGAGGAACGTCGCCTGGCCTACGTCGGCATCACCAGAGCCAGGCGGCGCCTGTATGTGACCCGCGCGGTGGTTCGTTCGGGCTGGGGACAGCCGGTCTCCAATCCGGAATCGCGCTTCCTGCAAGAGATCCCGGGTCATCTCATCGATTGGCGCCGCCTCGAGCCGGCCGGATCGCCTGCGGCCAGGGGTCCGCGGCGGCGCGGCGGTGACGACGACGGGCTGGAGCGGGACTGGACGCGGGGAGATGGCTGGTCGGAGCCGAGGCCGGGCGTGCGGGACCGGGGCACACGGAGACCGGCGCCCGGCGGCGCGACGCGCAACAACACGAACTTGGTGCTCGCCGTGGGCGATCGGGTCAGCGACGACAAATACGGTCTCGGCCGCGTGATCGCCGCCGAGGGCTTCGGGCCGCTGGCCACCGTGACGATCGATTTCGGTACCGCCGGCAAGATCCGACTGATCCCGCAATACAGTCGAACACTGGTCAAACTCTGAGCGCTCGCTCGGTGCACAGAGCGGGCCGACCGGTGCGACATGGCCTTTCGGCCCTGCCCGCGGTCCGGCCACGCCGGTAGGGTCCGCTCATGGACACAGTCGTGCAGCACATCCTGTGGTTTCTACCCGCGTTGTGGCTCGGCATGGTGCTGGCCATCTCATTCCTGGAGGCGCCGTTGAAGTTTCGCGCGCCGGGAGTGACGCTTGCGCTCGGGCTCGGCATCGGTCGCTTGGTGTTTCGCGCCTTGAACGCCGCCGAGGTCGGGCTCGCCGCGCTGCTGCTGCTCGCCGCGCTGATCGTGTCGCCCGGCTCGGCAACCTGGTCATGGCTGGGCGTGACCGTGGTGCTGCTGGCCATCCAGGTCGTGGTGGTGCGCCCGCCGCTGACCCGCCGCGCCGACCGGGTTCTGGCAGGCGAAAACCTGGCCCGTTCGCATGCCCACTACTGGTACATCGGCTTGGAGATCACCAAAGTGGTTGCCTTGGTCGGGCTCGCGATCGCCGCCGCACCGTAGGGCTTGCGTCCCAGGTGCTCGGGCCGCGCCTGCACCCCTGGGGGCCTGTAGCGAGTGGATACCGGCGCGGTCGCTCAGTCGCGCTGTTGGCCGAGGCTGATACCGCGGGTGGCCAGCCAAGGCAGCGGGTCGACCTTGTCGACGCCGTTCAACCAGACCTCGAAGTGGCAGTGCGGTCCGGTGGAGAACCCGCGGTTGCCGACCGTGGCGATCTGGTCGCCGGCCAGCACGCGCTGGCCCTGCGACACCGTGGCGGTGTCGACGTGGCCGTAGATGGTGATGGTGCCATCGTCGTGCAGCAGACGGACCCACATGCCGAATCCGGCGGCGGGACCGGCCTCGATGACGGTGCCATCGGCAACGGCGTAGATCGGGGTGCCGATCGGGGCCGCGATGTCGACGCCGAGGTGCTGCACGCCCCACCGGGCGCCGAAGCCGGAGGTGAAGGTGCCCGCCGCGGTGAACTTGGTGAACAGCGGGCGGAGTTTTGCGGCCTCCTGAGTAGCGAGGCCCTCGGCGTACTTCTGGCCCTTTTGCAGGATGTCGTTGAACTGCTGCACGTTGGCGGGTGTCGAAACGTTCAGCACCTGAGGAGAGTCCGGCGAGATGTTCGGATCGGCCACATTCATCGATTGGGCGGCGATCTCGTGGATCTGCCCGGCCGCTTCGTAATCGACGGCCTGTGACGGCTGCTCGGGGGCGGCGAAGGCGGCCTGCCCGGCGGCGACCACCGCACCGGCGGCGACGGCGGCGACCGCGGCGCGGCCCTTGAGGGCGGCCGGCGGTGCGGGCAGCCGGTGCGCGCCCCCACGCTTGTTCGCGGCACGGCGGCCAGGGATCACGGTGGGCGTGGCGGGCCGGTCGGTGCCGGTCTCGGTCGCCTCGGGGTCGGCGGTCTCCGACGCCCAGGCTTCTTCGGGAGCCCAGCAGCCGGTGTCGTCGGCCGTCCATTGCTGCTGTTGCGGTGTCCAGGGTTCCGGCTCGGCCCACGCGTCGCCCGAACTCCAGGCGCCACCGTCGGTCCAGGAACTCTGCTGCGACCAATCCTGTTGGGCCCACGCGTTGTTTCCGGCCCAGGAGTCGTCGGAGCCGACGTGCTGGTAGTCCGGGCGGTGATATGCCGGGTGCGCGTAGCTCGCGTCGTGCATCTGTGGCTCGACTGCGGCGTGATCGGATGCGAAGGCGGGACCATCTGTCGCGCCCGCGGGGTAGTACTGCGAGTCGGCGCTGTAGGAAAGGTCTGCGTATCCGTCGACCCGGGGCTCTGCGTGCGGGCCCGCACCGAAGGGCTCGTCGTCCGGGCGGTAACGATGCCGGGACAGCAGGCGATCATCGGGGGCGAAGGTAGAGCGATGGTTCATCGGCGGTGCCACATCGTGTGGGAGACGATCGTGTCGGAGACGATCGTGTAGCGGGGGAGAACTGCATATCTGCTGTTCAGCGGAGTCGAACGGTCGTACGTCGGTCGCTTGTACGTGGAGCGGCTCTCCGGCTGCGAAGCGCTGTGCTGCGTCAAAGCTTGCCGTCCTCCTGGTCGTGACCGTGTTGTGACATCGACCGAATGACGGTAACGAAACGATTGCACCCCCACAAGCGGAGCGGATGATCCGCCCCGGACATGTGAGATTCATCACTCTTATCTGCGTGGAATTCCGCACTGCGGGGTGAGTGTGCCGGAGGGGTCGCGTCGGCGGCGAAACCGCGCACTTTCGGGATCGAAGGCTTCGCGTGGACCGCCTTTCGGCAATCTACTCGCGGGTAGCGTAGCCAGCGGTTTCGTCGACCCATAGCGCTGGTCCGTGACCTGCGCCACTTAGGATGTACGTGGCCGTTTGGCTCTCCCTGTGACTGGTTAGAGTCCGACCCGACCCGCTTCCGACGTCGGGCCGCCAACAAAGACGTTGTCATCACAACGCAGACGAGACGGTGAGTACATGGATCTCTTCGAATATCAGGCGAAGGAGCTCTTCGTAAAGCACGGAGTGCCCTCGTCCGAGGGCCGCGTCACGGACACGGCCGAGGACGCCCGCGCGATCGCGGCGGAAATCGGCAAGCCGGTGATGATCAAGGCCCAGGTGAAGGCCGGTGGCCGCGGCAAGGCGGGTGGCGTCAAGTACGCCGCCACCCCGGACGACGCATTCACGCACGCGCAGAACATCATCGGCCTGGATATCAAGGGCCACATCACCAAGAAGATCCTCGTCGCCGAAGCCAAGGACATCGCGGAGGAGTACTACATCTCCTTCCTGCTGGACCGGGCCAACCGGACCTACCTGGCCATGTGCTCGGTCGAAGGCGGCATGGAGATCGAAGAGGTCGCCGCGACCAAGCCGGAGCGACTGGCGAAGGTTGCCGTCGACGCGGTCAAGGGCGTCGACCTGGCGTTCGCGCGCTCGATCGCCGAGCAGGGCCATCTGCCCGCCGACGTGCTGGACGCCGCGGCCGTCACCATCCAGAAGCTGTGGGAGGTGTTCGTCGCCGAGGACGCCACCCTGGTCGAGGTGAACCCGCTGGTGCGCACCCCGCAGAACGAGATCCTCGCGCTGGACGGCAAGGTCACCCTGGACGAGAACGCCGGATTCCGCCACCCGGAGCACGAGGCGTTCGCCGACAAGGACGCGACCGACCCGCTCGAGCTCAAGGCCAAGGAGAACGACCTCAACTACGTCAAGCTCGACGGTGAGGTCGGCATCATCGGCAACGGCGCGGGTCTGGTCATGTCGACCCTGGACGTCGTCGCCTACGCGGGCGAGGGCCACGGCGGCGTGAAGCCGGCCAACTTCCTGGACATCGGTGGCGGCGCCTCGGCCGAGGTGATGGCCGCCGGCCTGGACGTCATCCTGAACGACAGCCAGGTCAAGAGCGTGTTCGTGAACGTGTTCGGTGGCATCACCGCGTGTGACGCGGTCGCCAACGGCATCGTGAAGGCACTGGAAATCCTCGGTGACGAGGCCAACAAGCCGCTGGTCGTCCGCCTGGACGGCAACCGCGTCGACGAGGGTCGCAAGATTCTGGCCGACGCCAACCACCCGCTGGTGACGCTGGCGCAGACAATGGACGAAGGCGCCGACAAGGCCGCCGAACTGGCAGCCGCCCGATAACGGCCGAGTAAGGACGAAAACAATGTCTATCTTCCTGAACAAGGACTCCAAGGTCATCGTCCAGGGCATCACCGGCGGCGAAGGCACCAAGCACACCGCGCTGATGCTGAAGGCGGGCACCCAGATCGTGGGCGGTGTGAACGCGCGCAAGGCGGGCACCACCGTCGCGCACACCGACAAGGATGGCAACGCGGTCGAGCTGCCGGTCTTCGGCTCTGTCGCCGAGGCGATGAAGGAGACCGGCGCCGACGTGTCCATCGCGTTCGTGCCGCCGAAGTTCGCCAAGGACGCCATCATCGAGGCCGTCGACGCGGAGATCCCGCTGCTGGTGGTCATCACCGAGGGCATCCCGGTGCAGGACACCGCGTACGCGTGGGCCTACAACCTCGAAAAAGGGGGAGCGAAGGGTCCGAAAACCCGGATCATCGGCCCGAACTGTCCCGGCATCATCACCCCGGGCGAGTCGCTGGTCGGCATCACCCCGGCCAACATCACCGGCAAGGGCCCGATCGGCCTGGTGTCGAAGTCCGGCACGCTGACCTACCAGATGATGTACGAGCTGCGTGATTTCGGCTTCTCGACCTCCATCGGCATCGGCGGCGACCCGGTCATCGGTACCACCCACATCGACGCCATCGAGGCGTTCGAGCAGGACCCGGAGACCAAGCTGATCGTCATGATCGGCGAGATCGGCGGCGACGCCGAGGAGCGGGCCGCGGCCTACATCAAGGCCAACGTCACCAAGCCGGTCGTCGGCTACGTCGCCGGCTTCACCGCCCCCGAGGGCAAGACGATGGGCCACGCGGGCGCGATCGTATCCGGCTCGCTGGGCACCGCCCAGGCGAAGAAGGACGCGCTGGAGGCCGCGGGCGTGAAGGTCGGCAAGACGCCGTCCGAGACCGCCGCGCTGGCCCGCGAGATCTTGGAGAAGGCCAGCATCAGCGCCTGATCCGCACCGCGTCGCGCACGAAGGCCGCCTCCGAATTCGGGGGGCGGCCTTCGTCATGTGTGGCGGTGGGCTCTGGCTTGGGCAGCAGCTGAGCGTCCTGACCGGCCACGCGTGGCACCGGTGGTCTCTGGCGAACTTGTCCTGCTCTCGCTCCAGTTGACACGAGTCAGCCGGACGAACGGTTCACCGGCATCGCGCGATGTCATCTCCGGCGCTCCCCGTTGCTACGCACCCGGGCGGTGTGCAGCCGGCCGGCGTGAATCCTGGGCGGTCTGAATCCCGGGCGGTGTGAAAACAGCCATCGCGGGGCAACAGTTATAGGCGGTCGGTGTCTCGTTCGAGGCTGCGGGTCTGCGGGTCGCCGCACCTGTCTCGGCGGGTGCGGCAACCTGCCGGGACGTGGGCGGATCCGCTCGTCCCGGCGATCGGTGCAGGGTGACCTGGGCCGGGCGGTGCAGTAGCGTCAGCAGTGATCCAGCCGTGAAACACCATGAACGACTCGATTTAGGAGACGACGACATGTCCTACCCGACCGGGGGCTCCGGGTACAACACACCCGCGCCCTCCGCGCCATCCACTCCGAGCCCGGTCGCGGGTGGTGGTGCCAGTTCAGGTTCGAGCGCTACCGGTTCCGATGCCAAAGGTCTGCCGTTCTTCCTGGTGGTCGGCGCAGCGGCGCTCGGCGTGATCAACTTCCTACTCGGCTTCCTGCCGTTCCTGGGCAGCAAGCCGATCGATGTGGGCGGACGTCGGGTCGGCGGCGCGGAGACGGCCAACTTGTTCGAGGTGGCGTCCGGTTCGCCGCTGCTCGGACTGCTCCTGCTCGGTGGCCTGCTCGCCGTGCTGTCGCTGCTGCCGAAGCAGAACTGGATCGGTGCGGCCGCCGCGGCCTCGACCGCGGGTTTCGCCGCGCTGCTGTTCCAGACGTTCAACTTCGGTGACGGCAGCGAGTTGAAGGTGGGTGCGTACGTCCTGCTCGTCCTCGCGTTCGTGCAGGCCGTGGTCGCGATCGCGGCGGCGCTGTTCGACGCGGGCATCCTGAAGGCGCCCGCGCCGCGTCCGGCCGCGGCGGCGAGCGGTTTCGGTCAGTTCGGCTACGGCCAGCAGCAGCAGCCGCCGTCGTTCGGGCAGGCGCAGCAGCCCTTCGGACCGGGGCAGGCGGGTCAGCCCGGCTACGGACCGAGCGCCGCTTACGGGCAATCCGGCTACGGCAGCCAGGCCGCGCCGCCGCAGTTCCCGTCCCAGCAGCCGTCGCCCTACGGCCAGGGCCAGCCGAGCTACGCCCAGCCGGCGCAGCCTTATGGCCAGCCGCAGTCGCCCTACGGCCAGGGCCAGCCGACCACCGCCTACGGCGCGTCCCAGCAGCCGGGTTCGCCCTACGGTGCGCAGCCCCGCCCCGACGAGAGCGTGACCCAGCATTTCGGCGGGCAGCCGTCCGGCCAGCAGTCGCCCTACGGTTCGCCTGGCTTCGGGCAGCAACCGGGCCAGCAGAGTCAGCCGTTCGGCGGCGAGCAGGGTGGTGATCCGTCCGCCGACGCCACCCAGGCATTCCGCCCCTCGGACGACAACAAGTAAGACCGCCGCCTCCCTGGCGCGGCGGCCGCGTGGCGGGTGCTTTCCCGGCGCGCCTGAGCCGCTCGCGCCGGGGAAGCTGCCACGCTGAAAAGCCATGAACCCCAGAACCTCCTCGACGCGCCGAGCCGGTGCGTCGCGCGCGCCGCAACCAGCTACCGACGCGGACGAGGCCGGGTTCCTGTCGCTGACTCCGGAGCGATCCAGAGTTCTCATCGCGGTCGCGGCCCGTCCCGCGGCGTTCGGGCTCACCACGTTCGCCGTTCTCGTGCTGGGGACGTTGCTCACCTCGGGCAGTGATCTCGCAGGCGCCTCCGGCGCGGTCGCCGCCAGCTGGCTGGGCGCGCACCAGGTTCCGCTGGTGATCGGCAAGACTTCACTCGGCCTGCTTCCGCTGCTGCCGACCGCGCTGGTGCTGTGGTTGGCGGCGCGCGAATGCGCACGGGCCGTGGAACCGGACTGCACCAAGGCCGATCTCGGATGGATCGTCGGTGCCGCGCTGGGCGGTCCGCTGCTGGTCACCTCGGTCTGCCTGGCTGTCACCGAAGACGCTTCGGGTGTCATCGCGCTGCGCCCGCCGAACACCCTCAGCGCGTTCACGTGGGTCGCGGCGCTGCACCTGCTCGCCGCCGCCACCGGCATCGCGACGCGGATCCGACGGCTGCTTTTCGTGCTGTTGCGCCTGCCCGACTGGGCCGTCTCCGGGCTCTACGGCGCGGGCCGTTCGGTGTTACGCCTGCTCGGCTGCGCCACCGTCGTGGTGGTGGTATCGATTGGCGCGCACATCGCACGGATCGGCGACACCTATCAGTCCGCGAGTGACGCGGTGGGCGTATTCGGACTGACCCTGCTGTCGCTGCTGTATCTGCCGAACCTGGTCGTCCACGCGGTCGGTGTACTCGTCGGTTCCAGCGCGCATATCGGCGCCGCCTCGTTCGGCGTGTTCTCGGTGGTCGGCGGCCCGATTCCGGCCTTCCCGCTGCTCGCGGCGATACCCACGGGGCCGGCGCAGGGATGGTGGATGGTGCTGTTGCTCGTCCCCGCGGGGGTCGGCGTGCTCGGTGGGCTGGATTGCGCCCGCACCTCGACCGATCGGATCACCGCGCCGTGGGCGACACTGAGCTCCGCCGCGCTGGCGGCGCTCGCCTTGACGGTGGCAGGCGCGGTGGCGGGCGGTGAACTCGGCACGTTCGGCCGGATGGGGCTGGATCCGGCGATCTTCGCGGTGATCACCTTCGCCTGGCTCGCGATTCCCGGTTACGCGAGCCTGCTGTTCGCGCGCTGGTTCCTCGTGCCGGTCGGCGTCCCGCCGGCCGACTACACCGATCCGTACGACGACTACGACCGGGACTACGACGACCCGGCCTCCGACTACGACGCGGGGAACGACTACGACGCGGAGGACGACTACGACGACGACCGCGACGACCGCGTTCTCGACTACGACCGCCCGGCGCTGGAAGGTGCCCTCGACGCCGAGCTCCTCGACGAGCCGACCACGGTCGGGACCGGCCACGCGCGCCGCGGCGCCCTGACGGCTGAGATCGTCGACGCCGAGGTGGTGGAGACGGACCTGCCGGATGGTGACCGGGTGGACGGTCGTTAGGCTCTAACCCGGCGGTGCCGCATCAGCCCGCCATCCGATCGATCGCAGGAGTAGAGCGCTGACGTCCTCGCACGCCCCGTGGAAGCCCGCAGCGGCGCCGGCCACCGTCGTCGTGCTGGCCTCGGGCACCGGCTCGTTGCTGCGCGCGCTGTTCGACGCGGCGTCCGCTCCCGGCTATCCGGCGAAGATCGTCGCCGTGGGCGTCGACCGCGACTGTGCCGCCACCGACCACGCGGATGCCGTGGGCGTGCCGCATTTCCGGGTGGCGCTGAAGGACTTTCCGGACCGCGCCGAGTGGGATGTCGCGCTCACCGCCACGGTCGCAACCTACGACCCGGACCTCGTGGTGTCGGCGGGCTTCATGAAGCTGCTCGGCCCCGCCTTCCTGGACCGGTTCGGCGGCCGGATCATCAACACCCACCCCGCGTTGCTGCCGGCGTTTCCCGGTGCGCACGGTGTGCGTGACGCGCTCGCCTACGGCGCCCGGGTCACCGGCTGCACGGTGCATCTGGTGGACGAAGGCGTGGACACCGGCCCGATCCTCGCGCAGGAGCCGGTAGCGGTGCTGCCCGGTGACGACGAGGCCACCCTGCATGAGCGCATCAAGATTGTCGAGCGACGGTTGCTGGCGGAGGTTGTCGCCGCTGTCGCCACGAGAGGCATTGTCTCCGACGGACGAAAGGCAGTTATCCCAGATGAGCGAGTTCTCCGGTGAGTGAACGCAAGCCGATCAGCAGGGCGCTGGTGAGCGTCTACGATAAAACGGGTCTCGTCGAGCTCGCGACCGGCCTGCACGCAGCGGGCGTGGAGCTGGTCTCGACCGGATCCACCGCGGGCAAGATCGCCGACGCGGGCATTCCGGTGACCAAGGTGGAGGACCTGACCGGGTTCCCGGAGACCCTCGATGGCCGGGTCAAGACGCTGCATCCGCGGGTGCACGCGGGCATTCTGGCCGACTTGCGCAAGCCGGAGCACGTCGATCAGCTGGTCGAGCTCGGCGTGCAGGCGTTCGAGCTGGTCGTGGTGAACCTCTACCCGTTCACGCAGACCGTGGCGAGCGGGGCTGGGCCCGACGAATGCGTGGAGCAGATCGATATCGGCGGGCCGTCCATGGTGCGTGCGGCGGCGAAGAACCATCCCTCGGTGGCGGTCGTCGTCAACAGCGGCGACTACGACAGCGTGCTCACCGCGGTGAAATCCGGTGGCTTTACGCTGGCCGAGCGGACTGCCTTGGCGGCCAAGGCTTTCCAACACACCGCCAGCTATGACGTCGCGGTCGCCAGTTGGCTGACCAATGTGCTGGCCGCAGACGGCGAGGCCGACGCGACGACCCGATTCCCCGAATGGCTCGGCGGCACCTGGGAACGCTCGGCGGTGCTGCGCTACGGCGAGAACCCCCATCAGGCCGCCGCGCTGTACACCAGCGCCGACGGCGGTCCCGGGCTGGCGCAGGCGCGCCAGTTGCACGGCAAGGAGATGTCGTACAACAACTACATCGACTCCGACGCCGCCTGGCGGGCGGCTTTCGACCACGATGGCCCGGCCGTCGCGATCATCAAGCATGCGAACCCGTGTGGTATCGCGCTCGGCGCCGATATCGCCGACGCCCACCGCAAGGCGCACGCGTGCGATCCGGTCAGCGCGTTCGGCGGAGTGATTGCGGCGAACCGCGAGGTCACCATGGAGTTGGCCGAGCAGGTCGCGGAGATCTTCACCGAGGTGATCATCGCGCCCTCCTACGCCGACGGCGCCGTGGAAGTGTTGCAGCGTAAGAAGAACGTGCGCATTCTGGTCGCCGAGCCGCCGCGGCGGGCGGGGGCCGAACTGCGGCCGATCAGTGGCGGTGTGCTGCTGCAGCAGCGCGACGTGCTCGACGCCGCGGGCGACGACCCGGCCGGCTGGACCCTGGCCGCCGGTGAGCCTGCCGACCCGCAGACCCTGGCCGACCTGGTATTCGCCTGGCGTGCCTGCCGTGCCGTGAAGTCCAACGCGATCCTGCTCGCACACGACGGCGCGTCGGTCGGCGTCGGGATGGGGCAGGTCAATCGGGTGGACGCGGTCGGTCTCGCGGTGCAGCGCGCCGGTGACCGGGTCAAAGGATCGGTGGCCGCCTCGGACGCCTACTTCCCGTTCCCGGACGGCCCGCAGGCCCTGATCCAGGCCGGTGTCCGCGCCATCGTCCAACCCGGCGGCTCGGTGCGCGACCAGGAAACCATCGACCTCGCCCGCGAGGCCGGTGTCATCCTGTACCTCACCGGGGCGCGGCACTTCGCCCACTGAGACAGGGCCGGAGCAAGAAAGAAGCCGCGCCGGGCCAGTGGTCCGGCGCGGCTTCAGCCGTCCGCGATGCTGAGCTCGAGCTAGACCGCGCTGAGTACCGTACGGTCGGCCAGCGGCGCTTTCAGCGGGACCTCCAGCGTGCCGAACACCGCGATCATCGCGCACATCCGGCCCACCGCGTCGGCGCGGCTACCGGAGCGCAGCTCGACCGTCACCGTCGAACCGGTTTCGGTAGCCGTAGCATCCACGCCGTAGCACTCGGGCGTCCCGGTTTGGAAGTTCACGGCTATCTTGTTGTCCGCCAACCTGGTCCACGATTGGAAGGTGATCGGACGCGCGCCGACGATGGTCGGGTCGGCGGTGAACACAGTGCCCTGGGCGCCCTTGGGCGCCTCGACGGGTGTACTCGGCGCCGCGGTCTGCGTCGTGCTCGGGTTCGGTTGTGTCCCGGTGTCCTTCGATTGGCCGCAGCCGGTGGCTGTGAGGCAGGCGAGCGCTACTGCGACGGCGGCGACAGAGCGTCCGGCCGGTTTCCGATCCATACCGCAACCCTAGTCCCACGTGCGTTCGCCCGCGTCGACGGCAAACCCCGATGCCGCGCGGGGTCTCTCGTCTCGAAGTCGGCCTACCGGCTGGTGAACGGCAGCAACGCCATCTCGCGGGCGTTCTTCACCGCGACAGCGACCTGGCGCTGCTGCTGCGGGGTGAGGCCGGTGACCCGGCGGCTGCGAATCTTGCCGCGATCGGAGATGAACGTGCGCAGCAGGTTCACGTCTTTGTAGTCGACCGTCTCGATCCCCGCGGCGATGAGCGGGTTCTTCTTCGGACGACGGGCCTGTTCGGCGCGAACCTTCTTCGACGGTACTCGCTTGACTGCCATATGACGGGTTCCTTCTCACGAGATCAGTGGTTATCTACCAGCTCGATTTGTGCACACCGGGCAATTCGCCCCGGTGGGCCATCTCGCGCACACGCACACGGGAGAGTCCGAACTTTCCGGAGGGATGACCCCGCGGTCGTCCGTCAGTGACGTCCCGATCGCGCAATCGTACCGGACCGGCGTCTCTCGGCTCCGTTTCAGTTCGGCCTGGCCGGCCGGCCGATCGGCGTCCGAGGTACCCGGCTTCCGGATGATTTCCGCCAATTCGGCGCGGCGCTCGGCCAGCGCGCCACGATCACCCTGTGCTGCTGACACTGTAGCTGCCCGCGGGAGTAAATGGAAATCATTATCGAAAATGTCCTTGTGGTTGGTCGCGCGCGCCCGAGCGGGAGGACTCGTTCGGGGAACGGCGGGCCGATCCGGGCGCGGATGGCGAAAACCGCGGCCCGCGCAGTCGACGCCGGGCGAGCCCCAGGGGGGGAGGCGAGATGGTTTCTGTGGCGATCGACAGTCGTGTGCACTTCGATGAAGCCGGGTGTGCGGCGCTGGCCGAACATGCTTGCCCGATGAAGATCGCTAGATATTTGCTATATGTGGCGGCGGGTGCCTCGATACTGGGTTAAGCCGTCCGAATTCTTCTGTTGGCAGGATTGGTGGGCAAGTCGAAATGGCAAGATAGCAATTATCTAGCTAACTAAAGTGGCTCGAACGTGTCGCATTATTGCGCCCAGCCCGGTTGCGATCGGGTAGCCATGGAGTGAAATACGTACTGAGGGTTCGTTTTTGGCGGCGTAAAAGTCCGCTGAATATGATGCGCCGACGGCCGGATGCAGGTACTCTCGTGGTCGAGGGCGGGTTCTCCTGGTTTCCGGGAGAACCCGCTCATCGCCACTCTGACTGCCCTTCGCCGATCCCGGTTTCTCAATTCTGTTCTCCCGCCGCCGATCTGCGCGCAGCTGTCGGCTGTGGCGGTGTGCGACTGGAGTTTTTCGAGGTCAGCTCCGCGGGTCCGGTGTTCCCACCGGCTCCGGCCGCTCGCTGCCGTCCGGTCCGCGTAACCCTGGGAAGTCTGCCAAGAGTGCCTCCAGCCGCGCGAGTTGTTCACCGACCAGCGCGGCGGGGCCTTGGATCAAGGAGAGCGGCCATGGCCAATGCGGCCCGTCCAACCGCTGTACTTGCTCGGTCAGCTCCGCCGTCGTCGCCTCCAGTTCGCTGATCTCGATCCGCAATTCGCCTATTTGCGTTCGCAACTCGGTGGATTGGTGCTCCAGTTCGCCGATCCGCGCCAACGCGAGGGCCAGTCCGTCCACCAGCGTCCGGTGCGCGCCGTTCGCGTCGATGCCCAACTGCGGCCAACCGGACAGGCCGGGCCCGCGCAGCTGAATCTGGATGTCGCGCAGCACTGCCTCTTGTTCCGGCGTCACGTCGAGGTCCTCCCGTTCAACGAATCCACTGGCCGAAATCGACGGTCTCGGCCTCAACATCGCAGCGAACGCCGCCACGGGCCCGTGTCCGACGCGGCACGCGTCCGACGAATCGGCGGGAACGAGCAGCTTGCCGCCGGGCTCGCCCGCCATCGACCACCGCGACGACGAACCCGCCGCGAACCTGGACGCCCAGCGACCTAGCCCAGACCGAAACGCACGGCTCCCACTGTAAGTCGAATGGGCGGCTGATTGCCCCGCATCGCTGAAACGACCGACCGCTCAGCGAGAATCGCGGCAGGTGGGCCGACCGGCATTGCCGCGGACACAGATCCGCCGCGGCGCGATGCGCCGCGGCGAGCGATACCGGGTCAGCGCGCGGGCTCCAGCTTCGGCCGGCGCTGTTTCGGCGGTGCGGCGAACTCTCGGCGGTCCGGAGCGATCAGCACCGCGGAGATCGGTACGGTCAGCGACAGCAAGCCGATGACGAACATCGGGAATACGAAGTCGAACAACTCCATACCCTGCGGCACCTTGGCCGATCGGTTCACCTCGAAATGCAGTGCGGCGAGCGCCGTGTAGTACGTCGCGACCACACCGACGCTGAACAGCAGCACCGTCGCGGCGCGGGCCAGCGGGAGACGCACCGACTGGAACAACCAGAGCGTCGCCGTCGCGGTGATCACCCCGATCGCCGTGGAAACGACGGCCAGCCAGCTCGTCACCTGGACCGAGCCCTGAATTTTGATCGAGCCGATGCCCAGATAGTTCGACAGACTGTAGCCGAGGCCGAGTACCAGCCCACCGGGCAGCAGGAGGATCAGGCGCGGTGTGCGGCCGATGATCAGCAGCGCGGCCAGGACCGTCACGATCGAGACCGCCAGGGCCGCGATCAAGCGGCCCGAGTCGAAACGGATCGCGCTGCCCGGCACGCGCAAGCCGAGCGCGGCTACCGAAATGGCCAGCCACGACCCGATACCGCCGAGCGAGATCGCCGCGGAAACAATCCATACGAGCCGGAACTGGACCGAACGGGCGCTGTGCAAGAGACATGCGAGGCCGACCACCGCGCCGAGCAGCGCGATACCCAAGGTGAGTCCGGCCAGCCAGTAGCCGAGTGCGAACTGATCGACGGACGCCCTGGCTCCGTCGCCCGCGGCCAGCGTCGCGACCTCACGCATGCTGGGAGGTTCCTTCCAGTTCGCTCGCCTTCAGCTGTGCGATCGCGTACTCGGTCACCGCGGCCAGCGCCTGACGCACCTCGATGGCGCTGCGGGCGTCGATATCGACGATCGGCACGCCCTCGCGGACCGACAGCGCCTCGCGCAGCTCCGCGATCGGGAAGCGCGGCGCGTCGGGAAAGCGGTTCACCGCGATCAGGAACGGCAGCTTACGCGCCTCGAAGAAGTCGACCGCGGCGAAGCTGTCCTCCAACCGCCTGGTGTCGATCAGCACCACTGCGCCGATCGCGCCGCGGATCAGGTCGTCCCACATGAACCAGAAACGTCGCTGGCCCGGTGTGCCGAACAGATAGAGCACCAGGTTGCCCGGCAGGATGATCCGGCCGAAATCCATGGCGACCGTGGTGGTTTCCTTCTCCGGCGTCTCGGCGAGATCGTCGATGCCATCGGAGTAACGGGTCACCATCGCCTCGGTGCGCAGCGGAACGATCTCCGACACGGCACCGACGAACGTGGTCTTGCCCGCACCGAAGCCGCCCGCGACGACAATCTTCGTCGAGGCGACCCGGCTCTCGAAGCCGTCCGGCCCAGGGGCGTTCCCTGTTCCGGTATTCCCACTTGGCCCGGGAATTCCACTGGGCCCCTGATTCCTATAGGGCGCGGAGTCCACGCAATGTCCTCTCCATCAGCGAACGTCGCTCGTCATAGCTCGCCTCTTCGGTCAGGGTCGAATGCACGCGCATGGTGCCGTCGACAACCAGGTCGCCGATCACCACCCGGACCATGCCGAGCGGCCGGTCCAGATGCGCCGCGATCTCCGCGACCGACAACTGATGCGTACCGAGTCGCAGTATCTCGGTGCGGATGTCGCCGGTCGGCCAGTCGGAATGTGCAGTGTACGACAAGGTTTCGACGACTGCCTCGAGTGGCAGGTCGATCGCCGGCTCGGTACGCCCGGAGGTCAGGGCATATGGCCGGACGCGGGTAGCTGGTCGTGGTCCGGGGCCGTATGGGTTGGACATCTCCACACTCAGACGGCGGTACGGGCGGTGGCGGTGACCACCGAGCCCACCCGGTCGACCAGCAGCGCCATCTCGTAGCCGATGCGACCGATGTCGTGTGACTTGTTCGCCAGCACAGCCAGGTGCGAGCCATTGCCCACGCTCATCACCAGCAAGTAGCCGCGCTGCATCTCCACGATGGACTGCATCACCTTGCCACCGTCGAACAGGGAGGCCGCACCCATGGAGAGGCTGGCGAGTCCGGCGGTGACGGCCGACAGCTGCTCGGCGCGGTCGCTGGGCAGATGCGGGCTGGTGGCCTGCAACAGACCGTCCGCCGATACCAGTACCGCGTGGGACACGCCGGGCACATCTCGGGTGAAGCGGGCGACCAGCCAGTTCAGATTCTCGTCCGTGGTGCTGTTGTTCGCGTTGGTCATGCGAGCCCTCCGTCGTTGTACTGCGCATTGGCCCGCCCGCTGCGGACCCCACTGAGATGCCTGGTCAAGTTGTTGCGAATTTCTCCCGGATCCCGCGCTGCGGCGTCCTCCGCCGGCGCAAGGCCGCCGGGCACCAGCTGGGCGCCCGGCCGGCGAATCGGCAGTCCGCCGACGGTGCGCGCGGTGGTCGTCGGATGACTGGCATCCTCGGCGGCCAGCCATCCCGCGTCGCCGGGCGAGGACCACGCGCTGTCCGGCGATTGCGAGGTCGAGGGCTCGACCAGCCATTCCGAGACCATGCGTTGATAGATCGGGGTGGGCGAGGCGCCGGCGACCGGCTGCAGCCGGGACGAGGTGATCGTCGCGGGTTCGGGTGCCACCTCCTGTGGTGCGTCGACGGGGGCGGTGGACGGCTTGCGGATCGGCAGGCCGGACCGTGCGGTGGTCTGTGGTTCGACGGGTTCCCGCGGCACAGTCGGGTTCGGGCCGGTGATCGGCTCGTCGTCCTGGATTTCGGTCCACAGATCGGTGCGCGTCTGGTGCTGATCGACCTCACCGGAGCGCTCCCGCCCGGTGAGCGTCGGTGGACCGAATGGACCGGCCGGGGTGCGGTTGGTCTCCCCTGCGGAGCTGAGCACCGGCCACGGTTGGGTGGACGGCTGGTCTGCGGGATCGACCGTGCGGCCGACCGGCGTCGAGACCGCGGGCTGGTCGGGGGCGTCGGCGATGCGGATGGCCGGACGACGCTGCGGCAGGCCCGAACTCGTCACGCCGAAGCGTGCGGTGTCGCGCTGCGGCAGACTCGGCACCGGTACCAGATTGCGCGGCTGCGCACCGGTGGGCGGTGCGGCGAGCGCGGGCAGTTGATGCTCGGCGGTGATATCGAGGAGCTTGCCCGACGGGTCGGTGGCGTCCAGCGGCGGCGCGACCAGAGCGCCGGGCAGGTGCACGCTGGCGGTGATGCCCGGCTGCTGCGCCAGCGTCGAGGTACGGCGCAGACTGACCGTCATGGTGTGGCGTTTGGCCAGCCTGCCGACGACGAACAGACCCATCCGGCGCGCCGTCTCGACGGTGACCTCGCCACCCGAGGCGAGGCGGTCGTTGGTCGTCTGCAGGTCTTCCAGGGACATGCCGAGGCCGCGGTCGGTGATCTCGATCAGGTAGCCGCCGTCCACCGCGCGCGACACCGTCACCGTCACCGGCGTGGTCGGTGGGGAGTAGCGCAGGGCGTTGTCGATCAGCTCGGCGAGCAGGTGTTCGATGTCGACCGCGGGCTCGCCCGCGACGACGCCGTCGGGCACCGCGCCGATTTCGACTCGCTGATAGTCCTCCACCTGGGAGACCGCGCTCCAGAGCATGTCCGACAGGTGCACCGGGTGCAGCTGGCCGCGGCGCAGCGCGGTGCCCGCGAGCACGAGCAGATTGTCGCCGTTGCGGCGCATGCGGGTGGCGAGGTGGTCGAGGCGGAACAGGCTTTGTAGTCGGTCGGTGTCGTCCTCGTCGTGTTCGAGGTCCTCGATCAGCGCCAGCTGCTGCTCGACCAGCGATTGGCTGCGGCGGGAGAGGGTTTCGAACATGTTGCCGATCTGCAGGCGCAGACGGGCCTGGTCGGCCGCGAGGTTGAGGGCCTGCTCGTGGATCTCGTCGACAGCGCGGGCCAGCTGGCCGATCTCGTCGGTGGTGTGCACCGCGACCGGGGTGATTTCCGGTGTGGTGCCGCCCGCGCGCACCACGGCGAGCTCGTCGGGCAGCTTGATGTGCGCGACCTCGAGCGCGTCGCGCCGCAGGCGGCGGACCGGGACGACCAGGGTGCGCGCCACCGACAGGGCCAGCGCCAAACCCGCGAGCAGCATGCCGATGACGATCGTCGTTTCCCGAAGAGCGCCGTTCTGCGCGGCGCTGGTGCGATCGGCGAGGGCGCTGTCGATCATGTCGATCAGTTGCGCGGTGGTCTTCTCGTAGGTGTCCGCACTGACGTCGAGCGAATTCAGCACGGCGGGATTGGTCGCCGGGTCCGCGATGTTCTGGCTGAATGTGGCGAGCCGGGCTTGCACCGCGTCCAGCAGTGGGCGCATATTGCCCGCGGAATCGGGCAGGATCTGCCCGTACTGGTAGATCATGGTGATCTCGGCGCCCGCGGCGACCAGCACCCGGGGCCGCACACTCGCGTTGCGGCTCGCGTCCGGCGCGCCGATCACCATGTGCTGCTGGGTGAGCACGCGCCGTGCGGTCTGTACCGAGGCCAGCTGCAGGAAGTACCGCTGGATCACCAGGTCGTCCACGGAGGGCGACAGCGCGAGCGCGTTGCCGATGCGCACCATGATCTCGTCGGACTGCTCGAAGATCATCGCGGGCGAGCCGTTGCGCAGGCTGTTGCGCATTGTGGTGCCGGTCGCGATGGCCGAAGCCAGCTCGGAGGTCACCCGCGGGCTCGCGGCGGTGGTCTGCAGTGCGGCTTCCAGCTCGGCCAGCGCCTGGTCGAACTTCGTGAGCGCCGCATCGGTCTGCGGGTCGGCGGTGTTGCCCGCGCTGGCTGTCGCGATGACGCCGAGTTGCTCGGTGGCCGAGCCGAACTTGACGATCGGGCGGATGATGATGGCTTGTTCGCTTGCCGCGTCCAACTGCGTCATGGTACGCAGTTCATTGCTGATTCGGAGCACGGCGAAGACGGCTGCCAGCAGCACCGGAAGCACCAGCACCACACCGACCTTGCGGGTGACCGACCAGTTCGACAGGCTGAATTGCCAGGACTGCGGTGCAGCTTCCATCCGCTTCTGTCGCCTCCGCTTCACCAGTGACCTCGGTTGCGCGTGGCTGTTGGAGTATTGATTCAACGCGCAAAGAACCGACTAGAGGTCTTCTTTTTTACCGCACGGAACATACCGTGCAGAGTGGTCATCGGCAATCCGGGGGAGTCGGTACCCATATTGCCGAATATGGCTATAGAGAACAAGTTTCGCAGCCTAATGTATTAGGGACGGGGCAACTGGTCGGCACTGCCCCGGGAACACCTGGTCATCCGGGGTCGGCGCGGTGGCGCGGCGAGGGCTGCGCGCGCGGACTCGCCGCGGCGTGTCGGGGGTGGCCTCTCAGTTACCTCTCAGTCGCTGCGGTCAAACTGGTGGCATGCGCATTCTGGTAGTCGACGACGATCGGGCCGTCCGGGAATCGCTGCGCCGATCGCTCACGTTCAATGGCTACTCCGTCGATCTCGCGGTGGACGGGGTGGACGCGCTGGAGAAGGCAACTGTCCAGCGACCGGATGCGCTCGTACTCGACGTCATGATGCCCCGGCTGGACGGGCTCGAGGTCTGCCGCCGGTTGCGCAGTACGGGTGATGATTTGCCGATTCTGGTTCTCACGGCGCGAGATTCGGTCTCCGAGCGGGTCGCTGGGCTCGATGCCGGAGCGGATGATTATCTGCCGAAGCCCTTCGCGCTGGAGGAGCTGCTGGCGCGGCTGCGGGCCCTGCTGCGGCGCACGGCCGCCGATCCGGGCGAGGCATCCGAGGCGATGAAGTTCGCCGATCTGTCGCTGGACCCGGTGACCCGCGAAGTGTCCCGCGGTGCACGGCCGATCAGTCTCACCCGCACCGAGTTCTCCCTGCTGGAGATGCTGATGGCGAATCCGCGCCGGGTATTGACCCGCAGTCGCATTCTCGAGGAAGTCTGGGGCTACGACTTCCCGACCTCGGGAAACGCGCTCGAGGTGTACATCGGTTATCTGCGCCGCAAGACCGAGGCCGAGAGCGAGCCGCGACTGATCCACACCGTGCGTGGCGTGGGCTACGTGCTCCGCGAAACACCACCGTAGGCCGGTTTCATGGCACGGACAGCTCCTAGGCGACCGGTAGTCGCAGCGCTGGGCCAGCGGCCGACCGAGTCCGCGGACATGCGGCCGCCGATGCCGCTGACCCGCTCGGTCTCGCTGCGGTGGCGGGTGACCCTGCTGGCTGCGTCCGTGGTGGCGATCGCGGTGGCCGTCACCTCGATCGCGGCCTACGCGCTCGTGGCGCGCGCGCTGTACGCCGACGTGGACGCCCAGCTGCGCAGCCGCGCCAGCGCCGTGATCGCCAGCAATCCGTACGGATTCAACATCCAGAACCTGATGATCGCCTCCGCCTTCTACGACGACACCGGCATCGCATTGATCTATCCCGGCCTCGAGCGCTATTCGCCACCGCAATCGACCGATCCGCCGGTCGGCGTCCAGGAGATGGACGTCGCGGAGGGCGAGCAGAGCTCCTCGCTGCGCACGGTCGGCAGTCAGCGAGTGCTGGCCGTGCACACGAATTCGGGTGCCACGCTGGTGATCTCGCAGCGACTCGACCGGACCAGGGAGGTGCTCGACCGGCTCGCGTGGCTGCTGTTCGTGGTCGGCGGCTGCGGTGTCGTGCTGGCCGCCGCCGCGGGCACGGCGGTCGGGCGGACCGGACTTCGGCCCATCGCGCGGCTCACGGCCGCCACCGAACGCATCGCCCGCACCGATGATCTGACCCCGATCCCGGTGACCGGCGACGACGAACTGGCGAGGCTGACGGAGAGTTTCAACACGATGCTGCGCGCCTTGGCCGAGTCACGCGATCGGCAGCGCAGGCTGGTCGCCGACGCCGGGCACGAATTGCGCACGCCGCTGACGTCCTTGCGAACCAATATGGAGCTGCTCATCGCGTCGAGCCGTCCGGGCGCACCCCAGCTACCCGACGAGGACATGGCAGGGCTGCGCGCGGACGTCATGGCCCAGATCGAAGAATTGTCGACGCTGGTGGGCGACCTGGTGGATCTCGCGCGCGAAGACGCGCCGGAAACCGTCTACGAACGCGTGGATCTGGGCGAAGTGGTGGAACGTGCGCTCGAGCGCGCGCGCCGCCGCCGCACCGGCATCGAGTTCGTCGCGGACCTGCGGCCCTGGTTCGTCTACGGGCACGACGCGGGTCTGGAGCGCGCCGTGCTCAACGTTCTGGACAACGCGGCCAAGTGGAGCCCGGCCGGCGCGCAGGTCCGCATCGTCATGCGGGAGAGCGGTCCAGGGCTGCTGGAACTATCCATCGACGACGCGGGTCCCGGAATTCCCGCAGCCGAGCGCGAGCTGGTGTTCGAGCGGTTCTATCGGATCACCTCGTCCCGCTCGATGCCGGGTTCCGGCCTCGGCTTGGCGATCGTGAAGCAGGTGGTGACAAAACATGGCGGCACCATCGCCGTCGATACCTCGGAACGCGGTGGCACCGTCGTTCGTGTCGTGCTGCCGGGTGAGGCCGGAACCCCCGCGTCCGATTGAACGTAATACCGCCCGGGCGGCATCCCTTTCCACCACAATGGGCCGGTTCGGTGCGAAATATTCACCGGCATTCTGCGCTTTGCGACGATCGTTTTGCTGCATCATTTGAGACATCGAGTTACCAATGGTTCTAACGTTGGTTTCGCCGGACAGATCTCGGAAAACTGAAAGCGCGATCTCAGTCCGCTCTCAGTCGCGGTGATCAACCTGGTCGGGTGAGCGTGCGCGAGCGAACCGATTACGGCGCGCAGCCGCTTACGACGGCGTGCAGCGGCAGCGAGGTGACGTCAGCACGCCGGCGTGCCGGCGACTGGCACAGCGTGTCATGTGCCCGGGCGCGCCGAGCGCAGGCGAGGTGACGACGTGAGCAGAAACGAGGAGTCGATGACCGAGGATTCGAAGGATCGACCGGAACCGGGCAGCGGTGCCGGATCGGACCGCCAGCCGACCGGGCAGATCCATGACGCGCCGTCCGACCCGCGGTCGGCGGGCGCGCCGCGCGGCGGCAGTTTCGGACCGGGGGAGGCGCACACGTACGGTTACGGCCCGCAGGGGCCGCGGCATTCGACGGCGCAATACCCGCCACAGCACAATCCGACCAACCCGTTTCCGGGATACGCCGCGCCCTACGGTAATCCGCACGACGGCGGTCACGTGGCTGCACCGCCGCGGCGTCCGGTCCGCACCGGCCTTGTCGTGGGCGCGGTCGCGCTCGCCCTGGTCAGCGGCGGCGTCGGCGGCGCGGTCGGCGCGCTGGTCACCCGCCCCGACAGCAGTCGCCCGCCGGTCACCAATGCCTTGGAGGCTCCGAAGCCGAACATCAGCAACGCCTCCACCGCCCCGGCTGGTTCCACCCAGGCGGTCGCGCAGAAGGTGCTGCCCAGCGTGGTCATGATCAAGGTCGCCAGCAGCAGGGCCGAGGGCGAGGGGTCCGGCGTGATCCTGTCGTCCGACGGGCTGATCCTGACCAACAACCACGTGGCCTCCGGCGGCGGCCAGAACGCCAAGATGGAGGTCGTCTTCGCGGACGGCAGCACCGCGCCGGCAACGCTGGTCGGGGCCGATCCGGTCTCCGACCTCGCCGTCATCAAGGCCTCCGGCAGGAGCGGTCTCGCGCCGATCGAGCTCGGTACGTCGGCGGACCTGCAGGTCGGCCAGTCGGTTGTCGCGATCGGCTCGCCGCTGGGGTTGGCGGGCACGGTCACCACGGGCATCGTGTCGGCGCTGAACCGGCCGGTCGTGACGTCCGGTGAGGGCAGCGACGCGAGTCCGGCAGTCAGCCCGGTGATCGATGCGATCCAAACCGACGCCGCGATCAACCCGGGCAACTCGGGTGGCGCCCTGGTGGACGGCAACGGCAAGCTCATCGGCATCAACACCGCCATCGCGACACTCGGGCCCGCCGACGTCGTCGGTGGCCAGACCGGATCGATCGGACTCGGTTTCGCGATCCCGGTCGATCAGGCGCGCCGGGTAGCCGACGAACTCAGCAAGACCGGACGAGCCACCTACGCCCAGATCGGGATCACCGTTTCGCGCCAGCAGGACCCGGCCCAGCAGGCTTCCGGCGCGAAGGTTCGCGACGTCACGCCGGACGGCCCCGCCGCTCGCGCAGGCATTCCGCCGGGTGTGGTCGTGACGAGGATCGACGATCGCCCGATCGATTCCGGAAACGCGCTCGTCGCCGCGGTCCGGTCCCACCAACCAGGAGACAAGGTGAAAGTCACCTACACCGATGAGCGAGGCGGCAACAGCAGAACCGTCGAGGTGACCCTCTCCGGCGCGCCCGCGGAAGGTGGCCGATGATGCGCGCGTCGCGCGGTGGACACACGCCGCTGGTCGACATCGACGCGAACGTGGTCGGCGCGGCCGCCGAGTTGCTCGACGCAGGCGCTACGGTGAGCAGCATGGAAATCGATGCTCCTGTGGCGGGGCGTGCTCTGGTGGTGGTCGTCGACGATCGAACGGCGCATGGAGGTGTTGACTCGCTCGGCCCGCTGGTCACCGAGCTGCTCACCGAGGCGGGTTTCCTCGTCGACGCGTCGGTGTCGGTACAGGCCGATGAGGTCGAGATCCGCAACGCGCTCAATACCGCGGTGATCGGCGGGGTCGATCTGGTGATCTCCGTCGGTGGTACCGGGATGTCCCCGCGTGACGTCACGCCGGAGGCCACCACTCAGGTGCTCGACCGTGAATTGCCGGGAATCAGCGAAGCATTGCGTTCCTCGGGCCGGGTGGCCGGTTCCTTGGACGCGGGTCTGTCCCGCGGGGTGGCCGGCGTATCCGGAAGCACCCTGGTGGTCAACCTGCCGGGTACCAGGTCAGCGGTCAGAGATGGCATGGCGACCCTCGGGCCGCTCGCCAGCCGGGTGATCGGCGAACTGTCCGGATTGGTCGAGTAAATCACCGCCCATACTCCCGCCGAGATCCCTCGCCCAGCGGTGCGCCGGGTGAGGGATTCGGCGCGTCTGGCGAAGTTCTTCGGCGACACTTTGCCCGAGACCACCAGCGACGAGCGCGGTGCCGAGGGCGGTGCCGAGGACTACGACGACTGGCTGCGCGCTCAGGTTCCCCCGCATCACGGCTGAGTCCGTTACCTACGTAGCTGCTACGTATTTTGGGTCTGTTTCTTGTGATCTTTCGGTGACATTCCCCGCTCGAAGCTGACGCAAACGAATTCTTTACGGTCCTGTCGCGTATGTGGCATTGGCTTCTCCTCTCGCTTTCGTGACTCGATCGGCTGTCGCCGTATCGCATTTATGCACGTCAAGTGATATTCAAATGTTCGCACCTGTGATCTACATCACTCTTGCCTTTATGAACCCTCCGTTGCGGCTGCCGTTATCCAACGTTTAATGTCCCCATCGAGCCATGCAACATTTGGACCACGCAGGGCCCGGGAATCGGCACGTATGAGGCCGCTCGGCGGAACTTGGCTCGTTCCGTACCAGCTGGTACGTTGCGCCGAAATAACGGCCGGTTACACATCGGCAACAGAGGAGCGACAAACTGAGCTGGGCCTGAGAGGACCACGTCCAGCCTCGATGGTCGAGGTTGACTGTTTGAACCTGATGAGGGGAAGTATGAGCGAGAACCGCACCCTGCGCCGCGGTGCCCGCGTCGCAGGCATCGGCGCTGCCGCGGCCGTTGCTGTGGGCCTGCTATCGACCGGTGCTGCCAACGCCGACACCTTCGTGCCGTTGCCGGACGGCCAGAAGGTTGGTCCTGGCGTGACTATCACCAGAAACGGTGAACGCGCCCTGATTTCGCCATCGCTCGCTGCCAACGGCGCCGGTCGCGTGGTCTGGGTTTCGGGTAATGCCATTGCCGATGTCGCTGTGACGCCAGAGGGCGAGGTCGGTCCGACCAATGGTCCGACGGGTAATCCTGGGACCAACAACTC
This sequence comes from Nocardia glycosmidis, assembly GCF_052545115.1. Lineage (NCBI taxonomy): Bacteria > Bacillati > Actinomycetota > Actinomycetes > Mycobacteriales > Nocardiaceae > Nocardia > Nocardia glycosmidis. The sequence continues at coordinate 198,297 of NZ_JBQWRH010000006.1, read as the reverse complement.
TTCGACGCATGGTGCTTCGCAGTTGAGCACCGGCTACATCGTGGGCTGCCAGATCAGCATTGCCGACGACGCGATTTCGGCGGGTGTGTCGGGCAGCGTGAATCTGAGTGGGGCCAGTGCCGGTGGTTCGATCGGTATCAACCTCGGGCCCGGCGAGGTGAAGTTCGTTCAGATCGATTACAAGGACATTCTGAAGCCGGGTGTGTACTCGGTGGAATATCAGGATGCCGAGATTCAGATCCAGGGCTGCGCGGGCTATGCCCAGGCGCGTTCGTACACGGTTGTCGAGATCATCGGCGATCACTACTCGAAGACCACCCTCTACGGGATGCCGTTCAGCATCGGCTGACGTCTGTCGAATCCAACGAACCATCCTCCCGCTGAAGCGGACTCAATCCTCGAGGGATATCAACCATGATCAACCGTAAGAACCTGGCACGGATGGCCGGCATCGGCGCCGCTGCCACTATCGCTATGGGCCTATTCTCCACCGGTGCCGCGAACGCCGACACTTTCGTGCCGTTGCCGGGTGGGGAGCTCACCAAGACGTTGTCGGATGGCACTGTTGTGACCGTCCGTCTGGTCGGTGAGTCGGCGAATATCAATCCGTCACTGGGCTCGACGCCGGTGCACCGCAATGCGTGGGTGTCCGGTAGCGCGCAGGTCGAGCTGTCCGGCGCCGCGGGCGGCAGGATTTTCCCCGGTTACACCGTTGGCTGCCAGGTGAATATCGCTGGTGGCGGTGCGACCGGTGGTGTGGACGGCAATGTGGACTGGAGCGGCCCCCAGCTGACCGGCGGTGTCGGTGCCAACAGCGGTGGCAATCTGTCGCTGGGTCCGGGTCAGGCGAAGTCGTTCTATGTGCTCGATCTGGAGAAGGCTGATGACTTCGGTGGCGAGTCGCACAAGACCTCCAATACGTTCAAAGGCACCAGCGGTTCGGTGACGTGGTCGGACGAGACCATCGGTTTGAACGGCTGCGGTGGCTACGCGCAGGCGCGGGCTTTCGTCAGCGTTGAGGTCGACACCGAGAACGTGGTCACCTGGGTGACCCTGTGGGGCCAGCCCTTCAGCCTCGGCTGAGCGCGGAACACCCACCGCACAATCCGAAACGGGCCCGTCGTCATCACGACGGGCCCGTTTCGTGGCCGCCGCAGGCGAGTTCAGCTCTCGTGCCGCCCACCCGCGCTGGTCCGGCCTTCGGCGAGCAGATCTCGGATCTGGATCAGCACCTCCGAATCGGTGAGCGTGGCGTCATCGGGCCGGAAACGCTTTTTCAGCTGCGTGGCGGGCAGCACCAGCACGAAGAACAGCACGCCGGCGATGATCAGGAAATTGATCGCGGCGGTGATGATCGGACCGACCTGAACGAACGTGGCCGGTTTGTCGGCAATCAATCGGAAACCGAGCCCGAGGTTGTCGGTGCCGCCGAAGACGGCGAGGATCGGATTGATGAGCCCGTTGGTGAACGCGGTGACGATCGCGACGAATGCCGTACCGATTACTACGGCAACTGCCAGGTCGACGACATTTCCGCGAAATAGAAAATCTCTGAAATCCTTGAGCATGGCTGATGTCTCCTCTTCGTGTGGAGCTGAGCAGTCGACGCTCTGTGGTCTTTCGCCCGCCAGTGGCCCGATGCTAATTGACCCGACGGCGAATTCTCGGCGAACCTTGTCGCTCGGTATGTCCGCCCGCATGGCAGGTCGTCGCTCGGTATGAACGAAAGACAGTCAATGAAAGACAACGGTGAGGGCGGTGCGCAGGGACGCCCCGGCAACGGTGGTGGCGTGCTCGGCGTCCATCGCGACCAAGACGACGCGTTCGCTCGTGTCCCGTCCGCCGGCCGGGGACGAGACCAGGATGACTGCGGCGTCGGTGACCAGAGTGCGGAACGGCCGCGTGGCGGGCCCATTCGAGTCTTCGGCGCCGATCACGTCGACGCGATCACCCGCGCGGAGGATGTCCGCGACCGCCGTGTCGGCGAGGCGGATCGGCACGATCCTGCCGTCGCGAGCTCCGGTAGCCGCCACGGCCAACCGTGGACCGATGACGCGCAGATCGGTGAAGACCTCGCCCGCACGCATCGCGCCGGTCAGCGTCGCGCCGACGAGGGTGGCCGGATCGGCGACCGCGCCCGCGGGCAGCGTACCCGCTTCGCGTGGCGCCGAGCGCAGGTCGCCTGCCTCGAGCAGTCGTCCGGGCGCTAGATCTCGAGCCGCGACGACGATCGGCATGCGCTCGGTGCCGGGGTCACCACGTATCAAGAGGACGGCCGCGAGTGCAGCGAGGACGGCGGCGAGCAACCGTCGTGCGAGGACGGCGTCGGCCCAGGGCGGGCGCTGCCACCCGGAGGGGTTCCAGCCGCCGCGGCCGAGGTCGGCGAGTGCGCGAGTCATGGCCGGATCCTATGGCCGAGCTCATACTCGCCGGCCCGGCATCACCGCGGGCTGTGGATAACGAGGATGCTGTGGAAAACGCAGACTCAGCTGGCCACGGCCGTGCTGGTGGCCGTGTTCGATCCGCTGGAGGCCGACCCGCTAGAGGCCGACGCACTAGAGGCCGGCGCACTGGAGTCGGCGGACGAACTCGAACCGCTGTCGGACTTGGCGGGCTCGCTCGCGGTGGACGCGCCGCCGCGGCTGTCGGTGCGGTAGAAGCCGCTGCCCTTGAAGACGATGCCGACCGAGTTGAACAGCTTGCGCAGCTTTCCCGAGCACTCCGCGCAGACGCTCAGAGCTTCGTCGGTGAACGACTGAACGATGTCGAAGCGGTTGTCACACTGGGTACACGCGTACGAGTAAGTTGGCACAGGATCCTCCGGGTATTCGTCAACCTGGCACTCTACAGGCGACAGTGCCAACACTGCCAATCGGCCTTTCATTCCCGGGTGCTATCGCCGCTCATTCCCAGGCGCTATCGCCGCCGAGTCGGCGCAGGCCACCGCGCGGTGTCAGGGCCCAGCCCATGCGCAGATCGTGCGGTTCCTCAGGCAGTCGTTCGACCAATTCGTCGTCCCGCACCACCGCGACCAATCGCGCGTCCGGGCGTGCGGCCGCCAGCGTGCGGTCGTAGTAGCCGGCGCCGCGGCCGAGCCGGACCCCGCGCCGATCCACCGCGAGCGCGGGGACCAGGATCGTCTCGGCCCTTGCCACGGTGTCCGGAGGCAGCACCGTGCCGATCGGCTCCAGCAGCCCGTAGCGAGCGCGCCGCATCTCGTCCGCTCCCGTGTACTCGGCCCAGCTCAGCGGTCCGGGCGGACCGGTGACCGGCAGCAGCACCCGCGCGCCACCGGCCCGCAGCGCGTCCAGCATCGCCGTCGATCCAGGCTCCCGGTCGACCGGCACATACGCGCAGACCCACTCCCGCACGCCGAGCGTCGTGACCGCCGCCGCCAAGGCCAGTGCTTCGTCCTCCTGGACAGTGGCGCTGAGCACGGCTCGTCGGTCCGTCAGTTCGGTGCGCCATGCTTGTTTATCGCGCTCGCCGGGCATATCCACGGTGATCACCATAGGCTCACCCCGGCACCCGGTAGGCGCGACGCCGACCCCGATGGCGTGATGGATGGATAGGGTATGTGCATGACAGCAAAGGCTGGACCGCCCGGTGACAGCACGGTGGTGTCGTGCTTCCGCACGGCTGTGGTGCCCGCGGCAGGTCTGGGGACACGGTTCCTGCCTGCGACCAAGACAGTGCCCAAGGAACTTCTTCCGGTGGTGGACACCCCCGGCATCGAACTGGTTGCCAGCGAGGCGGCCGACTGCGGCGCCGAGCGCTTGGTGATCGTCACATCGCCGGGCAAAGACGGCGTCGTCGCCCACTTCGTCGAGGACCTGGTGCTGGAGAGCACGCTCGCCGAGCGCGGCAAGTACACGTTGCTGGAGAAAGTGCGCAAAGCGCCGGCGCTGCTCGACGTCACCTCGGTGGTGCAGGAGGAGCCGCTCGGCCTCGGCCACGCGGTCGCCCAGGCCGAGCGGGCGCTCGACGACGACGAGGACGCCATCGCGGTGCTGCTGCCCGACGACCTGGTGCTGCCCTGCGGTGTGCTCGACGTGATGAGCCGCGTGCGCCGCAAACGCGGCGGGACCGTGCTGTGCGCCATCGACGTGCCGAAGGACGAGGTCAGCGCGTACGGCGTGTTCGACGTGGCGCCGGTCCCGGACGCCGTGAACCCGAATGTGCTGCGCGTCAAGGGCATGGTGGAGAAGCCCGCACTCGCCGACGCGCCCTCGACGTTCGCCGCCGCGGGCCGGTATCTCCTGGACCGCGCCATCTTCGACGCGCTGCGCCGCATCGAGCCCGGCGCGGGCGGGGAGCTGCAACTCACCGATGCCATCGCACTGCTGATCGCCGAAGGACATCCGGTTCATGTGGTGGTGCACCGTGGGTCGCGCCACGATTTGGGCAACCCCGGCGGTTATCTTCGTGCTGCGGTCGATTTCGCACTGGAACGAGAGGAATACGGCCCCGCCCTGCGCGAGTGGCTGCAGCACCGCCTCGGCCCGGATTGGGATCCGCAGCTGACCACCGACGACTGACGGGCCCATCCGGGGTTTCGCCGAGAGTGAGCTGTCGGGTACGAATGGTGGTTCACCGCGGTGCGCGCGAACGTGCTTGCGCCGCGGTGCGATCCCGTCCGCCCGCGTAGGCGGATCGGAATGGAGTGCGGAGAGGATCAGGAAGGGCTGGATGCGCTCGGTTGAGGATCAGCAGATCAAGGTGACCGCCGCGGCGGTCGCGCCCCGGCCGGTTCGGGTCGCGATTTCCGAGGCCCAGGGCCTGCTGTGCGCCGAGGACGTCGTCACCGAGCGTCCGTTGCCCGGCTTCGACCAGGCCGCGATCGACGGTTACGCGGTGCGCAGCGTCGACGTCGCCTCCGCGGGTGCCGACATCCGCGACGAAGCGGGCGATCTCGTCGACCTGACCCTTCCGGTGGTCGGCGAGGTGGTCGCCGGATCGCGGCAGCCGATCCGATTGCAGCCGCGACAGACCGTCCGGGTGGACACCGGTGCGCCGATGCCGACCCTCGCCGACGCCGTTCTCCCGCTCGATTACACCGACGGCGGGCGAGCCAGGATCAAGGTGTACGAGTCGGTGCGCTCCGGGGATTTCGTCCGGCGTGTCGGCGACGACGTCCAGCCGGGCGATGTCGCGGTGCGCGCGGGAACCATCATCGGCGCCGCGCAAGTCGGTCTGCTCGCCGCGGTCGGGCAGGACAAGGTACTGGTGCACCCGCGACCGCGATTATCGGTGATCTCGGTGGGCGCAGAGCTGATCGACATCGATCGCACCCCGGGCCCCGGCCAGGTCTACGACGTGAACTCCTATGCCCTGGCGGCGGCCGCGCGCGACGCGGGCGCGGATGTGAACAGGGTCGGTATCGTGAGTTCCGATCCGCGCCGGTTGCGTGACGTGGTCGAAGGGCAGCTGGTGCGCTCCGAAGTCGTCATCATCGCGGGAGCGGTCGGCGGCTGGGCCTCCGAGCAGGTCCGGGAGGCGCTGGAGGGGCTCGGCGAGCTCGAAATCACCCGGGTGGCCATGCATCCCGGCTCGGTGCAGGGTTTCGGCAAGCTCGGCCGTGACGAGGTACCGACCTTTCTGCTGCCGTCCAACCCGGTCGGCGCGCTCGTCGTGTTCGAAGTGATGGTGCGGCCGCTGATCCGGATCGCGTTGGGGCGCAGGCATCCCATGCGCCGGATCATCCGCGCCCGCACGATCATGCCGATCAGCTCCATGAGCGGGCGCAAAGGGTATCTGCGCGCGCAACTCATGCGGGACGAGGCGACCGGCGAGTATCTGGTGCAGCCACTGGGCAGCGCGAACTCGTCCTCGTACCTGCTCGCCACGCTCGCCGAGGCGAATAGTCTGATCGTGATCGACCCGGACGACACCGAGATTCGCACCGGCGACGAGGTCCAGGTCGCCTTTCTCGCACAGCGTGGTTGAGACGTGGAATCGATGAATGTCTTCCGGGCTACTCAGCATCCAGGTTGGCCCATTCGACTAGGTCCGGTCCGGGTGGCGGCGGGGCAGGTGACTTTGCGTCCGGTGCGACTGCGCGACGCGGCGGCCTGGAGCCGGATTCGGTTGCGGGACAGAGAGCATCTCGAGCCGTGGGAGCCGACCGGCCGGGGGACATGGGATGCGCGCAACCACACGTCCAATTGGCCTCCGCTGTGGTCGAGCTTGAAGGCGGAGGCGCGCCGCGGTGCGATGATCCCCCTGGTGATCGAGGTGGACGGGTTGTTCGGCGGGCAGCTGACCATCGGCAATATCGTGCGTGGCGCGCTGCGCTCGGCCTGGATCGGTTACTGGGTGAGCAAGGATCTCAGCGGGCAGGGTGTCGCGACCGCGGCACTGGCGCTCGGGCTCGACCATTGCTTCGGTCCGGTGGGCCTGCATCGGGTCGAGGCGACCGTGCGACCGGAGAATCTGGCCAGTCAAGCGGTGCTGCGCAACGTCGGCTTCCGGGAGGAAGGGCTGCTACGGAACTACCTCGACGTGGACGGCGCCTGGCGCGATCACCTACTGGTCGGCATCACCGTCGAAGATGTCGCCGGAACAGTTCTGGACCGCCTGGTGCGAGAGGGGCGCGTCGCCCGGTAGTAGCGCGGGCCACCGAGCGTGGGTGGTATTGGTGGAAATGTGACAGGTGTGGCGGATGTGCACGGCGCGCCTGCCGGAACTTGGTGCTACCCGGAATTAGCCTACGGACGTCGATGGTGCGTCCTGTGTCATCGGCAGGGAGCCTGCGGGCGTTCGGCGTCGGCGCGACTGCGTCGGACGCCGGAGCCGGACGAGCGCGGCGTATCACGCGCCACTCGCGGGCCGAGCCGGACGGAATCCAGGCGGGGACGGAGGTGCTGACGCGATGCCGAATTCGATCCTGTGGATCGGTCTTGTCGTGCTCTGGGTCTTCGTCCTGTTCCCGATGCTCGCCGACCGCCACCCGAGGATCCGCCGGACCACCGACGCCGCGCTGGCCACCCGGGTCCTGCACCGCGGCGGTGGCAAGCGACGGCTCAGAAAGGGCCCGGCTGCCGGGCACGAAACCGATCCGAACTGGCGGCCCCGCCGCGTACCGAGAGAGTTTGCCTACAGTGATGATGCGGAGGACCGGATGACGACACCGGCCGACGAGCCAGTCACCGATACCGACGAGGAGTACCTGCCCGCGCCCTACGACGCCCCGGCGTCCGGCATCGCTGACGCCGAACTCGATGATGTCGAACTCGATGATGTCGAACTCGATGACGTCGAACTCGATGACGTCGAACTGGATGATGTCGAACTCGATGAGGCGGAATCGGACGACGCCGACTTCGCGACCGCGGAACCCTACGACGACGAGCCGGAAAGTGATGCGGAAGCCGCCGAAGCCGCTGCGGAGATCGACGCGACGGCCGATGATGACGGCGTGGGCGCACACCACCCCGACCAGGTCGCGGCCAGAATCCCGCCGGCGCGTTCCGCCGCGCCCGCCCGCGTGGCCTATGACGACTACGACGAAGCCGACTACGACGAAACCGACTACGACGAAACCGACTCGGACGAACCGGACTTCGTTCCCACTCGCCGCGGACGCGGCGGCTTCGACCCCGAAGCCGACGCGATCGCCCGCGCCGCCCGCTACACCTTCCGTCAGCGTGCCGTGCTCGGGTTGGTGCTCACCGCCATCCTGTGCGGCGCGCTCGCGTTCGTGCTCACACCCCTGCTGTGGTGGGCCAGCGGACTGTCCGCCGTCGTCCTCGTGACGTATCTGGGCTACCTGCGCAAGCAGGTGCGGATGGAAGAGGAGATCCGCCGCAAGCGCGCCTCCCGCCTCAGCCGCGGCCAGGGCGGAGCCGACCCCCGCGTGAGCCGAGGCAGCGCCCCGCAGGTCGCTATGGACCGCGACACCGCCCGAGCTCTGCGCCGCCGCTCCGAACTCGTCGACCCCGACGACGAAGACCCCCTCTTCGACCACCTCGACCCCTTCGACCCGGCCACCGCCCGCGCGCTGCGCGGCCGAACCACCGGCGACACTCGCCGCGCGGAGGGCGCGTAATCCCCACAATCCGGGCAGGTCAGCCCACCGATTCGGAGTCTCGGGGCCGGGCCTGATACAGTGTCACAGCGCGGTTCCCCGGAGCCGCACGGGGCTATAGCGCAGTTGGTAGCGCGTCTCGTTCGCATCGAGAAGGTCAGGGGTTCGATTCCCCTTAGCTCCACTTCATAGGAACCCGCAGGTCAACGACCTGCGGGTTTTCTGTTTCTGGTGACTAGATCGAGTCGTGTGGTCGACGATGCCTGTATCTGTGGATTTGCGCGGACCGCGATTCGATTCCCAGCATGTCTTTGCACCGGCGGGATTCGCGCCCGCGCACCCGTTTGCCGGGTATGTATTCCAGGATGTCGTTGCTGCCTCACGAGCCGGGCTGCCTCGAACCAGTGGGTTTGGCTACAGTCTGAGGTACAGCCGCACGGCGCGTTCCAGGCGCTGCATGTCTTCTTGGGACAGGTACCCGACCATGTCCCGGACATATTGGGTATCCAAGGAACGGATCTGGTCCACCAGCAGAAGCGTTGAGCTGCCGAGCAATTCAACCCGCGGACGAAACGGTGAATCTCGAGCCGAGGTCGAGGTGGGTACCACCGTGACCATGGACCAATCGATTTCGGATAGGACTACTCCATAGCGTTTGCCGCGTTGCTCGCGGCCGCGGCTGACCTGACCGAGATCTACCTGATGGACGGCTGCGCGGATCACCAGGCGTCTGGCTCCTGGTTGAGGTCTTCACCGGAGGCATCGATTCGTTCGGCTTCCTGTTGGGCGGCAATAACCCATTCCCGGCGTTCCAGCTCGTGTAAGGCACGACGGATTACATCCGCCTTGGTTTCCCCCGGTTTGGTGAGCTTGTCGACGAGGGTCTTGTCGGCTTGGGTGAACCGGATGCCGGTGGTGGCGCTCTTGGTGGCCTTAGGAGTGCTGGTACTCGGCGTATTCTTCCTCGTCTCGGTGTTCATGACTTCCAGTGTAGACGGCATGTGCAGCATCTGTGCAACGCTGATGTGCCGACGGGGTGGATGCGATCGGCTTGGATGCCGGCGGTGGTAGAAGCCGCTGGTCGACCAACACCGATCCCAGCGCCCGGGGTGTCATTGTGGATATCTCCGAAGCATGCTCTGCGCTGCAGGTAGGAAACTTGCCGAAGACCGGGGCGGGTGTCTCGACGTGGTCAATGGAGATTGGAGAACTTGCCTGGAAGAATTGTGTCGATTTTAGGTCTTCGGCGGCACTGACAGCCTCGGGAACCACTCGCATAACCTCGCGACCGTGAGATGACCCAGGATCGATCGGGGGACCCAGCACAGGAGGGAGGGCATGACGCGATCGACTGGACCGGGCGACCCTCATCCGGCAGCAAGGCGGGATCATCGGACGAACCGGGCCGGGGCGATCGCTCATGCCGTCTGGTCATATATTCGGCGCGCACCAGGTACGTTCATCTGGCTCGCCATCCTGCTGGTCACGACCGCGGTGTTGAACCACCTGTCGCCGGAGGCCGCCCGCGTTGTGCTCGGTGATCGTTCGACGAATTTGCATCACCTGCAGGAGGACCCGGTTCGGGTTCTGATCGCCAGCGCGCTCTGGCTCCCCGGCGGGGGGCGGATCTGGTATTGGTCGTGGATCTGGTATCTGGTGTTGTTCAACATCTTCCATGTTCCTGCCGAGCGATGGCTGGGCACCCTGCGTTGGCTCGGTGTCGTGGTGACAGCGCATGTGGGCGCCACCTACCTCAGCGAGGGAGTCCTGTACTGGGCAATTCGGCACGGGTACGCGCCGGCAGAAGAGGTGTACACCCTGGACGTCGGAGTCAGCTATGCGCTGGCGGGCGTGGTCGCGGTGCTGGTCTACCGGATCGCGCGACCGTGGCGTTTCGCCTACGCGGCGGGCGTCGTGGTCTGCTACGCGATCCCGCTGTTCGAGGGCCGGACATTCACCGACATCGGGCACTTCACCGCGATGCTGATCGGGTTCATGTGTTACCCGCTGTCTTTTGGACGGTCCGTACGGCCGAATTTCGATTCAGCCTTGGAATATCCGCCTCGATAGGCTAGCGACCATGGAAAGTACGGACCCGAGCTCTCCGCCGACCTACGACGAAGCGCTGCGAATCGCGCGCGAGGTGGCACAGGATCCCGGCACTCTGATCCCCTACCACCACCAGGGGCTCGAGAATGCCCGCTACGGGCGAGGTTTCGCCTTCTTGCAGACGCTCTACGGTGACATGGACGGCTATGTCCTGGTGACCACGACTGGTTACGGCAGTGGGGTACTGTCGGCAGACGGACGCACCATCGAAACGGTGATCGCCGAACACCTGGCCCGAAGCGAACACGCCAACAGGCAAATCCCCGACAGCGAACTCTCGGTGGCGCACAGAGTGGCACTCGATGCTTACGATACCGGCCTAACTCGCATCGACGAGCTACCCGGGCGCGCAGCGATCGACGCCGAGACGGCCGACTACGCCGAGTTCATTCTGCTCATCCTGCGGCGCGACCACAACCAGGCAGACTCCGGTCGTAAAATACTCGCCCGCAACGATTTCCTCTTGCAAAGCCCGGCCCCTGGGCGTCGATACACCCAGCCCTGCCCGCACTGCGAGCGGCCGACGATCTACGAGGAACGCTACCCCCGCGCGGTCTGCGATCACTGCTTGCACCGCACTACCGACCACGCCGGGCGCCGGGTCACCGGTTTCAACACCGATTTCAGTGGCGGGATGATCGCCTACTACACCGACACGCTCGAGCACTCGGACAGCTCCGGCTCTCGATATGAGGAATGCGTCGAGGTCACCCGAACCGGTGTGTGTTTTATCGATGCACGCCCAGCGACCATGCAGGAGGCACGCTTCGGTGGGATCGTCGTCCAAATGGCATCCGCCGACGGAGACGGCTTAAACAGGCCGAACGGCACCGTCAGTCGCATACGTCGCGTTTTCCGCTGGTAGCGACGACGGTAGGGCGTCGCGCGAGTATTCAGCCGCCGACCTTTGGCGTGTGACGAGCATCGATCATCGATCGGTTTGCCGCACCTCACCCTCGGCATCGTTCCGCAGGATGCGGAGCTCATCGACACGCCGAGCAGATGCTGAACCTGACGGCGGCGGACCAGGAAAGCGCGGCCGAGGAATGCCTCGCCGGCTGGTTCGGCCCGCGGCCTTTGCTCAGTGTTTCCTTGATGCTCTGATATCGACGGGTGGTACCCTATATGGCATGGTGAAGACCACGGTTTATCTTCCCGACGAGCTCGAGACGCGGCTCGACGCGGAAGCCGCCGCGACGGGTGTGAGCAAGGCGGAACTCATTCGCCGGGGAATCGCCATGCTGCTCGACGCGTCCGACCGCCCGAAACACGACGCGCCGCTGCCGGTGTTCCATAGCGGCCGTTCACGCACCGCACAAGAGATGAACGATGAGATCTACGATCACATCAAGCAACGGTCGCGGCGGCGATGATCATCGTCGCCGACACCTCGGCACTGTTCGCGGCGTTCGACGGTGATCAGGCCGAGCATCAGCAAGCGCTCGCGGTGATGGAGCAGGAGACGTTGGTGATCTCGCCACTGGTTCTGACCGAACTGGATCACCTCGTTCATCGCGATCTCGGGTTCCCCGCCGCCATGCAGGTCACCGACGCCCTCATGGGGCGAATGATCGAAGGGCGCTACCGCCTGGCCGAGTTGAAGCATGTCGATCTGGCGGCGGCCCAGGAGGTCCGCGGCAAGTACGAGGGGCTTCGTCTCGACCTCGCGGACGCCGTGGGCGTTGTCCTGGCGGATCGATACCGGACGGACACGATATTCACACTGGACCAACGCGACTTCCGGACGATCGCCCCCCTCACCCGCGGCTTCGACAACTTCAGGATTCTGCCCGCCGACCTGTAGCCCGCCATCCGCTCCGCAGTCGCGCCACTCCATCGGAGCCGTTCCCGGGATGTGCGTAACGTGGGCGTGGAGATAGACAGCACCGAGATGCCCTATAGGTCAGGACATCCCGTATTGGCGAATTTCAATTCAGCCCCGAAATATCCGGCTCGATAGGCTGGTGGCCATGGTGTTGTCGATTCATCGACGGAATTTCCATGTTGCTGCCTTCCTGGGCTGAACGGCACAGATCGACAGGGGCGAGTTCTCGTGGCAGCCAGTGGGTTTCGATGGAAGACGGTGGTGGCCGCGCTGGTCGTCTCAGCAGCATCGGTTCTGACCGGTCACGCCGCAGTGCGGGAGGCCGTGCAGGCTTGCCCGTGCGGGGCACTCGCGGTAGTCGGGTCCTGAGGCCGGGCGGCTGCCGGGCAGTCCGGGCGCGGTGACCGCCTGCGCTCGTCCGCGTCGGTTTTATGTGCTCGCCGATGGGTACCGCGACTCCCGACGAGCTGTCCATTCGACTCGAGAGGACCGGTGAATCTCATGGCCACCTGCATCACCTGTGGGAACGAGTACGACAAGACGTTCACCATCACCCGTGACGGCGAATCCGCCATCTTCGACAGCTTCGAGTGCGCGATCAATGCGATGGCCCCGACCTGTACGCACTGTTCCTGCCGAATCCTCGGTCATGGTGTCGAGGCGGGTGGGGATTACTTCTGCTGCGCGCACTGCGCTCACGAGGCAGGACACCCGGCCCTGGTCGACCACGTGTGAACCGCTGCTCATTCGCGCGCGGCGCGCACCCGCCGCACACCGATCCCCGCGGCCGCCGCGGCATCGCTGAGCACGGCTTCGAGCATGGCCGGAGTGAGTCGTCCGGTGAAGGTGTTCTGCTGGCTCACGTGATAGCAGCCGAACAGGTGCAGCGGCGTCCGTCCGGTGTCGGTCGCGGGAATTTCGACGTGCGCTCCGTGGCCGAATTTCGGTCGCGGCCGCGGCACGACCCAGCCGGCGCGCGCCAGCACCGGGAACAGCGCCTGCCATCCGAACGCGCCGAGCACCACCACCGAGCGCAAGGTCGGTGTCAGCAGGCGCAGTTCGGTGTCCAGCCAGTGGCTGCACCGGTCTCGTTCGGCCGGGGTTGGTTTGTTGTCCGGTGGCGCGCAGTGCACCGGCGCGGTGATCCGTACGCCGGTCAGCCGCAGGCCGTCATCGATGCTCGTCGACGTCGGCTGGTTGGCCATGCCCACGGCGTGCAGCGCCGCGTAGAGCACGTCACCGCTGCGGTCGCCGGTGAACATACGCCCCGTCCGATTGCCGCCGTGCGCAGCGGGCGCGAGCCCGACGATGAGCATCCGGGCGTCATCCGGCCCGAAGCCGGGAACCGCTCGGCCCCAGTAGGTTTGGTCGCGATAAGCGGGGCGTTTCTGCTGGGCCGCCAGCTCGCGCCAGGCGACCAGGCGTGGGCAGGCGAAGCAGTCGGCGACCGCGGCGTCGAGTGCGGCGATGCTGTGGCACATGTCAGCGCGGGGTTCGGACAGCGTGGTCGGCCCGCGCGGGCAGGCGTCTGTGCCAGGGCGCTGCGGCCATGACGGCCCGGTGGTGCGTGCGGCCGGAGATCGAGCTGTTGTTCATCAGAACTCCGTTCGGTGGTGCTACGGTTCGGCGAAACCGGACGATCACGCCCACTATGCATCGAATCGCTTGTTCATCGCCGCAATGCGAGACCGGCAGCCTCGGACATCGGTCCAGTTCAGCCCCATGGCCAGACCGAAATCGAGCCGGACATGTGATCGGAACCACCCGGTCGAGGTTGGTAGCATGGCGGTTCGACCGACCGGATGCGGGTAGCTCACCCCCGGCTTCCATTGAAAGAGTCTTCCATGCAGTTTGAGATCGTCGAGCGGGACGAGATATGGGTTGCCGGACTGCCGGTGCGCAGCCCAAAGCGTGCGCTCGGGGAACTGCGTGACCGCGATCTGGAGGCCGCCTGGGCAGCCGTGCTGCACCAGGAACTCGGCGGGCCGTTGGCCAGTGCCTACACCGATTACAGCGGTGAGCTGGGCACCTACAACACTCAGATCGTCGGCTATCAGTGTGCGTCCTTCGATGACGTGACCCGTGGGCATCTGGTCGCACGGCTGCCGCGTGGTGCCTACGCGCGGTTCTCGTCGGTCGGTAATTTCCCGCGGGTGATGACCGACCTGTGGACGCAGATCGCGTACGCCGAGGAGCACAACCAGATCAAGCGGACCTATACCGGCGACTTCGAGTGCTATCCGCATGCCTACAAGATCGATCTCTACCTGGCGGTCGACGCGCGATGAGTTATGCGATCGTGGTGCGTGCCGAGTCGGTCTACGGCGGGTTGGTCGTCCCGCGGGTGCGCCCGAGCTTCAAGGTCAGCAATAGTGACCTGATCGAGTTTCTCAAGGACCGGCTGCGCGACCGCGCGGGCGAGAACCGTCCGATGTACACGGTGTACGTGCCGGATCCGGCGGGGAATTACAACGCCGTGGTGTGTTTCGATTACCCCGCGGCGGACGCAGTGCCGGTGGGCGACGTCCTGGTGCGGGTGCCGAAGGGTGTCTACGCGCGTTTCGCGCCTAATGGCGACTACCACGATCCGGTGGAGGACGTGTGGGCGCAGGTCGACGACGCGACGGCGTCGGCCGAGATCACTCGTGCCTATCGTGAAGAGATCGAGATCTGGCACGGGCCGGAGTCTGTTGAACTATTCATCTCCATCCTGGTTTAGTTTGCATAAAATTAGCTGAACCAGAACCGACTGGTCTCCTCGTTAATTCCCATATCGCTTACGGTGCCGCTGGCCTGCTAAAACATCAGCTGTCCCGCAGGCTTTTCGGAAGATTTGCGGGCCGGCTGGTCAATTCATGGCGGATGACGGATACTGCCCTGGGCAACTTCATCTCGGCTCATGAGCCGTGGGGGTGCTGCATGAGGCTGGACTATCGCGCAGAGCAGCGCGGCGATGGAGTAGGAACAACATGACTGTGGATCTGACTGCAGTCGTGCCGGAGAACTCCCGTGGGCGGGGAGTGTTTCGGTATTACGACGCGGCCGACTGTGCTTTCTTTGTTGCCGAACCGAGTATTCAGCCGGAGCTCTGGCACCGGTACCTCAACGGTGCGCGGGAGGTTTACCAGCGCTTCGGAGTCGAACACGCGCTCGAATACGAGTCGGTCGTCGACGGCCGGTCGACGTCGCTGTTCTTCGTGGCGCTCGACGCGGGCGGTGACATCGTCGCCGGCGTGCGGATACAGGGGCCGTACGCCGCGGCGCAGCAGGCGCATGCGCTGGTCGAATGGGCGGGTCATCCCGGAGCGGACAAGCTGACCCGGATGATCGATGACCGAATTCCGGAGGGCGTGGTCGAAGCCAAAGGGGCGTGGGTTGCCCGTGACGCGCCCAACCGCGCCGATCTGAGCGCGGCCATATCACGCACGGCTTTGCACGCGGCGCGCATACGCGGCGCGCGCTATGGTTTCGCCACGGTGGCGTCGTTCACCGCAGGCCGGCACCAGTCGTGCGGCGCGGTGCCCGCTGAGGGGATCGCGGCGGTTCCGTATCCCGATGAGCGCTACCAGACCGTTCCGCTGTGGTGGGATACCCGGTCCTATCCCGCATTTGCCGACGAATCGCAGCGGTCACTGATTCAGGCCGAACAGCAGGCGCTCGGCCTCCCTGCGCCCCGGCCGCTCGGCAACCCGTGCGCGAGCCTTCGCACAGCGGAGGATCGGCGCGGATATGGACGGTGACCGCACTCGGGTGACATCGCACCGGCCCGTGCTCCTGGACCCCGCTGATCCGGGCGACGCTCGAACGCTCGCCGCGCTGCGCGATGATCCGCGCGTCGAATTCACCGATCTGCGCGATTTGCTGCGCGCCGAGCTCGGCAAAATGGTGGCCGCGCCGAATATCTCGGAGGGCCCCGAAGCGGATCGGTGGGTCCACTATCCGTGGCGCGCGACCGTGCTCGGATTGCCGGGCCCGCGCACTTTCCGCGCGATTCGGCTGGATCGCAATCGGAACAAACTCACCAGGACGGAACAGGATCGTCTGGCCGAAAGCGCGATCGGGATAATCGGGCAGAGCGCCGGACACGCGATCGCGCATCTGCTCGCACTGGAAGGTGTTTGCGGCGGCCTGCGTCTGGCCGATCTGGACGAAATCGAATTGTCGAATCTCAACCGGGTTCCCGGAACACTGTTCGACGTCGGCGTCAACAAAGCGGTCGTGACCGCGCGGCGCATTGCCGAACTGGACCCGTATCTGCCTGTCGATATCTTCGCCGCGGGAGTTGACGAGAATTCGGTGGACGCATTTCTGGACGGTTTGGCCGTCGTCGTCGAAGAATGTGATTCCCTCGATATGAAGCTCTTGGTCCGAGAGGCGGCGGCTCGGCACGCCGTTCCGCTGCTGATGGAGACGAGCGATCGTGGTTTGCTGGATGTCGAACGTTTCGATCTCGAACCTGACCGGCCGGCATTTCACGGTTTGCTCGGCGAGATTCGTGCCGCGGATCTGCGCGGCCTGACGCCGCGGGAGAAGGCGCCGTTCGTGGTGAAGTTGCTCGGCGCCGCCGGGCTGTCACCGCGACTGGGGGCGAGCATGGTCGAAGTCGGGGAGACGGTGACCAGCTGGCCGCAGTTGGGTGGCGATGTCACCGTCGGGGCCGCGAGTGTGGTCGCCGCCGTGCGGCGCATCGGCCTGGGCATGACGCTGAATTCCGGTCGCGTCCGGGTGGATGTGGAACGGCATCTCGACGAGTTGGCCGACCCACCGCGGGCCGACCGGCAGGTATGGGCGGAGGTGGCGCCCGAGCCGGTCGGTGGACCCGTCGACAGGGTGCTGGCCTGCGCGCAGCGGGCGCCGTCCGGGGGAAATATGCAGCCATGGTCGCTGCGGGCGGGGCCGAGCGACATCCACATCGCGTTGGCGCCGGAGTTCACCTCGGCGCTGGATATCGGCTATCGCGGCAGCGCCGTCGCACTGGGCGTGGCCTTGTACAACGCGCGGGTCGCCGCGGCCGCGCACGGCATCCTCGGCCCGCACGAGTTCCGCGAGGGCGCCGCGGGGGGCGGCGAGCTGGTCGCGCGGCTGCGGCTGAGCGGTGAGCGGAATCCGGAGCTCGCCGCCGACTACCCCGCCGTGCTGCACCGCGCGACCAATCGCCGGATCGGTACCGGCGCCCGGCTGGCCGACGGGGTACTCGATTCCCTGACGACGGTCGCCGAATCGGCCGGTGGGCAGGTGCGCGCCGTGGTGAATCGGCTGGAAATCGAAGAAGCTGCTCGTTTGCTGGGCGATTCCGACCGAATCCGTTATCTCACCCCCCGGTTATACGAGGAAATGCTTGCCGAAGTCCGGTGGCCGGACGATGACCCGGACACCGGGATCGATGCCCGCAGCCTCGAACTCAGCGATGACGAGTGGGCCGCGTTCGAGATCACGACGCGCGCCGATGTCATGGCGCAGCTGCGAGCCTGGTCCGGCGGGGCGGCTCTGGGGAAATACACCGGTGACCGCGTGCGGTCCAGCTCCGCCATTCTGGCCGTGACATTCGATGGGCCCGACCCCGGGCTGCGTGACTATGCGGAGGCCGGCGCCGCGGTCGCGCGAGTTTGGGTGCAGGCCGAGCGCCTCGGATTGAGTGTGCAGCCGATTTCGCCGGTATACCTGTACGCCCGACGCCCGGGCGAACTTACCGCGATTTCTCCCGACTTCGCGGATACACTGGCGTCGCTTCAAGGTCGTTTCCTGAACCTGCTGGAAGTGCCAGAGCATGAGACCATGGCGTTGGTGCTTCGCCTGAGCTACGCCTGCGCCGCCACCGTACGCAGTAGGCGGCGTCCGGTGCTCGGCGTGGACGCCCGTAGTTAGCGCGATCGGAGACAATGTGCCACGGCGGACGCTCGACTCATTGGTGACTCAGGTCGCCTCTGAGCTCATGGGTGTCGACGCCACGACGATGGTGGCCGCGACCGAGCGTGTCCTCGCACAATTGGTCGAGTATTTCGACGTGGACTTCAGTTATGTGCGACACACCGACCGCGAACGCCGAGCAACCGTGCTCGTCGCGGAGTGGCCGCGCCGGCAGAGCGTGCCGGACCCGGACCCGCTCGGCGTGATCTACTTCGAGAGCGCCGACCCCGTATTCCGAGCGCTGGAAAACGCGACCGAGCCCATGGTCGTACGTCCGACCCCGCAATTCGCGGATTACCAGGAGACCGTCCGCCGGGCCTCCGGCATCGCGGGGGTCACCTCGGCCGCGGTGCCGCTGCTGTCCCGGGGCGAGCCGACGGGCGCGCTCGGGTTCGTCAAAGCGGGTGATCGCGAATGGAGCAATCGTGAACTGAACGTGCTGAAGGCCATCGCGGCGCTCTTCGCGCAATTGCAGGCGCGGGTGGTCGCGGAAGAGCGGCTCCGGTATATCGCGCTGCACGACGATTTGACCGGTTTGGCCAATCGGCGTGCGCTGCTCGAACATATGGAAGAAAGACTACGCGCGGGCAGTCCCGGGCTGGTGGCCGCGTTTTTTCTCGACCTGGATCGGTTGAAAGCGCTCAACGATTTTCTCGGTCACACCGCAGGGGACAACTTCATTCGCACGCTGTCGACGCGGTTGCAGGAGAACCTGGACCCGGCGGATATGATCGCCAGACTCGGCGGCGACGAATTCGTGATCGTTCCGGCCAAACCGATGGACGCCGCGGCGGCGGAGTGCGAGGCCAACCGCATCCAGCAGTTGATCGCCCGGCGGGTCACTGTCGGTGGCGAGTCCGTCAGCCGGGGAGCCAGCGTCGGAGTCGCGCTCGGCCTTCCCGGTGAAACCACTGTCGCCGATCTGCTGCGTCGCGCCGATCATGCGCTGCTTTCGGCGAAGTCGGGCGGTGGTAACGGAGTCGCGGTCTTCACCGACGCCATGCGCGCTCAATTCGAGCTCCAGGACGATGTGGAGCTCAATTTGCGCGGCGCGGTGTCGGACGGTTCGCTGCTGCTGCACTATCAGCCCGAGGTCGACCTGCGCACCGGCCGCATCGTCGCGCTGGAGGCGCTGGTGCGCTGGTTGCATCCGACCAGGGGGTTATTGCCGCCGGGCGCGTTCGTCACCGTCGCCGAAGCCACCAACTTGGCGGGGGAGCTGGGGCGCTGGGTGATCCGGTCGGCCTGTGCGCAGCTCGCCGAGTGGCGCCGCCGCGGCATCGCGGGGAATATCGTGATGCGGATCAATGTCTCGCCGGTGCAACTGGTCAGCCTCGATTTCGTCGAGCGCATCGAAGACGTCCTGCGGCTTTTCGGCATCGACGGAAGCTCGGTGTGTCTCGAGATCACCGAGCACGTCGTGGTCCAGGATCTGGCCCGGACTCAGGTCACGTTACGGGGGCTGAAGCGGATGGGTGTGCAGATCGCCATCGACGATTTCGGCACCGGGTACAGCTCGCTGTCGCATCTCAAAGCGCTGCCGGTGGACGCGGTGAAAATCGATCGCGGCTTCGTCCAGCGCCTCGGCGCCAGCACCGACGATCTGGCCATTGTGAAGTCCATCATCGGTCTGGCCGGTTCGTTCGGCCTGGGCGTCGTCGGCGAGGGCGTCGAGACGGCAGTGGCCGCACGTACGCTGGTCGGCCTCGGGTGCTATCGCGCACAGGGTTTTCTGATCGCCCGACCGATGCCCGCCGAACAGGTCGAATCCCATCTCGCGGTCGGCCGGATTCCGCTCGACCTCGATCTGCCCCGAGCCGGTCGAGAGCTGCCCGCGCACTGAGCCCGGGGTCGAGAGCGGGGCCGCGGTAGGCGGTGATAGTTCGGGTCGAATCTGCTGGTTCTCCTGTTCTTTTACGGCTGTTCACGCGTCATTCGGCGCAGGGAACCCGATCCGCTGCACGATCGGCGACGTGCGCATAGTTCAGCTGGCGAACTTCTACGGCCCGCGTTCGGGCGGGCTGCGCACCGCGCTGCACCATCTGGGCGACGGGTATGCCACCGCCGGGCACGAGGTGGTGCTGATCGTGCCGGGTCCGCGACGGTCGGAGGAGATCCTGCCCACCGGCGTCGTGCGGATCACACTGCCCGCCTTGGCCATTCCATGGACCGGCGGATACCGGGCCGCGGACCCGCGCCGGGTGGCCGACGTGCTGGCCGGTTTGCGCCCCGACGTGCTGGAGGTGTCGGATCGGCTGACGCTGCGCGGATTCGGCCGCTGGGCGCGGCGGCGCGACGTGGCCAGCGTGATGATCTCGCACGAGCGGCTCGACCGGCTGCTCGGCCAGGTACTGCCCGGACCGCTGGCTCGGCGCGGCGCCGACGTGGCCAACCGGCACACCGCCGGCGAGTACGACATCGTTGTGTGCACCACCCGATTCGCCCGGGAGGAATTCCTGCGAATCGGCGCTTCGAATGTGGAGCTGGTCCCGTTAGGGGTGGATCTGGACTTGTTCAGCCCGCGGCGGCGCGACCGCAGGCTGCGCGCGGACCTCGGCGTGCCCGGTCATCCGCTGCTGGTGCACTGCGGCCGGTTGTCGGTGGAGAAGCGAGTGGATCGCAGCATCGAGGCGGTCGGTGCGTTGCGTGAGGCGGGTATCGAGGCCAGGTTGGTGGTCGCGGGGGACGGCCCGCGGCGGGACGCGTTGCAGCGGCGGGCGCGGGCGCTGCCCACGTTGCCGGGCGGGGTGCCCGCCGTCCATTTCACCGGCTTCATCTCCGACCGGGCGATGGTCGCGAAACTGCTTGCCACCGCGGATGTCTCGCTGGCACCGGGGCCACACGAGACGTTCGGGCTGGCCGCGCTGGAGGCACTCGCGGCGGGCACGCCGGTGGTGGCGAGCCGGTCCTCGGCGCTGGCCGATATCGTCACCGCCGACTGCGGTGCGGTCGCCGCCGACGATCCGTCCGCGTTCGCGCGGGCGGTCACCGACGTGCTGGCCATGCCGCAGGCCGGACGGCGCCGGGCCGCGCGCAGCCGCGCCGAGCAGTTCACCTGGCCGCAAGCTGTGGCCGGCATGCTCGCGGTGCTCGGCCGCTAGCCGCACGGCGTCCCGGGATGCCACCCTCCGCTGGACTACCCTTCGGAGAACCGATTCAGCGATTCGAGATGGGATGCGCAGTGCTGAGTAGAGGTCGCGGGCGAATGGGTCGTAAGACACTGCGCGATGCGAAGGTTCTGGTGACGGGCGCGGCGAGCGGGATCGGCCGGGCCACCGCACTGGCCGCCGCCGCGGCCGCCGCCGAATTGGTGCTCACCGACATCGATGCCGTTGGCCTGGACACGACAGTGGCCGACATCCGAGCCGCTGGGGGCCGCGTCGCGGTGGCCGAGGCGCTGGACATCACCGACTACGAGGCGGTGCGCCGCTTCGCCGAGCGCGTGCATACCGAGCTGGACAGCCTGGACGTGGTCATGAACGTCGCGGGCACGTCGGTATGGGGGACCGTGGAGAACCTGGAGCACAAGCACTGGCGGCGCATGGTCGAAGTCAACTTGATGGGCCCGATCCACGTCATCGAGAGCTTCGTGCCGCGGATGGTGCGCGCGGGCAAAGGCGGTGCGCTGGTGAACGTGTCGTCGGCAGCAGGCCTGCTCGCGCTGCCCTGGCACGCGGCATACAGCGCGGCCAAGTTCGGCATCCGCGGTGTGTCGGAAGTGCTGCGCTTCGATCTGGCGCAGCACGGTATCACGGTGCATCTGGTGGTCCCGGGCGCCGTCGATACGCCGCTGGTGCGCAGCGTCGAGATCGTCGGCGTGGACCGTGCGGACCCGAAGATCGAGCGGCTCACCACGGCCTTCACCCAGCATGCGGTGGCGCCGGAGCAGGTGGCGTCGGCGATTCTGCGCGGGATCGAGCACAACAGATTCCTGGTCTACAGCTCGTTCGACATTCGCTTCGGCTATTGGTGGGCACGGAAATTCGCTTTCCCCTACGAATTCGTCATGCGCCGCAGCAGCGCGCGGTTCAGCAGACTGCTCGCGACAACACACAGCTGAGGCGGATATCGCGCACCGGATTCGGGAGCATCGGCGGCAACCGGTGTGGTTCAGCAGGTTGTCGGTTTCGACGGGCAGTTGAGCTGCACGTCGAGCACGCGGGCGCCGGGGCCCTCGGAGCCGAGCCGGTCGTGCTCGTTGACCAGGCGGCAGCTGCCCAATGACAGGCAGCCGCAGCCGATGCAACCGGTGAGGTTGTCGCGCAGTCGGGTCAGCTGGGTGATCCGGTCGTCGAGGTCGGCACGCCACACGGTCGAGAGGGTCTCCCAGTCGCGCCGGGTGGGTGTGCGGCTCTCGGGCAGCTCGTCGAGGGCCGCCCGGATTTCGCTCAGCGGTATGCCGACCCGCTGGGAGATGCGGATGAAGGCAACCCGGCGCAGCGTCTCGCGAGTGTATCTCCGTTGGTTCCCGCTGGTGCGTCTGCTGCTGATCAGCCCTTCGCGTTCGTAGAAGTGCAGTGCGGAAACCGCTACTCCACTACGCTCGGAGAGCTGGCCGGGGGTCAGCTCTTTCGCCCGCCAATCGGCTGTCGACATGCACGCTCCTCCCAATCACCTCAACAATACTTCAGGTTGTGCGAGCTGGGAGCGGATTCGGCAGCACGGCTGATCGGCACACGCAACGGCTGATCTCGCACGTACATGGGTAACTCATCGGGAACGCCCAGAACTCGCGTGAGATCCGACGTAGGACCTGAACGCACATCACGCGTCACCTGACTTGTACGGCCTGAATTCCCGGGGAGGCGGTACGGCTTGTACGGCCTGAATTCCGGAGCCGCGGTACCGAATGCCGTGCCCTCCGGGCCGCGGCGAACTACGGTCTGATCATGGGAGCAGATGCTGTGTCCGCGCGACGGGAAGGCCTGGACCCGCACGGGGCCGGGCAGGACGATGTGCGCCTGGCGGTGACCTCCGAAGTCGGCTCGTTGCGTACGGTGCTGCTGCATCGGCCCGGCAACGAGCTGCGCAGGTTGACGCCGCGCAACAACGATCAGTTGCTGTTCGACGGCATTCCCTGGGTGGAACGCGCGCAGCAGGAGCACGACACCTTCGCCGGCGTCCTGCGCGAACGCGGCACCGAGGTGTTGTTGCTGTCGGACCTGCTCGCCGAGACGCTCGAGGTCAGCGGCGCCGCCCGCATCCAGGGCATCTCGGCCGCGGTCGACGCGCGCAGGCTCGGGCACGCGCTGGCCGACGAGCTGGCGGCCTTCCTGCGCGGGGTCCCGGCCAGGGAACTGGCCGAGGTCCTGATGGCGGGGATGACGTTCGACGAATTGCCGTTCGGACCGGACGCCACCTCGCTGGTCCGCCGCATGCACCACGGCGCGGACTTCGTCATCGATCCATTGCCGAATCTGCTGTTCACCAGGGATTCCTCGTTCTGGGTCGGTCCGCGCGTCGCGATCACCTCGCTCGCCCTGCCCGCCCGGCATCGCGAGACCTCGCTGACCGATCTCATCTACGCCTTCCACCCCCGCTTCCTGGGGGTGCGGCGCGCCTACGAATCGCACACTGCTCCGATCGAGGGCGGTGATGTGCTGTTGCTGTCCGAGGGCGTCGTCGCGGTGGGCGTCGGGGAGCGCACCTCTCCCGCGGGAGCGGAAGCGCTGGCCCGCAGTCTGTTCGACGACAACCTCGCCCACACCGTGCTGGTGGTGCCGATCGCGCAGACCCGCGCGACCATGCACCTGGACACGGTGTGCACCATGGTCGACGCCGACGCCGTGGTGATGTACCCGGCGGTGCGGGACTCACTGTGCGCGTTCACGATTCACAAAGACGACGACTACGGCGGGCGGAATGGGGGCGGCCGGGTCACCATGCGCGGGCCCGACCCGTTCCTGCCCGCGGCCGCCGACGCGATGGGCATCGGCAAGCTGCGGGTGATCGACACCGGGCTGGACGGTGTCACTGCCGAACGCGAGCAATGGGACGACGGGAACAACACCCTCGCTCTCGCTCCCGGCGTGGTGGTGGCGTACGAGCGCAACGAGATGACCAACGCCAGACTGGAGGACGCGGGCATCGAGGTGCTGCGCATCCCCGGTTCCGAATTGGGTTCCGGCCGAGGCGGACCCCGCTGCCTATCCTGTCCGCTGTCGCGAGACCACGTGTGAGTAAGCCATGTTCACCTTCACTGTGTCGCACGAGTCGGCGGTGCCACCTTATGAACAGCTGCGCCTCGGCATCGTCGCCCAGGTGCGATCGGGCGAGCTGACCGCCGGAACGAAGATCCCGACCGTCCGAGCGCTGGCCGCCCAGCTCGGTCTCGCCCCGAACACGGTGGCGCGTGCCTACCGCGAACTGGAGGCCGACGGCGTAGTCGAGACCCGGGGCCGGCAAGGGTCGTTCATCGCCTCATCGGGCGACCCGACGCAGGACATAGCGGGGCGGGCCGCCACCGAGTACGTCGCGACGGTGCGCAGATTGGGTTTGGACGACGACGCAGCCCTGCGATACGTGCGTGCGGCCCTGGAAGGCTGAGCAATCACGCGATCGAGCACACGGCACGACTACTGCCAGCTGGGCAGCCAGAGGTGGTCGTGCCAGTTGCCCGGTGTGATCGGCAGCGCGGTCAGGATCGGCCAGAGCCAGATGAAGTTGGCGATCACGAGCCCGAGGTACAGGCACACCGCCAGCAGGCCGAGACTGCGCCGCTCGCTCGGCGGTGCGGACAGGTAGGTTCCGGCGGCGCTGCGCGGTATCGGGCTCGGTTGCGCCGGGCCGAGGATGTCGCCGAGCACCAGCGCGACCCCCATCACGAGGAACGGAGCCATCGGGACGGCGTAGAAGTAATACATTTGCCGATCGAGCGTGGCGAACCAGGGCAGCAGTCCCGCGCCGTAACCGACCAGCACCGCGCCATGGCGCCAGTCGCGGCGGACCATGCTGCGCCATAGCATCCAGGCCAGCGCCGGAAGCGCGATCCACCAGATGGCGGGCGTCCCGATCAGCATCACGGCCTTCACGCATTGGGTTTCACCACAGCCGGTTACGGTGCCGTCGGCGTAGTAGTACAGCATCGGGCGCAGACCCATCGGCCAGGTCCAGGGCTTGGACTCCCACGGGTGGTGGTTGCCCGCCGAGTTGGTCAGCTCGGTGTGGAACTCCAGCGATCTCGCGTTGAAATACCACAGTGAACGCACGGCACCCGGCACCACCTGCGACCAGAATCCGCCGGTACCGATCGGGTCCTTCGGAGCCGACGGGTTGCCGGGCATGTACCGGTACACCCCGGTCTCACTGGCGAACCAGGCCCAGTAGCTGGCCAGATAGACCCCGAGCGGCACCAGGACCAGCGCGTACAGCGCTGGGCCGATATCGCGTACCGCGACGCCGAGCCAGGGCCGCCGGACCCGGTAGGCCCGCCGGGCCGAGAGATCGAAGTAGACGCTGAGCAGACCGAAGGCCGCGATGAAATAGATGCCGGACCATTTGGTGCCGCAGGCCAGACCGAGCAGTACGCCCGCGCCGAAGCGCCACCAGCGCACGCCGAGGCGTGGCCCCCAGGCCGTCAGACCGATGCGGCGCTCGGCGTCGGCTTTGGCGATCCGGGCGCGGACCTCGTCGCGGTCGACGATGAGACAGCCGAAGGCGGCGGTCACGAACAACGCCATGAAGATGTCGAGCATGCCGATGCGTGAGGAGACGAAGGTGAGCCCGTCGGCGATCAGCAGGATGCCCGCGATCGCGCCGATCAGGGTGGAGCGCGTCATCCGGCGCACGATCCGGATCACCAGCAGCACCAGCACGGTTCCGGCGACCGCGGCGCTGAAGCGCCAGCCCCAGCCGGTGTAGCCGAACATCGCCTCGCCGATCGCGATGAACTGCTTGCCGACCGGCGGGTGCACGACCAGCCCGTAGCCCGGGTCGTCCTCCACCCAGCCGCCAGTGAGCATCTGCCAGGCTTGCGGGGCGTAGTGCTTCTCGTCGAATACCGGGGTGCCCGCGTCGGTCGGATAGTTGAGCATCGTGAACCGCGTCACCGCGGCGATCGCGGTAAGGAAAGCCGTCACCAGCCACCCCCGCAGCCGGTCGTTCGGCCCGAAGTCGGGCGCCGGACGCAGCGGCGCCGGACTCGACCAGGAGGGCGCCGCCCCGAACCGTGCGGTCGCGCGCTGGTCGGTCACCTGGGTCACGCCCCCGATCGTATGCGGTGCCGCCTCTGCGAGTATTCAGGCCGTGCCAGTCGGGTGGCTCGAGAGTTATGTGCAGGTCTTGCGTCGGGTGCCGGAATACGCAACCAGCTGGGTTTCGTGAGAGCATGGGTAGCTCGCCGGGCACCCGGGACCTCGAGCGATACCCGACGCAGGGCCTGAACGCGAATCCTGCGTCGTCGACTTGTGCGGCTTTGCGGCCCGGAGAGGCGGGGCAGACGTGGCGACGGCGGGCAGGCTGGTCCTCGCGGCGACACCGATGGGCGATATCGGCGACGCCTCCCAGCGCCTGCGCGAGGCTCTGGCTACGGCCGATATCGTCGCCGCCGAAGACACCCGCCGCACCAGGTCGCTGGCCAAAGCGCTCGATGTCGAGATCACCGGCCGGGTGGTCAGCTTCTACGACCACGTGGAGACGGCGCGAATCCCGATGCTGCTCGACGAGATCGTCGCCGGGCGCACGGTGCTGCTGGTAACCGACGCCGGCATGCCGTCGGTCAGTGACCCCGGCTATCGGATGGTCGCCGCCTGCGTCGAGCGCGAACTGCCCGTGACCTGTCTGCCCGGTCCGTCCGCGGTGACCACGGCACTGGCCCTGTCGGCCTTGCCGGTGGAGCGGTTCTGCTTCGACGGGTTCGCACCGCGCAAATCCGGTCAGCGCCGGGAATGGTTGCGCACCTTGGCCGCCGAGCCGCGTGCCTGCGTCTTCTTCGAAGCGCCGCACCGGCTCGCCGACTGCCTGGCCGACGCGGTCGAGATTCTCGGACCGGATCGCCGCGTGGCCGTGTGCCGGGAGCTGACCAAGACCTATGAGGAAGTGGTCCGCGGCACCCTCACCGAGGTCGCCGCCTGGGCGGTCGAGGGCGCGCGCGGCGAGATCACCGTGGTCCTGGCGGGCGCTGCGCCGCCTTCCGCCGATCCCACCGACCTGGTCGACGCGGTCGAAAGCCTCACCGCCACCGGCATCCGTCTCAAGGATGCCTGCGCCGACATCGCCGCCGCGCACGCCGTTTCCCGCCGGGAGCTCTACGACGCGGTCCTCACGGCTCGACGCGGTTCGTAAACGTCCGGCACGACTGATGCAGACGCACCAGGGCTCCCGGTCACCGCTGGTTCCCGGGAATGGCCGCCCCAAAGCCGATACCGCAGCGCTGATGGATCGCTTCGGCACCCGCAAAGAAGACGCGCCCCGTCGTGGCTGGCGCGGCCGCACGACCTGCGTGGTCGGATGCGGTCGGGCCGAAGCATCCCCGCGCGTCGCCCGTATCACCTGCGGCCGCTTCGACGGCGGATCGCTGGAAAGGAGGGTGGGGGTCAGGCCGGAACGGGTAGACCCAGCGTCGTCATGACGAACCGGACGAACAGCGGCGCCAGGTCGGGTACCCGGGCGGGTCCGTCGGCGACGATGACGCGACGGGTCCGTTCGCCGATCGCGTCCGGGATCAGGGCGATCAGCTCGTCGGAGACCTCCGGCAGCATCGGGTCCGCTGCGCGCGCCTCGTCGTAGAACAGTCGATACAGCTGGGCGAAGCGATCGACGGCCAGGTCGCGGTAGCCGACAGCCGCTTGGTTCACGCGGAACGACTCCACCAGCACCAGTCGCGCGAAATCCGGCTCGGTGGCGATGGTCCGGCAGAACGTGACGACGATGGATTCGATTTTCGCGTACGCATCGGAGTCCGGCGGCAACTGCGCGAGTTCCTCCGCGATCCGCGACGCCACGATGTCGACACCCGTGTGCACCGCCTCGACGAAGCACTCCTCTTTGTTGGCGAAATGGTCGTAGAAGGTGGTGCGTGAAACCCGTGCTCGGGCAACGAGATCGGTGAGTGTCGTCGCTGGATAGCCCTTGCTGTCCACACACCCCACCATGGCTTCGACCAGTCTGCCGCGCTGCGACGTGAGCACGGCTTCGCGCGCGGCGCGATGACGCTCGGCGAAACCGGACCGTTGAACGGATGTCGTCGCATGCTGGTGGCGCATGACTGCCCTCTCTGTGCCGGAACCGATCCGAACGCCGACATCGACGTACCGATCGCACACGGTCCGGGCCGCTGCACGGCCGCGAACCGGTGTTTCATTATCCGACAACGTATTCCACTGCGGGAAGGCAGGTGGATCCAGGAGTGCGCGGGCCGCCGACGGTCAGCACGAAAGTGGTTGCGCGCCTTGATGTTGCGGCGCGCACCACGGTCGCCTCAAGCCTTCGGCTCGAGGTACTTGGGGAATACCGGTTCCGGTGCGGGCAGCGCCAGCCCGGGTTCGATCGGGGTAGCGATGTCGGCGAAGGACCGGTTCTGCTGGCCCAGTTGATCGAGGATGCGTCCCGCTGAACCCGGCATCACCGGCTGCACCAGGATCGCCACGATCCGCAGCACCTCCAGTGTCACGTACAGCACCGTCGCCTCGCGGGCGAGGTCCTGCGGCGTACCGGATTTCGCCAGCGCCCATGGCGCCTGCGCGGAGAAGTACTTGTTCGTCTCGCCGAGTGTCAGCCAGATCGCCTCCAGTGCGAGATGCATCTGCTGCGCGTCGAATTCGGCGCGGCAACGCTCCAGCAGGCCGCCGGCCAGACCGAGCAGGGCGCGATCGTCCGCGGTGAACTCGCCGGGCGTCGGCACCACTGCGCCGCAGTCGCGCGCGACCAGCTTGGTGCTGCGTTGCACCAGGTTGCCGAACTCGTTGGCCAGGTCGCTGTTGATCCGGCCGACGATCGCCTCGTGGCTGTAGCTGCCGTCCTGACCGTAGGAGATCTCACGCAGCAGGAAGAAGCGCACCGCGTCCACGCCGTAGTTCTCGACCAACTCGAGCGGGTCGACCACATTGCCGACCGACTTGGACATCTTCTCGCCCTTGTTGTAAAGGAACCCGTGCACGAACACGCGGCTGGGCAGCTCCACGCCGGCCGACATCAGGAACGCGGGCCAGTACACCGTGTGGAACCGGGTGATGTCCTTGCCGATGATGTGCACGTCGGCGGGCCAGAACTTGCCGAACGCGGCGGCGTCGGTGTCCGGGAAGCCGACGCCGGTGATGTAGTTGGTCAGCGCGTCCACCCACACGTACATGACGTGATCCGGGTGGCCGGGTACCGGCACGCCCCAGTCGAAGGTGGTGCGCGAGATGGACAGATCTTTCAGGCCCGCCTTGACGTAGCTGACGATCTCGTTGCGACGGGTTACCGGCGCGATGAATTCCGGATGCTCGTCATACAGTGCGAGCAGCTTGTCCTGATAGGCCGAGAGCCGGAAGAAGTAGTTCGACTCCTCGGTCCAGGTGACCGGGGTATTGGACTCGGTGGAGACGCGTGTGCCGTCGGCCAGCACCGTGGTCTCCTCGTCGGTGTAGAACGCCTCATCGCGCACCGAGTACCAGCCCGAGTAATTGCCCAGGTAGATGTCGCCGTTGGCGAGCATCCGCTCCCAGATCGCGACGCTGGCCACCTGGTGGTCGGCATCGGTGGTGCGGATGAACCGGTCGAAGGAGATCTCCAGCGTCTTGTCCAGCGCCTCGAACACGTCGGAGTTGCGCGCGGCGAGCTCCTCCACCGGGATGCCCTCGGCGGCCGCGGCCTGCTGCATCTTCTGGCCGTGTTCGTCGGTGCCGGTCATGAAGAACACGTCGTATCCGTCGAGCCGTTTGAACCGCGCGATGGCGTCGGCCGAGATGTACTCGTACGCGTGTCCGATGTGCGGCGCGCCGTTCGGATAGGCGATGGCCGTGGTGATGTAGAAGGCGGGGCGGTCAGCTTCGCTCATGGTGTGTCTACTGTAATGCGCGTGCATTTCTTCGCTCGCGTGAATGTCCCCGTCGATCGTGGGGTCGTCGCGCCCGCGCTGCGCGGCGAGGGGCGGCGATGAGCGCCGCCCGTCCCGCGCCGGAGCTGCCGCAGCCGCTCGCGCCGATCGTGGACGCGCACACCCATCTGGACGCCTGCGGCGCGTCCGACGCGACTTCCACCGCGGCGATCGTGGACCGGGCCGCGTCGGTCGGTGTCGGTCAGGTGGTCACCGTGGCCGACGACCTGGCCGCCGCGCGGTGGGCGGTCCGCGCCGCGCACTGGGACGATCGCGTGTTCGCCGCCGTCGCACTGCATCCGACCAGGGCGAACACCCTCGATGACGAGGCGAAGGCCGAGTTGGAGCGCCTGGCGGCGGACCCGCGCGTGGTCGCGGTCGGCGAGACCGGCCTGGACTATTACTGGCCGGGCAAGCTGGACGGCTGCGCCGATATCGAGACCCAGGTCGAGGGTTTCCGCTGGCATATCGACCTGGCCAAACGGGTCGGCAAGCCGCTGATGATCCACAATCGCGAGGCCGACCACGACCTGCTGACGGTGTTGCTGGACGAGGGCGCGCCGGACACCGTGATCTTCCACTGCTTTTCCTCGGACACGAATATGGCGCTGTCCTGCGTCGCCGAGGGATACATCCTGAGTTTTTCCGGGACGGTGAGTTTCAAGAACGCGCATGAGCTGCGCGAGGCGGCCGCAGTCGTGCCCGACGAGCAGATCCTGGTCGAGACGGACGCGCCGTATCTGACCCCGCATCCGTTCCGTGGCGCGCCCAACGAACCGTATTGCCTGCCGTACACGGTGCGAGCGCTGGCCGCGTTACGCGGGCAGGATCCCGCGGAATTGGCGAAAATCACCACCGCCAACGCGCGTCGCGTCTACGGAATCTGAGGCGTGCAGAACCGGGAGCCCGGCCGACCGTATATCCGGCTGCCCGGCTCGCGATTTCAAATTTGTGTCCTATCTCACGTTTAGTATTTCGTTTTGTGAATTACCTGCAATGTCGATATCTGATTGTGATATTGAAAAGCCGCTGTTCCAGAGCTTGCGGTTGCCGGGTGATGGTGGGCTCGTTATCGTGCTGTGATCATGTCAGCCTTTACGCGGATCAATCAGACGCGGTCCCCGCTGCTGTACTTCGCGGTGGCGACGCTGCTGCTGACCCTGATCGTCGGTGCGGGCCTGGCGATCGTGAACCGCAAGACGGTGACCGTCGTCGTGGACGGCGAGCAGCTTTTCCAGACCACCATGTCGCGCGACGTGCGCGGGGTCTTGAAGGCCGCGGGCTTCGTCGTCACCGACCGGGACAGGGTGGCTCCCGCGCTGGCCGCGCACATCGGCAACGGCGGGACCATCACGCTCAACCGGGCACGTGAAGTCGACCTGTCGGTCGACGGGTCGACGCAGAAGGTGTGGACCACCGGCGTCACCGCCGGGGAGGCGCTCGAGCAGCTGAAGATCCCGAAGGACGTGTACGTCTCGCCGGCGCGCGAGGAGCGATTGCCGCTGCTGGGCGCGTCGTTGCGGATCGCGACGGCGCGCACCGTCTCGCTGCTCGATGGCATCGGTAAGCCGGTGGACGTGCGTCTGGCCGCCCCCACGGTCGGCGAGTTCCTCGGCCTGGCCGGCATCCCGCTGATCGAGCAGGACTCCGTCGAACCCGCCGCGTCGACGCCGCTGACCAATGGTCTGCGAATCACGGTGACGCGCAAGCGGATCGAGCAGCACACCGAGACGCTGCCATTGGATCCGGCGGAGCAGGTCATCGAAGACCCGACCTGGAACATGAGCCGCACCGTGGTGGAGTCGGCCGGCGCACCGGGCGTCCAGAGCGTCACGTTCGCGGTCACCATGGTCAACGGTCAGGAAGTCGACCGCAGGGCGATCGGTTCGACGGTGATGGTGACCGCACAGCCGAAGACCGTCCGCAAGGGCGCCAAGCCCGGCACCGAGGTGCCACCGGTGCGCGACGGTGCGATCTGGGACGCGCTGGCCCGCTGTGAGTCGACCGGCAACTGGTCGATCAACACCGGCAACGGCTACTTCGGCGGCGTGCAGTTCGACCAGAGCACGTGGGAGCGGCAGGGCGGTTTGCGGTATGCGCCGCGCGCCGATCTGGCGACCAGGGAAGAGCAGATCGCCGTCGCCGAGATCACCCGGCAACGGCAGGGGTGGGGTGCCTGGCCCGCCTGTACCGGCAGGCTCGGCATCGGCTGACGCCTTGCTGTCCAGCGGTCGGTGTGGCTTCGCGTTGCTCTTGCTTATGCGCGCCGAGTTCGTGGTGAGCGGGAGAGGCCGCGTCGTGCACCGGTTCGGTTGATAGATTCTGGAGGTGTCCGAACCTGAGATGGCCGCTCGCGGAAGTGCCGCGCTGCTCGGTCCCGCCGAGGTGCGCGTGCTGGCCGAACGGTTCGGGATTCGGCCGACCAAGCAACTCGGGCAGAACTTCGTCCACGACGCGAACACGGTGCGGCGGATCGTCGCGGCCGCGGGCGTGGGATGCGCGGACGTGGTGCTCGAGGTCGGACCGGGTCTCGGTTCGCTGACCCTCGCGTTGCTGGATGTGGTGGATTCGGTGGTCGCCGTCGAGATCGATGCGGCGCTCGCGCGGCATCTTCCGGTCACGGTCGCGGATCGGGCGCCGGACCTGGCGGCGCGACTGCGGGTGGTCGAGGCGGACGCATTGCGCGTGACCGCCGCGGATCTGCCCGCCGAGCCGACCGCGCTGGTGGCCAACCTGCCGTACAACGTGGCGGTGCCGGTGTTGCTGCATCTGCTCGCCGAATTGCCGAGCATCACCGTGGCTTTGGTGATGGTGCAGGCGGAGGTCGCCGATCGGCTCGCCGCCGACCCGGGCAATCGCACCTATGGCGTGCCCAGTGTGAAGGCCGGCTTCTTCGGTACGGTCCGGCGTGCGGGCGCGGTCGGCACCCAGGTGTTCTGGCCGGTTCCGCGCGTCGAGTCGGGCCTGGTCCGGATCGAGCGTTTCGCCCAACCGCCGTGGCCGATGGACGATCAGCACCGTCGCCGGGTCTTCGATGTCATCGACGCCGCGTTCGCGCAGCGCCGCAAGACCCTCCGGGCCGCGCTCGCCACCTGGGCGGGCTCGCCCGCCGAAGCCGAGCGCCGACTGCTCGCCGCCGGTATTTCGCCCACAGCACGCGGAGAGACCCTCGACACCGCGGCCTTCGTGCGTCTCGCGGCCCAGTCGTAGCGCCCGGCTTCGACAGTGGCTCCTCAGACGGCGACTTCGTAGCCTGCCTCGTCGACAGCGGCGACGATATCGGCCGCAGCGATCGGCGCGGCGCTGTCGACCCGGACCGCGCCGCTGTCGAGATCGACATCGACGCTGGTCACACCATCGATCTTGGCGATCTCGGTCTTGACGGAGCTGACGCAGTGCCCGCAGGTCATCCCGGTGACGCGGTAGGTGGTAGTGGGCATGTCCGACTCCTTCGCTCCATGATGGTCATACATCCCGGGGGTACCCCGACTCTTGGTACGATACCCCCCAAGGGTATACCGTGCAAACGATGTGTGAGGCCGCTGCTCCTCGCGCGCCGTGCGTGTGCCGAGTGTTGCCCGAGACAGGGCGCGGCCGTGGCGTGTTGGCGGGATGGCCGAGCACCCCGTTCGTCTCCGATGCGCTTTGGCAGTAGAGCGCAAGTCGATGCGGGAGATGCTTCGGCTGACCGCGGCCGCAGCTGCCAACCGGGAAACGTTGGACGGGAACGGGATTGCTGCCGAGGCGCGCGGCCCGGCCGGGCGGTCGCCGTCGGCGAGGTCGCGGGTTTCCAGCTCCCGTCGTTTGCTCCCGGCCGATGGCCGGTTGCAGCGGTAGTCCCGCGACTTACACGCCCTCGGCCAGCTCCAGCCAGCGTTCCTCGGCGGACTCCTTTTCCACGAGTACCTGTTTGAGTTCGGTGCCGAGGGTCACCAGCTTGTCCGGCTCGGTGGCGGCGTCGGCCAGGGCGGCGTGCAGACGCTGCTCGCGGTCGGACAGTTTGTCGATAGCGCGTTCCAGACGGGTCAGCTCTTTGCGGGCCGCGCGGTAGGCCGCGGAATCGGTGGCCGGCGCGTCGACGGGCTTGGCCTCGGGCGCTGGGGCGCGGGTTCGGTCCGCGGCCGGTGCCGCGCGCTTGGCCAGGTACTCCTCGATGCCGCCGGGCAGGTTGGTGAGCTTGCCGTCGCCGAACAGCGCCCAGGTGGAGTCGCAGATGCGCTCGATGAGGTAGCGGTCGTGGCTGATCACCACCAGCGTGCCCGCCCAGTTGTCGAGCAGATCCTCCAGCTGTTGCAGGGTGTCGATGTCCAGGTCGTTGGTCGGCTCGTCGAGCAGCAGCACGTTCGGCTCGGACATCAGGATGCGGGTCAGCTGCAGGCGGCGGCGCTCGCCGCCGGACAGGTCGCCGACCGGCGTGCGCTGGCGGGCGGGGGTGAAGCCGAGCCGCTCGGCGAGTTGCCCCGCCGAGATCTCCTTGTCGCCGAGCATGATGCGCTGCGCGACCTGCTGCACCGCCTCCAGCACGCGCAGGTCGGTCGGCAGGTCGTCGAGTTCCTGGCGCAGCCAGCCGATCTGCACGGTCTGGCCCTGGATTCGCTTGCCCGTGGTCGGCATCGGGCCATTCGGGCCGGTGTCCGCGGCCAACGCGCGCAGCAGCGTCGTCTTGCCCGAACCGTTGACGCCCACCAGCCCGACGCGTTCGCCCGGCGCCAGCCGCCAGGTCAGATCGCGCACCAATTCCCTGCCGTCCGGGGTCGTGAGGGTGGCGTCCTCGAGTTCGATGACGACGCGCCCGAGGCGCTTGCGCGCGAACGCGGCCAGCGAGACGCTGTCGCGCGGCGGCGGCACGTCCGCGATCAAGGCTTCCGCGGCCTCGACCCGGTAGCGCGGCTTGGAGGTGCGGGCCTGCGGGCCGCGCCGCAACCAGGCCAGCTCCTTGCGGGCCAGGTTGCGCCGCCGCGCCTCGGACGCGTCCGCTTGGCGGGCGCGCTCGGCGCGGGCGAAGATCCAGTCGCCGTAACCGCCCTCGTAGCTTTCGACCTTGCCGCCGACCACCTCCCAGGTGTTGGTGGCGACGGTGTCGAGGAACCAGCGGTCGTGGGTCACCACGACCAGTGCGCTGCGGCGGCTGAGCAAGTGCTCGGCCAGCCACTGCACGCCCTCCACATCGAGGTGGTTGGTCGGCTCGTCCAGTACCAGCAGGTCGAGCTCGCGCACCAGAGCGGCGGCGAGCGCGACTCGGCGCCGCTCGCCACCGGAAAGGTTGTCGACGACGGTGTCCATGCCGAGACCGGCGATGCCGATGCCTTCCATCACCGAGCGGATGCGCGGGTTGGCGGCCCATTCGTGTTCGGCGACCTGATCGGTCATCGCGTCATCGGCGAGACCGGCCAGGACCACCGATCCCACGGTCGCGCCCTCGGGTAGCGTGCCGCGCTGCGTTACCACCGCCAGCCGCAAGCCGCCGAGCCTGCTGACCCGGCCGCTATCGGGTTCCTCGATGCCGGTGAGCACCTCGAGCAGAGTGGTCTTGCCGCCTCCGTTGAGGCCGACGACCCCGATTCGTTCGCCCGCGTGCACGCCGAGCGACACGTTGTCCAGCAACGGTTTGATCCCGAAGCTCTTGTGGACCTGTTCGAGATTGATCAGGTTGGACATGGATCCTTCCGTGTCGTGCGCGACGGGCCGATGATCGCCCCGAGCCAGCGTACCGACCGGGCGCGGACGGGCTGTCGGCCCGCCGAGCGGGCGCTTGCGGGACGAACGTTGTTCGTTCAAATTCACTCTCGGCACGAACAACGTTCGTGCCGTGCGTTCGTGCCAAGGAACCGATCCGGCGCTCCCCAGAACTACAGCCCCGGAATGGGAGCCCCACCCCGCCTCGGGGTATCCGGCAGGCGGCACCGTTCCCATTGCGCTCCCTCAGCGGACCCCATGCCCGTCGGCCTCGGCCTGCCCACGTCAACGTGGCGCTCGGTCCGCGGGATGTCATCGACGAGGCGGGCAGCGCGATGGGCGCCTACCGCCGATTCACCGGACGCGCCGAGTCCATGGTTGCCGGAATGCTGCTCACGGCGGGCGAAATCCGCATGGCCGTAGCACAATTCGAAGATCTTGGCGCCGACGAGGTGATGCTCTACTGCTGCGGGCGCGATGTCGACCGAATTGATCGGCTGGTCGAGGTCGTCTCCTGACCGACCGTGCTCGGGCAGCGCCGGACGATGTCAGTGCTTCCCGGACGTGTCGCCGCTGACGACGCGCGCACCGGGCGCCGGGCCGCTGGCGGTCCGCACGCTGCGGCACACGCCCGCGCCCGCGAGTTCGGCCGCCACCGATATCGCGGATTCCGCACTCTCACAGACGAACGCGCAGGTGGGGCCGGAGCCGGACACCAGCCCGGCCAGCGCGCCCGCGCTCACCCCGGCGCGCAGCGTGCGGCGCAGTTCCGGCTTCAGCGACAGCGCCGCCGCCTGCAAATCGTTGCCGAGCAGGGGAGCGAGCTGGTGCGGGTCGCCGGACGCCAGCGCCTGCATCAGCCGTTGCGGGTCTCCGATGCGAGGGGGTTTTCCGTGCTCGCGCAGCCGGTCGAGTTCGGCGAAGACGGCCGGGGTGGACAGACCGCCCTTCGCGAAGGCGAGCACCCAGTGAAATGTGTTGCGCGACAGCACCGGAAGCAGGCGTTCCCCGCGGCCGGTACCCAGCGCGGTGCCGCCGTGCAGCGCGAAGGGGACGTCGCTGCCGAGTTCGGCGGCCACCGCGGCGAGCTCGTCCCTGGACAGACCCAGATCCCACAGCTCGTTCAGGCCGACCAGCGCCGCGGCGGCATCCGCGCTGCCGCCCGCCATGCCGCCCGCCACCGGAATGCCTTTGCTGATCGCGATTTCCACCAGGGGAGCGCGGCCACCGAGGTGTGCGAGCCGTACGGCGGCCTTCCACACCAGGTTCGTCCGATCGGTCGGCACCTCCGCGGCGCCCTCTCCGGTGACCCGAACTGCCAGCGAAGCCGCGGGCGCGATCTGCAGATCGTCGCTCAGCGACAGCGCCTGGAACACCGTGGTCAGGTCGTGATAGCCGTCGGCGCGCAGGTCGCCGACGCCTAGGTGGAGGTTCACCTTCGACGGCGCGCGCACGGTGACGGGACTCGGCACAACGGACAGCACAGTGCTCAAGCCTAATGGGCGCAGCCGCACGAAGTCGGTCCGAATCCCGCACCGGACCGAGCGGTGCCGGGCATCGGCACCGCGCCCTGCGCCGATGGCATCGATCCACTGTCCGGTGACCCATCGCGCGTCACGGCGGATTCGGCACACGTGTGCTCGCCGAGAGGTTCGCCGCCCGTGTCCAGGGCGATATCGAAACGGGCATCCTGCCGGACCATCTGGACGCGCGCGGGCCCGCTACGTCGGCACGGTAACGGCGGCGCCGACCGTGCGGAACTCGAGCGGGTGGCCGAGCCGGCGATGCGGGGTGGTGGATCTAATCCCCGGCGGCGCGCCCGTCCGCCACGACCACCGGTAGGCAGGTGCGCACGAAGTCGGCGCCGAAGTCGGTGAGCGCGAGGCTGCGGTAGATCACCTTGGTACCGAATCCGGACCGCTTCAGCTTCTCTCGCACCGCTGACTGCGCCTCCAGCACCTGGTAGCGGTTCGGGTTGCCGACCGGCTCGAGCGTGTGCTCGACCAAACCGAGTCGGCACAGGTTGGTCAGGTACTGCCGAATCCGGTTCGGGAAGCGCAGGCCGGCATGCTCGCCGATCAGCGTGAGCATCGAGCCGACACGTTCCGCGCCGAGCGCGCGTGGCCGTCCGGTGCGGATGTCGATCGAGGGCTGCGGCCCGTCCAGATGCAGGAAGCGCAGGATGCGGGCCTCGTCCGGGGTGAGCTCGGCCAGCATGCCCGGGAAGGCCGGGTGATTGTCGTCCTCGCCGTGGGCGGCGCCGGCCGACAACCGCAGCAGCGCGGCTCCCTGCTCGCGCAGCGTAGGGACGTCCTTCCCGGTGGGTGGTTGGGCGACTGCGGGGATGCCGAGCGCCCTGCGCATCGCCGCGCGGACCTCGGATTCGGCCTCGGCGAACACTTCTCGGGCCGGTACGCCTTGGATGCTGCGCCGCACCACAGTCGAGGTGACACCGACCGCGGTGCCGAGACCCCAGGCGGTCACGCTCGTGACGGCGCTCCACGCGACCCTGGCGACGCCGGTGGCAGCCCGCGCCGTGGCCACGGAAACCGTTACCGGTCCGGCTGCTTCGTCGGCAAGAGTGATGTCCGAGGCGGGCCGCCGGGCGATCTCCCGCAATGGTTCGGCATTCGCCTGCGTCGCATCGCGGTGCTCGACAGGCTCGAGACCGCCGTCGTCCTGACCCGCTACAGCCATGATGTCGCCACTCCCGTTCCGAAGATCAGGATATGAGCGTATCCGGCGAACAGGCCGAGCACACCGCCGTGGACGAAAAGCAACCATTCATCCTGTTTGATCGCGGCGCGCAGCATGTCGACGAAGTCCGGCGGCGACAGCGCCGACATCTGCTTGGCGATGTACTCGTTGATCTGCCTGCCCTGGCGAACGTTGAACTCGGGGTCGGCGAACGCGATCGGCGCGATGGCGATCGCCTCGGTGGTCAACGTCGCCTGCAGCGAGTTGTATTCGCGACTGCCGAGCACGAACTTGACCGCGGGACGTGCGAGTCCCAGCGCGCGGTCGGCAGCGGGACGCAGCGTGTCCTCGAGCATCTGCATGGTGCGGTCCGAGCGCGGACCGTTGAGCAACTCGTCACCGATATTCGCCACCGTGATCACCTGGCTGGAAACCAATTCCGCATAGCCGTCGGAGATTTCGGACTTGCGTTTGATCAGCAGGCCCTGCCGCCAGGGGCACCACCACTTCGGATATGCGGGCGCGAAGATCATATTGATGCCGATCCAGTTGACCACCCAGCCGATGACCACGCCGCCGATCGGGAGCACGACCAGGGGAGACCATCCGGTCAGATGCAGGATGGCGACCAGTACAGCGCCCATCGGCGCGCCGAAGTAGAAACCGAAGTTCTGCATGAAACGCAGTTCCTTGGCGCCGAGCACCTGGAAGAGGGTATTGAGCAGATGCGGCCGGGCCTGGAAGTAGCGGATCACCATCTGCTTCACGTCGAGCAGCTGATCGATATTCGCACCCAACTCCTCGGTGAGCTCGCGCAGGATATCGGGCAACTGCTGGCGGACCCGCTCGTGCACCACCTCGCGTACCTGCGTGGGCAGGTTGTACCAGAGTTGTGGATGCTCGCGCCGCGCGATCTCCTCGACGATATCCTCGATCTGCCGGTCGGCGATGCTCGCGAGATGTTCGGCCAGCTTGTCCGGTTCGAGCTCACGGTAGAAGTCGGCGACGCTGCCGAGTTTGGCAAGACCCTTGTCGACCGCGATGCTGGCCATCTTGTCGGCGCGCGAGGGGACGATGCCCTGCCAGCCGAGGCGGCCGTCGTAGCTGAGCAGCGGAAGAACTTGAATACGCTTGGGCAGGAATGGGTACAGGGCGCGCAAACCAGGAACTCGGACGCCGTGGAAGGCGACCGGCTGGAACAGCATGAGCACACCGGTCCAGTTTGTGATGTAGCCGATAATGCCGGTGAAAAGCGGTATCGTCACGAACTCGAGCAGGATCGCGGGGTGGATTCCGAATACGCTCTCTAACACGACACCCTCCTGCGGATACGCCGGTGATCGCCGCCTCGCCGGCACCCAAAGCTAGCACTCGTTCGACAAGGAAACCTTATTGCGCGCCGCGCGCCGGTCCGCCGGTCCGAGTCGACGCGCTGCGAATGACCGGCGGCACAACCCGAAGTACTCTGTGGGCGGATTCGTTCACCCGGCGATATCGGAGAAGACGTGACAGACGACAGGACCGGACGGGACGTGACCCGGGCCGGTTACCGCTCCGTCGAGCGCAGTTCGGATGTCGAACAGCGGCAGATCAGCAACGAAGCGCGGCTGATCCGTGGCGTGTTCCGCGCGGCAGGACTTGCCGCGGGTACGGTCGTGCGCGGCAGCCAGTGGGCTGTGGGCACCACCTTCGAGGTCACCAAGGAGATCACCCAGGCGGCGCTGGACGGCGACTCCTCGGCCGATCTCGCCGAGCGGACCGGAAACGCGTTGCGCTCCATCGCCCGCAGTGCTCTCGGTGTCAACGAGGGCTCGGTGCGGGAGGTCGTCAGCTACGTCCCGACGTCCAACGGCGCGCAGCAGGCGCTCGCGGGCGCGCAGCTGCGTTCGGCTACCACCGAGGAACTGCGCCGTCGCGGTGACTCGCTGCTGGCGATGTCCGCCGATGTCTACTTCACCGAGGACGTGCACCCCGCCTACGACCGCATCCTCGACGAACTCGCCCCCGATGAGGCGCGCATTCTGCGCTTCATGGCGATCAACGGCCCGCAACCGTTGGTCGACGTGCGCACCAACCGTCCCCTGGGCATCGGCTCGGAACTCGTGCAGGGTGATCTCACCTCGGTGCCCGAGCAGGCGGGCGTGCGCTACCCGGACCGGGCCCGGATGTATCTGATCAATCTCAACCGTCTCGGTCTCACGCTGACCTCCGAGGATCCGGTGGTGCTCAGCCGGTACATGGTGCTGGAGGTCCAGCCCGTGGTGGAGGCGGCGCTGAAGAAGGCGGGCCGGGCGCCGAAGATCGTCCGCAAGAGTCTTCGGCTCACCGAGTTCGGCGAGGATTTCTGCGGTACCTGTTTCACGATCGGAAGCTGAGCGCGTCCGGTGATACGCGTTCGGTGATATTCGCGAGAATGTTGCCCCAACCGTGATAGCAATCTGATACAACCCTCCCAATTCCCGACTCGGGGTGGGATTGTTGAGGGTATGGATCAGGGAACCGGCGGGCAGGAACGCGGCGACCCAGCTGTTGGCGTCGCGGCGCAAGTGCGTATCGGCCGGGGCACGGGCTCCGGCGGGCAGGAGCGCGACGACCCGGGATCGCGCCCGGGCCGCCACCAGCGCAGCGTGGGGATCGACCCCGGCCGGTCGGAGCCGGCGGCTCAGGGCGCCGAGCCCGGCAGACCAGAGCGCGGCGGTGAGCGGGGCGCCCGTGAGCGCGGTGGTGGTGAGCGCGGCGGTGGTGAGCGGGGCGCCGGTGAGCGCGGCGGTGGTGAGCAGGCCCGCGAAGAACGGCGCGCGCAGGGGCGGATGCGCGTCGACGCGGAGGCGATCGACTTCGGGCAGGTGCGGGATGATCCGAGATCGGCACGAGGCCGCGAAGGTGAGCGGGAAGTGGACGACATATCGGCGATCAGCCGGCTGAAGTACCGGTTCCTCCGCACGCTCGACACCAAATCATGGGACGAGTTCGCGGACACCATGGTCCCCGAGGCGACCGCGACCTACAGCGAATATCTCCAGTTCGAATCGCGTGAGGCATTCATCGCGTTCATGCGCAACACGCTCGGTCCGCACGTGATCACCGAGCACCGATGTGACCACCCGGAGATCGATGTCGACGGCGACAGCGCCAGCGGCACCTGGTACCTCGCCGACACGGTTCTCATTCCGGGCCACAACATGCTGCTGCGTGGTGCGGCGTACTACAACGATCGCTACGTCCGCTGCGACGACGGACGCTGGCGGATCTCGCACACCGGTTACGAGCGCACCTACGAGGTGGTGCTTTCGCTCAGTGACCTGCCGAGCCTCCGGCTGACCTCCAGCCGCTGGGGTCTGATCGCCCGCGAAGAGGGCATCGCCTCGGTCGAGCGCGAACCCACCGGCCCGACGCTGCGGACCGAGTCCGAGGCCGGCTGACTCAGTCGGCGGTGGCGACCAAGGGCTCCAACACCAGCGCCGGGTGTTCCTTCTCGATGTATTGCAGCCGCCACTTGTCGCTGAACAGCGCGAGCAGCGCACCGTCCGAGCGGGTGAAGACTTCCACCCCACGCTGTCGCCCGAGTTCGTCCGCCGACGCGGCGTCGGTGCGCCGGGCCAGCGTGTAGCCGAGGTGCTCCATTGTGGTCTCCACATTGAACTCGGTGAGCATGCGCGCGGTGACCACCTCGAACTGCATGGGGCCGACGGCGGCGAGCACGGGCGAGGCATCGCCACGGATGTCGTTGCGCAGCACCTGCACCACCCCCTCGGAGTCGAGCTGGTCGACCGCCTTGCGGAACTGCTTGTATTTGCCCGCGCTCTGCGCGCGCAGCACCGCGAAATGCTCCGGTGCGAACGACGGGATCGGCGGGAACTCCACCTTTTTGTCCACATACAGCGTGTGCCCAGGAGCCAGCGCGGTCGCGTTGACCAAGCCGACCACATCTCCCGGGTAGGCGGTGTCGACGGTGGCCCGCTCGCGGCCGAACACGGTCAGCGCGTACTTGGTGGCGAACGGCCGGCCGGTCTGCGCGTGCGTGACCACCATGCCGCGCTCGAACTCGCCGGACACTATTCGCATGAACGCGAGCCGGTCGCGGTGGGCGGCGTCCATGCCTGCCTGGACCTTGAACACCACCGCGCTGAACGGGTCGCCGGTCTCGCGCGGTGTGCCGTCGACGTCGCCGCGCGCGCGAGGGGCCGGCGCGAGCGCGACCAGTGTCTCCAGCAGTTGGCGTACGCCGAAGTTCAACATCGCGGACGCGTAGATGACCGGCGAGGTCTGTCCGGCGAGGAACAGTTCCTGGTCGTGGTCCTGGCCGGTGGCCGAGAGCAGTTCGCTCTCCTCGGCGGCGGTGTTCCACGGCTCGCCTTCGCGGGCCTCGGCGGCCGCCGCGGTGAGCGACTCCTCGGGCGCGATGGTCGCGCCGCCGGCGGTGCGCGTGAAATGGATGTATTCGAGCGGCACACCGTCCGGGCCGCGACGCAGTAGCCCGCGGAAATCGCCCGCGATGCCGACCGGAAGGAACAGCGGGGTGGGGGTGAGGCCGATCCGCTCATAGATCTCGTCGAGCAGTTCCAGCGGTGCGCGCCCCGGCCGATCCCACTTGTTGATCACCGTGATCACCGGGATGCCACGGTGCCGGCACACCTGGAACAGCTTCAATGTCTGCGGCTCCAGGCCCTTGGCCGCATCGATGAGCATCACCGCTGCGTCGACAGCGGTGAGCACGCGGTAGGTGTCCTCGGAGAAATCGGAGTGGCCGGGAGTGTCGACCAGGTTGATGACGCTGTCCACATCCGAATGCTGGGCGCGGTAGTTGAATTGCAGCGCGGTCGAGCTGACCGAGATGCCGCGTGCCTTCTCCATCTCCATCCAGTCCGAGACCGTGGACTTGCGCCCGGCCTTGCCGTGGATCGCGCCCGCCTCGGAGATCATCCTGGCGTGCAGGGCGAGCGCCTCGGTGAGCGTGGATTTGCCGGCGTCCGGATGGGAGATCACCGCGAACGTGCGCCGCCGGGCGACCTCGGCGGGCAACCCGCGGGGCGCGGGCGCGGCAACACCCTCAGAGGAGGCGCTCAACGCAAAACAACCTTTCGCAGACGATCGATCGGCAACCACGCCAGCGTACGCGACCGACACGAACCGGAGTCGATGCGTCGGTAACCACCCAATTGAAAGACCACCCGCATGCTGGGGTATGGTGTTCGGGTTGTCTCGGCGAGGGTGACCGCAGACCAGATTTGCGACACCGTGATCGACGCGGCGCGGCTTCCGGCCGCCTTCGTTCGGTCTTCGCCCCGACGAATAGACCACCCCGGTCAGGCGTGCGCAACCCCTGACGGGTAACGCTGACCGCCCGGAAGAGCCGTAGGAGTAGATCCAGTCATGTCCGACGTCAACCTTCTCGAAGCCGCTGTACGCACCGAGTTCGGCAAAGGTGCTGCCCGCCGCACCCGACGTGCCGGAAATGTCCCGGCCGTGCTGTACGGCCACCAGGCCGACCCGCAGCACCTGTCGGTCAACGCCCAGGCCTTCGCCGCCATCCTGCGCGAGCACGGCACCAACGCGGTGCTGAACCTCGTCATCGACGGCAAGCAGCAGCTCGCGCTGACCAAATCCGTTGTGGTGCACCCGATCCGCCGCTACATCGAACACGCCGACCTGCTCATCATCAAGCGCGGCGAGAAGGTCACCGCGGATGTGGCGGTCACCGTGGTCGGCGACGCCGCCCCCGGCACCCTGGTCACCCAGGAGACCACCACCGTCTCGATCGAGGCCGAAGCACTGAAGCTGCCCGAGGCCATCGAGGTCTCCGTCGAGGGCATCGAGGCGGGCACCCAGATCGCCGCGGGCGAGCTGAAGCTGCCCGCCGGTGTCACGCTGGCCGCCGACCCGGAGCTGCTGATCGTCAACATCATCGCCGCCCCGGCCG
The DNA here is from genome assembly GCF_052545115.1 of Nocardia glycosmidis. Taxonomy (NCBI): domain Bacteria; kingdom Bacillati; phylum Actinomycetota; class Actinomycetes; order Mycobacteriales; family Nocardiaceae; genus Nocardia; species Nocardia glycosmidis. Next base: position 154,121 of record NZ_JBQWRH010000006.1, on the reverse strand, counting down.
CCGAGCCTGCCGCGGGCGAGGCCGAGGCCGAGACCGCCGAATAAGCCGGAAGCAGAGCGCTGAACGCCGAATCGTCCACGGGGCCCGCGCTCGTCGTCGGACTGGGTAACCCAGGCCCTGAGTACGAGCGCACCCGGCACAACGTCGGTTTCCTGGTCGCCGAGGTCCTCGCCCAGCGCGTCGGCGGTCGCTTCGGTGTGCACAAGAAGTCCGGCGCCGACCTGCTGCAAGCGCGGCTGGATGGCCGCCAGGTGCTGATCGTCAAGCCGCGATCGTTCATGAACCTGTCCGGTCGGCCGGTGGCCGCGCTGGCCAGGTTCTTCTCCGTGCCGCCGACCGAGGTGATCGTCGTGCACGACGAACTCGATCTGCCGTTCGGCGCGATCCGGCTCAAGCGCGGCGGCGGTGAGGGCGGCCACAATGGCCTCCGCTCCGTCTCCAGCGCCCTGACCACCAAGGACTATCTGCGCACCCGGATCGGCATCGGCCGCCCGCCGGGTCGGCAGGACCCGGCCGATTATGTGCTCAAACCGTTCTCGGCGCCCGAGCGCAAAGAGGTGCCGGTGATCGTCGAGCAGGCCGCCGACGCGGTGGAACTGCTGCTGCGTGTCGGCCTGGAGACCGCGCAGAACCAAGTGCACTGAGCCGCACGGGCGGCGCCGACCGCCCGGTGGCATCCGGTTCTTGTTCGAAGCCGGCTGATTACCCTCGCGCACAACGGAAGTCGCGCCGGGGCGGCTGCACGCACGAGCGGAACTCAGCGGTGGATCATCCGCGTGGCAGATGTATCGCCGTCGCGGATCGGCGTAATTTACCGGACGAGGTCTTCGGCAGGGCGCCGGGGCCGAGCACCGCGACAGTACGTGGTCGCGCGCCTACCTCGGAGAAGACCGCGTGCACGATCTCGTGCTGGATGCGTTTGACCTCCTCGGGGTTCTGATAGCTGTTGCTCTCCACTACCACGGCAAAGGTTTCGCGCTTCTGGCCCGCGTCCAAGCGCACCGCGACCGCGTTGCCGGGCCGGACGCCGGACACGCTGGTCGCCGCGCGCTCGATGTCGGTGGGATAGATGTTGCGGCCGCCCATGATGATCACGTCCTTGATCCGGCCGCACACCACGATCAGGCCCTCATCGGTGAAGTAGCCGATATCGCCGGTGTCCAGCCACCCGTCGGCGTCCAGTGCGGAGCGGAATCCGTCTACCGTCACATAGCCGGCGGTGACCGCGGGACCGCGCAATTCGATGACGCCTACCGACCGGGTCGGCAGCGGCTGCCGTTCGCTGTCGACGATCCGGCCCTCCAGGTGGTCGACCAGGTAGCCCAGGGTGGGCAGCCGACGGATATTGGCTGGATGCCCGTGCTCGCCCGGCACCGGCACCGCCTTGCCCAGCGCCTCGAGCAGATCGGCGTCGATCACGTCGAGCACTTGTCCGCGGCCGGGGTCGGGGATCGAGACGGCGAGGGTGGTCTCGGCCATGCCGTAGACCGGGGTGAGTGCCATCGGATTGAGCCCGAAGCGTTTTCCGGCCGCGGCCAAGGCGTCCATGGTGTCCGGGTCGACCGGTTCCGCGCCGTTCCACATGTAACGCACGCTGCTGAGGTCGAACGCGCCGTCATCGGCCTGGCGTAGCCGGCGGGCCAGCAGTGAGTAGGCGAAATTGGGTGCGGCGGTGACGGTTCCGCGGTATTTGCTGATCAACTCCGCCCACAGCAGGGGTCTGGTCAGAAAGTCCACCGGCGTCACGCACACCACTTCGGCACCGAATTGCATGGGCACACTGAGGAATCCGACCATGCCCATGTCATGGAACAGCGGCAGCCAGCTGACCATCACGTCGTCGTCCGGCTGGAACTTCACCCGGTCGAACATCGCGTAGGCGTTGACGAAGAAGTTCGCGTGCGTGATCCGCACCGCCTTGGGCGACCCGGTGGAGCCGGACGTCAACTGCTGCAAGGCGATATCGTCCTCGTCAGTGGGCACCGGGTCGAGGTCGGGGCCGTCGGGCAGCTGGTCGACGCGGACCACGGTGATCCCGCGTTCGCGCAGCAGTGGCTCGGCCGCCTCGAACGGTGCGCCCAGCACGACGGCGCGCGCGTCGATCATGGTCAGCACGGTCTCGGTGTCGCGGGCCCAGACCATCAGATCGGTGCGCGGGGTGGGCTGATGCAGCATGGTGATCGACGCGCCGCGCATCCAGATGGCCTGGCAGACCGGGGCGATGTCGACGGGCAGTCCCGCGAGCACCCCGACAGCGTCGCCGTGCCCGATGCCCGCCTGGGCCAAGCCGCCCGCCATGCGCCGGGCGATTCGATGAATTTCCGGCCAGGTGCGCCGCAGCGGAGCCGCCGGCTCGCCGGTCACCAGCCCGCGTTCGGAGCTCTGCGCCGTGGCGTACATCTCGTCGGTGAACCTGCTCAACGTCCAACTCCTCAGCACGAAACGTCGGCCGGTATCCGGCCTCCCCCAACTATCCCGCCATCGCGGCGTCGCGTTAACCCCCTTTCTGAGGCGCAGGTCAGGGTGGGGCCGGGTGTGGGCCTAGAGCGCGGCCACCGCGGCGACGAAGCGGTCGAGTTCGTCGAAGCCGACGAAGCAGTGTGGTGAGGCGCGCACGACCGACGCGAGGCCGCGGCTGGTCATGTCGAGCAGGGTGGAGCTCGAGTGGCTGACGGTGACCGTGATGTCCTGCGCCAGCAGCCGGTCACGCACCTGGACGGAGTCCACGCCGTCGACGGTGAACGACACGATGCCACTGTGCCGGATGCCGAGGTCGCGTACCGTGACACCGGGAATCTCGGGCAGCGCCTTGCGCAGGTGTTCGGCGCGGGCGGCGATCGCCGCGTAGACGTCCTCCGGACCGAGGTCGAGCAGATATCGCACCGCGGCGCCAAGGCCGAGTCGTCCCGCGACGTCACATTCCCAGAACTCGAAGCGGCCGGCGTCCGGCGCCGGCCGGTAGTCTTTCGGGCTGGTCCATTCCGCGCTGTGCAGGTCGAGCCGCTCGGGTTCCATGGACCGTGCCAGTTCCGGTCGCAGATACAGGAACCCGGTGCCGCGTGGGCCGCGCAGCCACTTCCGGCCGGTGGCCGACAGGGCGTCGACGTCGAGTTCGGCCACGTCCAGGGGCAGTTGTCCGACGGACTGGCAGGCGTCGAGCAGCACCAGCGCGCCGACCGAGTGCGCGATCCGGGTCGCCTCGGCGGCCGGGTTCACCAAGCCGCCGTTGGTCGGCACGTGCAGGACCGAGACCAGCTTGACGCGTTCGTCGACCAGCGCGGCCAGCGCGTCGAGATCGAGCTGCCCGCTGCTGTCGCTGGGGATTGTCTCCACGCTCGCCCCGGTGGCGCGGGCGCGCTGCAGTGCGGCGATGGCGTTGCTGGCGTAGTCGGCCTGGGAGATCAGGATGCGGTCGCCTGGGGACAGCGGAACCGAGTAGAAGAAATCCCCCCAGGAGCGGGTGGCGCTGTCGCTGAGCGCGATGCTCTCCGGCTCGGCGCCGATCAGCGCGGCGATCGCGGTCTTGACGTCGGCGAGGTCGTCGAGCCGCTCGTTCGCGGCGCGGTAGCCGCCGATCTGCGCTTCGCGCCGCAGATGCGCGATGACGGTGTCGGTGACGACCCGCGGCGGCAGCGAGGACCCGGCGCTGTCGAGAAAAACGGGACCCGGTCCGGACTCGGACACGCATCCTGGAGTATCGGCTCGTACGCGATCGTCATCCAGCATGCAGCCGACCTTAACGCGTGGATTGTTCGGCTGCCTGTCGGTTTCCTGTCGGTCTGGATGGCTACGCTGGATGGATCGCCGAGCGAAAGTCGGTCCCGCAGTGCAAGACGACTCGGGGTCCATGGCGATAACCGAAGAGCAGCGGACTACACCCGGGACGCCCCAGTGGAGGTTGGCATGGCGATCACGCTCGAGAGTCCTCAGTCGGCCAGTTGTGCCGGCGAGCAGCGGGATTTGTCCTCCCGCGCGGCGGCGGAGGCGTACATCGGCGGCGTCTGCTTCAAGCTGGGACCACCCGCTCTGATCGGTGCCGAACTCGAGTGGCTCACGGTGCAGGGTGAGTGTTCGGCGTCCGGCCGCTCGGCCGCTCCGCGTCCGCAGCTGCCTGCCCTGGCGGATGCCCTCGGACCCTACGCACCACGGTCCATCGCCCCTGATTCACCGGCGCTCGCTCTGCCGGGGGGCAGCCGGGTCACTCTCGAGCCCGGTGGTCAGATCGAACTCTCCAGTGCCCCCTACGGCACCGCCGTGCAGCTGTGCGACCGGCTGCACGAGGATGCCCGCCTGTTGCGGGAACTTCTCGCGTCGCGCTCCATCCGCCCCGTTTCCCTCGCCGCCGACGCGGACCGCCGCCCGAAACGACTGCTGCGGCTGCCGCGCTACCGCGCGATGGAGCGAGCCTTCGGCGGCATCGGGCCGTTCGGCAAGCTGATGATGTGCAATACCGCCGCCACCCAGGTCAGCGTCGACGCGGGGGCCGACCGGGCAGAGGTCACCGCGCGCTGGACCGCGCTGTACGCGATCGGTCCCGCCCTCGTCGCCGCGTTCGCTTGTTCCCCGGTCCTGCGCGGCGCGCCGCCCGGAGCGTGGGCGTCCCAGCGGATGCGTGCCTGGCTGCGCCTGGACACCGCGCGAACCCGCCCGCCGGTGCTGGACTGGACCGACCCCGTGGCCGCGTATGGCCGATGGGCGCTGGACGTGCCGCTGCTGTGCGTCCGTCGAGCGGACGACGACGCCGCAGCGCCCGGTGACGGTCACGACTGTGGATGGTCCGCGCCGCCCGGCGCGACGTTCGCCGACTGGCTGTCCGGCGCGCTGGACGACGAGATCGGCCGCCGCCCCGACGCCGACGATCTGGACTATCACCTGACCACGCTGTTCCCGCCGGTGCGCGCGTCGGGTCATCTGGAGGTCCGCTACATCGACGCGCAGCCCGGCGCCGCGTGGACCGTTCCGGTCCACGTCATCGACGCGCTGCTGTCGAGTCCGGCGGTCGTCGCGGAGGCGACAGCGATCGGGGCGCCGACCGCCGCCCGGTGGGTCGACGCGGCCCGCTCCGGGTTGGCTGAGCCGGACATCCGGACCAGTGCGGTCGAGCTGCTCCGGCTCGCGGCCGCGCACGCGGCGACCGAGCAGGCGGCCCGCGCCATCGAGTCCGCGGCCGAGCGATGTCGCGGCGGTGGCACTCCGACCGAGGACGACGCCGAGAATATCGGTGCACAGACTCCGGGAGCCGCCCCGTGACGACGCATCTGCCGCGCAGCATCGACCGTGCGCCTTTCGAGCAGACCGGCGAGGGCCGAATCGCCCGCGCCTGCGACGACACCGATCGGCACGAATCCCGGAGACGTTTCCCATGACCACCTCGCACCCAGCCCCGTCCGATCATTCCGGCACCGAGCAACTCCGCGACCGAATCGCCGAGGTCCTCACCCGCGCCCGGCAGCGCACCCTCGCCCTCACCGACTGTGTCGACGAAGCCGAACTGGTAGCCCAGCATTCGCGGTTGATGAGTCCGCTGGTCTGGGATCTCGCGCACATCGGCAATCAGGAAGAACTCTGGCTCGTTCGCGATGTCGGCGGCCGCGAGCCGGTTCGCGCCGACATCGATGAACTCTATGACGCCTTCAAGCACGCCCGTGCCAACCGGCCCGCGCTGCCGCTGCTGGACCCCACGCAGGCCCGCGGCTACGTCGGCACGGTGCGCGACAAGGTGTGGGATGTCCTGGAACGCAGCGACCTACAGGGTAGGCCCCTGGTCGACGGCGGTTTCGCGTTCGGCATGATCGCCCAGCACGAGCAGCAGCACGACGAGACCATGCTCGCCACCCACCAGTTGCGCGCCGGAGCCGCCGTGCTCTCCGCGGCCGCGGCACCGACCACTTCGGTGAGCGTCAGCGGGGACATCGTCATCCCCGCGGGCGAGTTCACCATGGGTACCTCGACCGACTCCTGGGCGTTGGACAACGAGCGCCCAGCCCATCCGGTGTGGGTGCCCGGCTTCGCGATCGACGCCGCCCCGGTGACCAACGAGCAATACCTCGCCTTCGTCGACGACGGCGGCTACGAGCGTCCCGAACTGTGGTCCGAGCGCGGCTGGTCACATCGGCGAGCGGCTGGTCTGGTCGCGCCGCAGTTCTGGGAGAGCGACCCGTCCGGACGCTGGTGGCGGCGAGTGTTCGGGGTGATGACCCCGCTGCGGCCGCGTCAGCCCGTTGTGCACGTCTGCTGGTACGAAGCCGAGGCCTATGCGAACTGGGCGGGCAAGCGGCTGCCCACCGAAGCGGAATGGGAGAAGGCGGCCCGGTTCGACCCGGCGACCGGAATCTCACGCCGATTCCCCTGGGGCGAAGCCGATCCCGACGCCGCCACGGCGAATCTGGGGCAGCGTCACCTGGAACCCGCCGAGGTCGGCGCGTATCCGGCCGGTGCGTCTCCCGCAGGCGTGCATCAGTTGATCGGCGATGTCTGGGAATGGACCGCGTCGGGCTTCGAGGCATACCCGGGCTTCCGCGCCTTCCCGTACCGGGAGTACTCCGAGGTGTTCTTCGGCGGCGACTACCGCGTGCTGCGCGGTGGTTGCTTCGGTACCGATCCGGTCGCCTGCCGCAGCACCTTCCGCAATTGGGACCATCCCATTCGACGCCAGATCTTCGCCGGTTTTCGCTTGGCGCGCGATCTGCGACCGGGAGAAGGCGAGTGAGCGAGCGCCAGGAGCCGTACGCCCGCGAGGCGCCGTCGTGACCCAGCTTCGCCACGATGGGCGGCGGTCAGGCGGTCCGTGCGAGCCTGCGTACCGTCCGCGCCTCAGACCTACAGTGCCGGCGGGCGCCGATGTGTAGACATCTCGGCTATATCGGCCCGCCGGTGCGCGTCGGCGAGATGCTGACGCTCGGACCGCATTCGTTGCGCACCCAGTCGTGGGCTCCGCGGGACATGCGCCGCGGCGGCACCATCAACGCCGACGGATTCGGCGTCGCCTGGTGGCACACCGTGCAGGATGTGGTCACCGTCAGCCGGTATCGCAACGCCGCGCCGATCTGGACCGATCCGGCGGTGGAGGAGGTGCTCCCGCAGCTGGAATCGACCGCGGTGCTCGGCGCGGTGCGGTCGGCGACGGTTGGCATGCCGGTGGAGCGCTCGGCATGCGCGCCGTTCACCCGGGACCGCTGGGCCTTCAGCCACAATGGCGTGGTTCCGGACTGGCGCCGCACGCTGACCGCGGTGGCCGCCGAGTTCGCGCTCATCGCGGCCGAACTCGGCGCCGAGGAACTGTTCACCGCGGCGCGGCTGCTGGAGGCGGAGTCCGCTACCGACACAGCCACGCTGTGGGTGCTGCTGTGCGATCTGCTGGCTACCAGTTCGCCGGACGGCGACTGGTCGGCAGCCCCCGCGGCCTTGCGGCTGCTCGTTTCCGCGATTCTCGACCGGACCCCGGAGGCCCGGCTGAATTTCCTGCTCTCCGACGGTGCGCAGCTCTGGGCGACCACCTGCCACCACTCTTTGTCGGCGCTGGTCACCGACAGCTTCGCCATCGTTTCCTCCGAACCGTTCGACGACGACCCCCGCTGGCAACCGATCCCGGACCGCAGCCTGGTCACCGCCAGGCCCGGTGCGTTGTCCGTCGACGTTCTCCTCTGACCTCGAAAGGCACTGCCCATGACCGCAGCGACCCTGGACATCCACCTCACCGACGACGACCTGACCGCCGGTCTGCGCACGGACGCCCGATTGGGACTGACCGCCGACCCGAAGTGGCTGCCACCCAAATGGTTCTACGACGCGCGGGGCAGCGAGCTGTTCGAGCGGATCACCGCGCTGCCCGAGTACTATCCGACGCGCACCGAGCGCGGGCTCCTGGAGTTGGTGGTCGATGAGATCGCCCGCGCCGCCCAGGCCGAGGTACTCGTGGAACTCGGCGCGGGTTCGGCGGCCAAGACCCGCTTGCTGCTCACCGCGCTGAGCGCGCACAGTCCCCTGAATACCTATGTGCCGCAGGATGTGTCGTCGTCGGCGCTCCGTGCGACGGCGGACCAGGTCGCCGTCGAGTTTCCCGGGCTCGCCGTGCACGGGGTGGTCAGCGATTTCACCGACACGCTGCACAACCTGCCGCGCGGCGGCCGCCGGATGATCGCCTTCCTCGGCGGCACCATCGGCAATCTGGTCCCTGAGGAGCGGGCCGAATTCCTGAGCAGTATCCACGACGTCCTCGAGTCCGGCGAGCATGTGCTGCTCGGCGCGGGGCTGGTCATCGATCCGGCGGTGCTGGTCCCCGCCTACGACGACGCCGCGGGCGTCACCGCCGAGTTCAATCGAAATGTGTTGCATGTGCTGAACGCCCGCTTGCGCGCCGACTTCGCACCGGAGAAATTCCGCCACATCGCGGTCTGGGACCCGGTGCGCGAGTGGATCGAGATGCGACTGGAGGCGAGTGAGGACATGACCGTCAGGATCGCCGACCTCGACCTGACCGTCGGATTCGCCCGCGGGGAGCAGTTACGCACCGAGATCTCAGCAAAGTTCCGGCTCGAGCGCCTCGATGCGGAACTTGCCGGCGCGGGCTTCACCACGCAGCACGTGTGGACCGATCCGGACGAGCGGTTCGCCCTGGTGCTCGCCGAACGCCGCTGACCGGCTGCCGGCACGGGTCGCCCGGTCGGTGACCCGTACCGGCGCCTCTTCAACCACGAGGCACAGTCTTCCCACGGGTTGGGCACCGGTTTGTGTTGCGGCCGGCGGCAGGTCCACCGGGCACAGCTACACGCCGGTGCCACTACTGTGCGTGCCGGGGCGCTGCCGCCGAGCTCGCCGGATTCGGGTCCAGACCATCGGCACGGATATGCCGGTGTGCGGTCGCGGCGTTATGACGGCGCCGCGCTGACCACTGCGGCGTGCTACTCGATCAGCGGTCGTGGCGTTACGACGGCGCCGCGCTGACCACTGCGGCGTGCTACTCGATCAGCGGTCGTGGCGTTATGACGGCGCCCCGCCGACCACCGCGGCCAGCCACTCGACCAGCGGCCGCATGGCTTCCCAGGTGGCGCGAACCTCTTTCGCCGCCTGCGGTGTCTCCAGCCAGGCGGGTGCACCGAAGTCCTTACTGCAGCTGAGGGACTTGTGCCGGAGCAGGTCGATGCGCGGATGGTCGTCGTCGTAGCCCTTCGGCCTGGTCTTCAGTTTCTCGCCGCCGACGGTGAAACCCACCCGGGTCAATTTCGCGAGAATCGTCACCAGTTCGGTGCCGCGCACGTCGTCGTCGATGGTGGCGCGCAACTGTTCGAGCTGACCGGGCGAGGCCTGGTAGAAGCCGCCGCCGACGAGCAGCCCGCCGGCATTGATCTGGACGTACCAGCCGACGCCCGGCGCGGCGCGCACCACGGCGCCCTGGGCGGTCTTGTACGGCGACTTGTCCTTGGCGAACCGCAGGTCCCGATATGGGCGGAAGATCTTGGCCGATCCGAAGGCCGGTTCGAGTTCGGCGATGAGCGCGGTCATCGGTTGCTTCACCGCGCGGTCGTAGATCTCCTTGTTCGCCGTCCAGAAGGCCTTGGAGTTGTCGGCCTCGAGGTCTTCGTAGAAGTCCAGACCGGCGAGCGGAAAGCCCGCGAATCCGGTCATGATCGTGCCCCCGCCGCAGCTATACGGTCGTCGTGGAAACCCGGGCCTGACAGTGGGGCCGTACCGAATTGACGCATACCGGAAATCTACGTCGTCAAGTCTCCGCCGAATACGACGAACCCGATGATCAAGCCGATCACCATCCCGATGCCCGACGCAATCGCTGCCCATTTGCCGAGTGATTCGCCCTTGTTGTGCCCGATTATGCCGAGCACGATCCCGGTTGGGCCGAACAGGATCGGGCAGAACAGCACCGCCGTCACCGCGCAGACGAATCCGATGATCGAGTACACCTGGTTACCCGGCTGCCGAGACGGCGTGGCATAGGGTTCGTACCCCTGTTGCGGGTAGGCGGGGTAGCCATACTGCGGCGGTGTTCCCCCGGCCGGATAGTTGTACGGGTACTGGGACGGCCCGCTCGGTGGATACGGCTGCTGTGCGTCGGCTGGCGGCTGCCCTGCAGGAGGGTACGGCGGCTGCCCTGCAGGAGGGTACGGCGGCTGCCCGCCCGGAGGGTACGGCGGTTGCTCGCCGAGCGGCTGCTCTCCCGACGGGTACGGCGGTTGACCGCCCGACCCGTACCACGCTTGATCGCCTGGCGGGAACCGTCTCGACTCGTTGTCCGGGGGTTGCGGCGCGTTGTCCGGGGGTTGCGGCGCGGAGCCGGACAACGGCGTTCCCGGTGACGCGGGTTCGGCGCCCCACGATTGCTGACCGCTCTCGCCATCGGCGCCCCATGGCTGGGGTTCGGCGGGCTGCCCGCTGGGTTCCGCCCCCCACTGCCCACCTAACGGGCCCGCCGGCGGCGCGCCGGTGGGCTGCCACCATTCTCCGGCGGGTGCGGCTTCGGCTGGACCGGGCTCGCCTTCAGGTTGCTGCGCATCAGCGGGACCCGGCTCGCCCTCGGGGCGCCGGGCCGGGGATTTCGGTTCCTTTTCGGCGGATTCGCCGCCTTGCGCCGACGACATAGGCGGCTGCTCGGACTCTCCGCCGGAGTGCCTCGACGGCGGCGTGGGCGGACGCTGGGCGTCGTCCGCGGGTCCCGGATCCTTCGGCGTGCTCATCGCACCCTCCTCGTATCGTCCCGGTCACACCACCTATGCCTACCACGGCGGACTCGTCGTCCCACGCGATTGCGTCAGTGTGGCGCGCGACCGGGACACCTCTCAGAGGTCCTCGTCGCTCACGATCTCGATCGCGGCCACCTCGGCCGACCGGTCGTCGGCCTCGTTCTCTTCGGCGCGGCCGTTGCTTCGGGTCCACTCCTGATCGAGCTCGTCACCAATGCCCAGCCTGCCGTCGTCCTCGCTCTCGTAGTAGCGGATGGCCAGGTCGTCGGGCGGATCCTCGATGTTGCGCTGGTACTCGCGGATCTCGTCCTCTTGGTCGTCATCCCCCATCTCGGCTTCCAACGGGTCACGGTCCATACACCCAGTATCCCCCCGGATCACCAGGACTAACGGGCCTATTCAACGCAACGACTGATCTCGAAAGCACATGGGTAACTCACCGGGTACGCCCAGAACCCGCGCTGCACTCAACGCAGGACCTGGACGCAAATCTCGCGCCACCCAACCTGTACGGCCTAAAGACCCGGAGAGGCGGGACTGTCAAGCGTTGCCGTTGAAAAGGCCGGTAACCGAGCCGTTTTCGAAGACCTCACGGATAGTGCGGGCCAGCAGGGGAGCAATGGACAGCACGGTCAGTTGCGGGAATTTCTTTTCCTCGCTGATCGGCAGCGTATTCGTCACCACGACCTCCTTGGCGCCGCAGGTGGCGAGGCGTTCGGCGGCGGGCGGGCTCAGCACGCCGTGCGTCGCGGCGATCACCACGTCACCCGCACCGGCCGCCTCGAGCACCTTGACCGCGCCCGCGATGGTGCCGCCGGTGTCGATCATGTCGTCGATCAGGATGCAGGTGCGGCCCTGGACATCGCCGACCACGCGGTTGGACTTCACCTGGTTGGGCACCAGCGGGTCACGGGTCTTGTGGATGAACGCCAGCGGCGAGCCGCCCAGCGAGTCGGCCCACTTCTCGGCGACGCGCACGCGGCCGGAGTCTGGGGAGACCACGGTGATGTGCTCGAGGCTGTAGTTGGTGCGGACGTAGTCGGCCAGCTGCAACTGGGCGTGCATGTGGTCGACCGGGCCGTCGAAGAAGCCTTGGATCTGGTCGGTGTGCAGGTCGACGGTGATGATCCGGTCCGCGCCCGCGGTCTTCAACAGATCGGCGACCAGCCGGGCCGAGATCGGCTCCCGGCCACGGTGCTTCTTGTCCTGGCGGGCGTACGGGTAGAACGGCAGCACCGCGGTGATCCGCTTCGCCGAGCCGCGCTTGAGCGCGTCGATCATGATGAGCTGCTCCATGAGCCACTGGTTCAGCGGCGCGGGAAAGCTCTGCAAGACGAAGGCGTCGGAGCCGCGCACCGATTCCTCGAACCGGACGAAGATCTCGCCATTGGCGAAGTCGCGTGCGACCTGCGGCGTGACGTGGACGTCGAGTTCTTTGGCGACCTGCTCAGCCAGCTCGAGGTGGGCGCGTCCCGAGAAGAGCATCAGGTTCTTCTGGTTGTCGATCCATGACGCGGTCACTGTTTCTTGCCATCCTTTTGCTCGATTGCCTGCCCCGACACCTCTTCGGCCGCGATGGCTTCCGCCGCCGCGCGCGCCGCGTCCGTTCCTGGACGGTGCCGCTGCACCCAGCCTGCGATGTTCTTCTGCGGTCCACCGGACACAGCGAGAGCACCGGGCGGAACGTCTCTGCGCAGTACAGTACCCGCCGCCGTGTAGGCGCCGTCACCCACCGTCACCGGCGCGACGAACATCGTGTCGCTGCCGGTGCGCACATGCGAGCCGACGACGGTGTGGTGCTTGCGCACACCGTCGTAGTTCACGAAAACGCTGGACGCGCCGATGTTGCTGTGCTCGCCGATGGTGGCGTCGCCGACATAGGTCAGATGCGGCACCTTGGAGTGCGCGCCGATCGAGGCGTTCTTGGTCTCCACGAAGGCGCCCAGTTTGCCCGCGTCGCCGACCACCGTGCCCGGGCGTAGGTAGCTGAACGGGCCGATCGTCGCGTTCGGCCCGATGGTCGCGCCATCGCCGTGCGTGCGGACCACCTTGGCGCCCTCGCCCACCACGACGTCGGTGAGCGTGCTGTCCGGGCCGACCTCGGCGTCCTCGCCGATGACGGAATTGCCGAGTAGCTGAACCCCGGGGCGCAGTACCGCGTCCCTGCCGATCCGCACACTGGCGTCCACCCAGGTGGAGGCGGGGTCCATGATCGTGACGCCGGCCCGCATATGGCGTTCCAAGATGTACCGGTTGAGTGTTCGGGCCGCGGCGGCGAGCTGTACCCGGTCGTTCACCCCGGTGACCTTGGCCGCGTCGACCAGGCGGGCGCCGTGCACGGGGTGGCCTGCCTCGCGGGCCAGGCGCAGCACGTCGGTCAGATACAGCTCGTGCTGGGCGTTGGCGGTGGACAGCCTGCTGATCATGGTGCGCAGCACGGCGGCGTCGAACGCGTACACACCGGAGTTGACCTCGGTGATCGCGGTCTGCTCGGGGGTGGCGTCGGCGTGCTCGACGATCTCGGCGAGCTGGCCGTCCGCGTCGCGCACGATCCGGCCGTAGCCGTTCGGGTCCTCGGGTACGAAGGTCAGCACCGTGACCGCGGGCCGCTCGGCGTAGCTGCGGTGCTCATCGAGCAGCGCGGCGAGCGTGTGCCCGTCCAGCAGCGGCACGTCGGCGGAAGTGACCAGCACGTCGCCGGTGAAGCCGACCGGCAGTGCGTCCAGTCCGCACTGCACCGCGTGCCCGGTGCCGAGTTGCTGCTCCTGCACGGCCGGAGTGATCTCCCGGCCCAAGTCGCCGGCCGCTGCGGAAACCGCCGCGCCGACTTGTTCGCGGTCGTGGCCCACCACGGTGATGAGGTATGCGGGGTCGATCTCGTTGGCCGCGTACAGCGCGTGCGCGAGCATGCTCCGACCGGCCAGCGAATGCAATACCTTGGGGGTCTTCGACCGCATTCGCGTCCCGGCACCGGCTGCGAGAACGACGACGGCGGTCTGCTGTGGCATGGATCTCCCTCGGCTGCCTGTCCTCATGCTGTGCTGTCGTCGTGCTTGGTCAGCGTTGTGCTTGGTCAGCGTTGTGCTTGGTCGGCGTCGTGCTTGGTCGGCGCTGCGCGGGCCAACGATGGGTTCGTGCGCTCGAGCTCCGCCGCCAGGACTCGAACCTGAACTATCTGAACCAAAATCAGAGGTGCTGCCATTACACCACGGCGGATTGCCACACCGGCGGTTGAGTAAACCCCCGCCGCTGTGCCTCGGCACGGGATGAATCCTCGCACACTCGCCCGCCTCCCGGCGAATTCGCCTCCCCGCCTCCCCGCGTCTTCAGGCCGTACCGGTTGGGTGATTGCGCGAGCTGCGTTCAGGTCCTGCGTCGGGTGCCGGTCAAGTTCTGGGCGTATCCGGTGAGTTACCCATGTACGTGCGAGATCAGTTGTCGCGTTGAGAGTGGTCAGTGGCTTGTCGCGTTGGGGGTGGCCTGTCGCGTTGAGAGGGTGTTGTGGGGTTGCTCGGGCCCGGTGTCGCAAGCCGGTGATGAGGCTTGGTGGCGCTTGGGTTCGGTGCCGGATTTGACGATTCGAGTACGCGGGCGAGCGGCCCGTGTCCGGGTCGGGCGCGAAAGATTCGTGCAGCGACGACGAGGGTCGATTAGCGGCGTTCCGACCCATCTGGAACAGTTGTACCAACCATCGGTGTTGTATGTCGGAGCTTTTCCCGACGTGACGGCTGATTTCGTACGAACATGGGTAACTCATCGGGTACGCCCAGAACCCGAGTGGAACCCGACGCAGGACCTGAACGCAAATCCTGCGCCACCCAACTTGTACGGCCTAAAGACCCGGAGAGGCGGGGAGCATAGTGTCAGTGTCTTCGGGTGAGTCGCACCGGGTGTCCCGGCCGCGCATGACCGGTACCCAGCGGCGCCAGCAGTTGATCGAGATCGGTCGCGCGCTGTTCGCGGAACGGGGGTACGACGCGACATCGATCGAGGAGATCGCGCAACGCGCCCAGGTCTCCAAACCCGTAGTGTACGAACACTTCGGCGGCAAGGAGGGGTTGTACGCGGTCGTCGTCGATCGTGAGATGTCGATGCTGCTGGACATGATCACGTCCTCGCTCACCCGCAACCGATCCCGGATCCGGCTGGAGCAGGTCGCGCTGGCGCTGCTGACCTACATCGAAGAACGGACCGACGGGTTTCGAATTCTGGTGCGCGATCAGCCCGCCGCCGCGGCGGAAGGCAGGTACTCCAGTTTGCTCAACGAGGCGACCAATCAGGTGGCGCATATTCTGGCGGGCGATTTCGAACGACGCGGATTCGACCCCAGCCTGTCCCCGCTGTACGCGCAGGCGCTCGTCGGTCAGGTCGCCACCGCCGCGACCTGGTGGCTGGACGAACGCAAGCCGTCGAAAGAAGTGGTCGCGGCACATCTGGTGAACCTGTGCTGGAACGGGCTGAGCCATCTGGAGGCCGATCCGCGGCTGAGTTCGCAATGGCGTGCGGGAGCCGGAGAGTGACCCGCATTGTTAACCAGCGAATTGCGCAGTAGCTCTATCCGAATGCGCGAATTGGCTGCCGGGCGCGCTCCTGGTGGTACGGTTCACCCATCCTCAGGGTGCTGTTCGAGCGGTAAGTCGGTCAACTTCGGGATGTCGGTCTACTTCAGGATGGCTGGTTTTTGGATGACAGGCGGATCTGATGGCTAGGCAAGCGCGCGCGGAGATCACCCGCGATTCCGTCCTGGCGGGCGCTGCCGATGTCTTCCTGCGTTTGGGATATGCGAATGCGAGCTTGAGCGAGATCATCGCGCAGTCCAATGTGACCAAGGGCGCCTTGTACTTTCACTTCGGCTCGAAGGAAGAGCTGGCCCGCGCGGTGGTCGACCAGGGCAATGAGCGACTCATCAGCTCGTGTCAAGGCTTCTTCGATCCCCGGGTGCCGGCGCTGGAAGCGTGCGTCGGGATCACGTATGTCATCGCCGATCTATCGATGAACGACCCGATGGTCGGCGCCATGCTCAAGCTCACCCACCAGATCGGTGACTACCGGGGCGCGCAGGGCGACAACATCGCCAAAACCTGGGGCGACACCTACCGGCTGCTCGCCGAACGGGCCATCTCCCAGGGCGACCTGATCCCCGACCTGGACGCCGAGGTCATCGGACTGCTGCTGCAAGAGATGGCCGCGGGCGTCCACATCATCGCCGTCGGCACCGAATCGATCGAACAGGTCGCGGTCCGCATGGAGCGCGCCTGGTATTTCGTGCTCCCCGCCATCGTGCCGGCCGAGAAGCTCTCGTACTTCAGGGAATTCGCGGCCCGGCGGTTGCGGCGCTACGTGCCGTAATTCGGCCGCGCCGGCGCTCGAGTGGTGGCGGGTGACGCACCTCGGTAGGGCTGTTCGGTTCGAGCATGGTGGAGCGGACGCGCAGCGGCGTCCGCGCGGGCTGAGGGACCGGCCCGGACCTCGCTGAGCGGGGACCGCGAGCCGCAGCGCCGTAGGCGCTGCAAGTCGGTCGAAGTCACTCATTAGACTCGGTTGGCTGCTCGAACCGCCCGTCTGCGCTCAGGAGTTGTCGATGTCCACCCACCGCCCGCCGCTGGCGGGACTGGCCGCCGCGGCTGGTGCCGATACCGCGCTGCGGACCGTCACGGAGCTGATCGGCACCTCGTCGGTCGAGTTGGTAGCGCCATCGGCGGTGCGGCCGTTCGTCGCCGCGACTATCGCGGCGAGCGCACCGCTGGTGGTGGTCACGGCGACGGGCCGCGAGGCCGACGATCTGACCGTCGAGCTGGCGGAACTGCTCGGTCCGGTGGTGGCGCAGTTCCCGTCCTGGGAGACGCTGCCGCACGAGCGGCTCTCGCCCGGCGCGGACACCGTGGGGCGCAGGCTGGAGGTGCTGCGCCGGATCGCGCACCCGGACGATCCGTATTTTCCCGCGCCGCTGCGGGTGGTGGTGACCACCGTGCGGTCGTTGATGCAGCCGATGGCGAGCAGGCTCGGCGATATCGAGCCGATCGTGCTGCGCGTCGGCGTCGAACTGGACTTCGACGGACTGCTCGCGCGGCTGGTGGAATTCGCCTACACGCGGGTGGACATGGTGGGCAAGCGCGGCGAGTTCGCGGTGCGCGGCGGCATCCTGGACGTCTTCCCGCCCACCTCGGACCATCCGGTGCGGGTGGAGTTCTGGGGCGACGAGATCACCGAACTGCGGCCGTTCGCCGTCGCCGACCAGCGCTCGCTGCCCGAGGTCGTGGTGGACGTGGTCGTCGCGTCGCCGTGCCGCGAACTGCTGCTCACCGCCGCCGTGCGCGAGCGCGCCGCCGAGGTGGCCGTGGCCAACGCGGCCGACGCGGCGCTGGTCGAGATGCTGGAGAAACTGGCGCAGGGTATTCCGGTCGACGGCATGGAGGCGCTGTTGCCGGTGCTGCAACCCGGGGAACTGTGCCTGCTCACCGAAGTGCTGCCCGAGGCCACGCACGTGCTGCTCTGCGATCCGGAGAAGATCCGTACCCGTGCGGCCGACCTGGTACGCACCGGTGCGGAGTTCCTGGAGGCATCCTGGACGGCGGCCTCGTTCGGCGGCGCGGCCCCGCTCGGTGGGCACGGACTCGATCTGGCCGCCTCCGCCTACCGCCCGCTCCCTGAGATACATGCCAGCGCCGATCAGGAGGGGCTGCCCTGGTGGACGCTGAGTCCGCTCGCCTCCGGCGACTCGTCCGAGGTTGTGCTGCCGGTACTGCCCGGCCCGGCCGCGCGGGGATCCGACGAACTGGTGGCGACTCTGTTCGCCTCGTTACGCGCGCACGTGTCCACCGGCGGGAGGGCCGTCGTGATCGTCGCGGGTCACGGCACAGCTCAGCGCATTCTGGAACGGCTTGCCGACGCCGACGTGCCGGCCGCCGCGCTGGACGCGGGCGCCGAGCCGAACGAAGGCGTGGTCGGCGTGCTGTGCGGTTCGCTGCACGACGGCTTGGTGTTCGAGAACGCCGGGCTGGTGATCGTCGCGGAGTCCGACCTCACCGGCAACCGGGTCACCGCGCCGACCGAGGGCAAGCGGATGCCCGCCAAGCGCCGCAACCAGGTCGACCCGCTCGCGTTGAGCGCGGGCGACATGGTGGTGCACGACCAGCACGGTATCGGCAAGTTCGTCGAGATGATCGAGCGCACCATCGGCGGCGCTCGCCGCGAATACCTGGTGATCGAGTACGCGCCGAGCAAACGCGGCCAGCCCGGCGACCGGTTGTTCGTGCCGATGGAATCGCTCGACCAGCTCTCCCGCTACGTCGGCGGCGAGATGCCGAGCCTGTCCAAGCTCGGCGGCTCGGACTGGGCCAACACGAAACGCAAGGCGCGCAAGGCCGTCCGCGAGATCGCCGGCGAGCTGGTGCAACTCTACGCCGCCCGGCAGGCCGCGCCCGGCCACGCGTTCGGCGCGGACACACCGTGGCAGCAGGAGATGGAGGACGCGTTCGCGTTCACCGAGACCGTCGACCAGATGACCGCCATCGCGGAGGTGAAGGCGGACATGGAGAAACCGGTCCCGATGGACCGTGTGGTCTGCGGCGACGTCGGCTACGGCAAGACCGAGATCGCTGTGCGCGCGGCGTTCAAGGCGGTGCAGGACGGCAAGCAGGTCGTCGTGCTGGTGCCGACCACACTGCTCGCGCAGCAGCATTTGCAGACCTTCAGCGAGCGGGTGGCGGGCTTCCCGATCACCGTGAAGGGTTTGTCCCGCTTCACCGACCCAGCCGAGGCCCGCGCGGTGATGGAAGGAATGGCCGACGGCGGCGTCGACATCGTGGTCGGCACGCACCGGCTGCTGCAGACCGGCGTGCGCTGGAAGGATCTCGGCCTCGTGGTGGTCGACGAGGAACAGCGGTTCGGTGTCGAGCACAAGGAACACATCAAAGCGCTGCGCACGCACGTCGACGTGCTCACCATGTCGGCCACCCCGATTCCGCGCACCCTGGAGATGAGCCTGGCCGGCATCCGCGAGATGTCGACCATCCTCACCCCGCCGGAGGAGCGTCATCCAGTGCTCACCTACGTCGGCGGCTACAACGACAAACAGGTCACCGCGGCCATCCGCCGCGAGCTGCTGCGCGACGGCCAGGTGTTCTACGTGCACAACCGGGTGTCCTCGATCGACAAGGCGGCCAAGCGGATTCGCGACCTGGTGCCGGAGGCGCGGGTGGTCGTCGCGCACGGCCAGATGAACGAGGACGCGCTGGAATCCACCGTGCAGGGCTTCTGGCAGCGCGAGTTCGACGTGCTGGTGTGCACGACGATCATCGAGACCGGACTGGACATCTCCAATGCCAACACGCTGATCGTGGAACGTGCTGACGCGCTGGGCCTTTCGCAGCTGCACCAGCTGCGCGGCCGGGTCGGACGCAGCCGGGAGCGCGGCTACGCCTACTTCCTGTATCCGCCGGAGAAGCCGCTCACCGAGACCGCCTACGACCGCCTGGCCACCATCTCGCAGAACTCCGACCTGGGCGCCGGCATGGCGGTCGCGATGAAGGACCTGGAGATCCGTGGCGCGGGTAACGTGCTGGGCGCCGAACAGTCCGGCCATGTCGCGGGCGTCGGCTTCGATCTCTACGTCCGTCTGGTGGGCGAGGCCGTCGAGGCGTACCGCGCTGCCGCCGACGGTAAGCCGATCACCACCGAGGAGGTCAAGGAGGTGCGCATCGACCTACCGGTGGACGCGCACATCCCGCCCGACTACATCGCCAGCGACCGGCTTCGCCTGGAGGCGTACCGCAAACTGGCTGCCGCTCAAGACGATTCGGCCCTGGCGCTGGTCATCGAGGAACTCGTCGACCGCTACGGCCCGTTGCCGGTCGAAGTCGGTCGCCTGGTCTCGGTAGCCAAACTGCGACTGCTCGCTCGTGCGTACGAGGTCACCGAAATCGCGGTCACCGGAACGACATTGAAGGTCTCTCCGCTGCATTTGCCCGATTCCAAGCAGCTGCGCCTCAAGCGGATCTATCCGAGCGCCGGGTACCGTGCCGCGTCCGGTGTGGTGCAGCTGCCGCTGCCGCGTGTCGAGGACAGTGTCGGCGCCGAGCGGGTGCGTGACGTCGTGCTGCTGCAGTACGTCGCCGACCTGTTGCTTGCCTTGGACGGAAAGGCGCAGGGCGCGGTCGATCTCACCGTCGCCGCCGAAATGGCGCCCCGATGAGCTCTCGCGAAAAGTCGGTCCTGCGCGCCGCGCGGCATCGCGCCGCCGAGCGTGCGGCGTCCGGCGGTGCGGATCGTTCCGTAACGAACGGCGACACGGCGGTGGTCGCGGCGGGGCTGGCCGGAGCCGTCGAGGTGATGGACCGGCTCTGGCATTTCGGCGGCTGGGAGGTCACCCAGACGCACGACTCGCTGCGCCCCTATCTGCTCGAGGAGACGTACGAACTGCTCGACGCCATCCAGCACAACGACGCCGAAACGATCAAGGAAGAACTCGGCGACCTGCTGCTGCAAGTGCTCTTCCATTCCCGGATCGCCGAGGCCGCAGGCGAATTCACCGTCGATGACGTAGCCGCCGCTCTGGTCGCCAAACTCGTCAACCGCAGCCCGCACCTGGCGGGCTCCGCGATAGATCCTGCCGCGACTGTCGAAGAGAAGATCGCCGCCCAGGAACGAGCCTGGGAAGAACGCAAATCCGCCGAGAAATCCCGCCGCTCCTGCCTCGACGGCATAGCCATGGCCCAACCCGCCCTGGCACTGGCCGAAAAGGTCATCTCCCGCGCCACCAAAGCGGGTCTCCCCGCTGATCTCATCCCGGAATCCCTCCGCATCGTCCATCTCGGCGGCCCGGAAAGCGCCGAGGAGCGCCTCCGCAAGACCGCCCTCGCCTTCGCCGCCGTCATCCGGGCGGCGGAAGATGCGGCCGAAAAGGCGCGCGGAGCCCGACTCGCCCTCACGTCCGAGGACTGGCGCGAGTTCTGGCAGTAATCGCGGCAGCCGCCTCGCTCGATATCGCCGCCGACGAGGATCCCGGCGTGGTTGCGCGCTGATCGTCGCCGGTCGCTGCTATAACGATTAGATACATGTCTGATGTGTGTGGCCAACATTGCAGGCGGTGAGTGATGGCGATCACGGAGATCGACTTGGATGACGAGGCCGTCGCGGAGGCAATGCGCCTGATGGGGACATCCACGAAAAATGAGACCGTGAACGTCGCACTTCGGGAGTATGCGAAGCAGCTCAAACGGTTGGAAGCATTCGACAAACTGCTGGACATGGGCCGACAGGGTGTTTTCGATCAGGCCGCGGCCGCTCATGCCGCAGCGCGAGAGGCCCGTAAACAGGCGTGGTCCGAGGAGTCCGCCGAGTGATCGGGTATCTGCTGGACTCTACGGCCCTCTGCTACCTCCTGCGAAACCCCGGCGCGGCGGATCATTGGCGGGAGCAGGCGCTCTGCGCATCTGCGAGCCCACTCGTGCCGAATTCCTGCTCTCGGCTGTCGGGCCTGCGAACCGAGACGAGATGACCGACGCGCTGGACGAGCTGTGTGGCCCGGCAGCAGTTCCGAAGTCGGTATGGCGCTGGGTCGACGCTGCCCAGTACAAACTGACGCAGCGCGGTCAGCACCGTTCAGCGGGAGTGATCGATCTGGTCGTGTGCGCAACGGCGGTGCACCATGGGCTGACGGTGTTGCACACCGACAACGACTTCACTGCGGTGGCCGGTTGTGTCGCCGAGTTGAGTGCACATGACATTCGAAGATGAGTTCAGTACCCGCTTACCGAAACATCCGAAACTGTCGTTCGAAGATTGCTATCTGGCTGCATGCGCAGAGCTGTCCGACGCACAACCACTGTGGACCTTCGACAAGAAATTGGCCACCCATACGAAGACGGCTCGCCTTGTGCCGGTGTGAGGGTCGCGTCGGGTCTGCGACGAGTGCAACGACCCAGAGACGGTGTCTCACGTCGATGTGACGCGCTGCCCCGGGGTACGGGTCGCAGCGTGACACTGACATTCCGGAATTCGAACTCGCTCAGATGTTGATGCCGTAATCGCGGGCCTCGGCATGGTCACGATCTCAGCCGATGTCGTGGATGTTGTGGTCCCGCAGTTCGGGTGCGTGACGCGCGACGGTGGTGAAATCCTTGTCGTCGTGCAGCACGATCAATCCGTGATGTGCCGCGGTCGCGGCGATTATCAGGTCGATCGCCGATGCGCTGCGGTGTTCGCCCGCACGGGACATCCGGTATTGGGTCGCAGCGACCCAGCGGTCGGCGTGTTTGGGAACGGCGACATCGGGATACAGGTCGGAGAACATGTCGCCGATCTCGTCGTACTCGGCCCGGTCGCGGGCGCTGAAGAAGAACTCGGCGCGCTGCGGATAGCACGAGCCGATGGCTTCGGCGTCGATGGCGTCGAACCACGCTCGCTGCAGTTTCTCGTCCGACAGGAGGCGGACCAGGGCCGAGGTGTCCAGCAGGTAGATCACCGAGTCTTTTCCGACTCATGCCTGCGTGCGGCGTCCTCGACCGCACCCCAGTGCCGTGCCCGGTCGAAGTGCTGGGTGATTCGGGCAGCGCGCTCCTGCTTCTCGGCGTAGAACCGCAATGCCAGGTTGACCGCTTCCTTCTTGGTCTTTGCTTTGGAGAGCGTCATGGCGCGCTGTAGCACGTCGTCATCGAGGTCGATCTGGGTGACAGTCATGGCAAGCCCCCGCTCATGTTGGCTATGTACAAGAAAGGATACATCATCAACATTGCCCATCCCATCGCATCCCATGGCTGGTCCGCACGAGGCCGTTGGCGAAACTGGTCGCGAGCCCGCACCGAGCTATCTACCGCCTTCGCCACCGTGGTGGCCGGGCGCAACTTCGATCGGTCGCGGTATCAGCGCGGCGCAGGTTGGGCTCGGCTCGGCCTGTCCTGAGCAGACACCAGGCGGGTCGGGTCGTCCGGAATTCGATATCGAATCGACCGTAAGACCCACGCGGCGTCCAGAATTCGAGCTCGCTCAGACGTTGACGCCATAATCCCGCGCGATCCCCGCGAGACCCGACGCGTACCCCTGACCGATAGCCCGGAATTTCCATTCGTTGCCGTGGCGGTACAGCTCGCCGAAGATCATGGCCGTTTCGGTGGAGGCGTCTTCGGAGAGGTCGTAGCGGGCCAGTTCGACGCCGGTAGCCGCGTCGATCACCCGGATGAACGCGTTGCGGATCTGGCCGAACGACTGGCCGCGGGCGTCGGCGTCGTGGATGGACACCGGGAAGAAGATATTGGTGATCGTGGGCGGGGTGGCGGTGAGGTCGATGTTGATCACTTCGTCGTCGCCCTCGCCCGCGCCGGTCAGGTTGTCGCCGGTGTGCTCGATGGACCCATCCGGAGAACGAAGGTTGTTGTAGAAGATGAAGTGCTGGTCGGAGAGCACTTTCAGATTCGGCCCGCAGGCGAGCGCGCTGGCATCGAGGTCGTAGTCGGCGCCGGTGGTGGTGCGGACATCCCAGCCGAGACCCACCGACACCTTGGTGAGATTCGCGGCTTGCTTGGACAGCGAAACGTTGCCGCCTTTGGCCAAAGTGACGCTCATGATTCCCTTCCGCGCGGCACAGCCGGTGCCGCATTTCTTCTTTGCTGCCCGGAAATGTCGGGCTGGTTCAGTTCTGGTCGTCCACCCAGGATTGCAATGTGCTCACCCGGCCTTTCAGCGCGCGAAGCTCGCTCTCGTCGTCGAGCACCGCACGCTGGATGCCGTGCGTGATCGCGAAGGCCGACTGAGTGTGGTCGTCGATCACGTCGACGTCGATACGTACAGCCACATAGTCTTCGGCGTCGGGCATGCTCTGCGCGATCACGCGCGCGGTGCCGCGCGCGCACATCGCCACGTTGCCGCCGCCGAGGATCAGCAGTGCCACCTGGGGGCGCTCGCGCAGCCGGGCCAGCGAGCCGCGGTCGAATTTGAGGCTGATGAGTATCTGCCGATCGCCCGCGCGCACCGGCCATGACACCGGAATCGCGTGCGGCGCCGGATCGGTGGTCACCAGTACGCCGATCGTCTCCAGGGGCCATTCGGGGAGCACGTCCAGCTCGGGATGATCTGCCGAGTTGTGTTGGCGTTGGGCGGGCCTGGCTCCGGCTGCCATCTTCATCACCTCATGCATCGTCGCGCGCGGCGGACTGTGCCGCGCTAGCTAGCAGTCTAGGGTGCTGTGCCCGTTGTCCGTTGGTGCTGCACCTTTTGTCCGGACTTGCGCTCAGGTGACGATCGGGACGACGGCCGTCGAGGGTCTCGCCGAAAAACGGACACCGAGATGTCGAGCGTGGTGGCAAGTGCCGCGCGTGTCTGCCGAACCGGTGGTGAGCCCGCAAGGAGAGTGATCGCGCCGGTCGGGAGGGCGCTACGGCGCGCGCAGATTACGGCGCGACCGACAGCGTGGTCACAGCATCCGGCGCGGCTTGCTCATTGCCGCGGCGCGGCGCACCGACACCCGGGACCACACCGCCTGCTGCACCGCCAGTGTGGCCCAGCCCGCCAGCGCCATCCCGGATACGTTCACCACCAGTTGCAGGGCGCTGCCCCAGATCGCCGGCCCGACGCCGAAGGCTGCGCCGAGCGCGATATTTCCGGCGGCGGGCACGGTGGTCACCGAGATGAAAACACCAGCCATACCGCCGGCCTTGGCCGAAGTGAGTGCGAGCACTCCCGCGGCGGCCGCGACCACAGCGACGATGAACGACCATTTGTCGGGGGTGTAGATGAAGGCCGTCCCCGGACGTGGACCGGTCACGTCATCGACGGTGATCCAGCCCAGCGCACGCCCGGTCAAAGCGAGTACGAAGGTGACGGCGATAGCGGCCGCGAAACCGAACAGCAGTGTGCGCACGGCGAGTCCGAGCAACGCGAATCGGCGGCGCACCAAGGCGACTCCGAGCGCGGCGATAGCCCCGAATTCCGGACCGAGGACCATTGCTCCGATGACCAGAATCTGGGAATCCAGCACGATCGCGATGGCGGCGATCACCGTCGCGAAGGTCATGAAGCTGAGATAGGTCCAGTTCAGCTCGGTTTCCTCATACGAGCGCTGGGCGACATCGGCCCAGACCACAGAATCCGCACTGCTGCCAGGGGTGCGCACTTCGCAATCGAATCCGCTGCGTGACAGCCAGGTACGCACCGGCTCGATCTCGATGCTGCCCGCGTGGTGCAGTCCGATCGCACGCAACCGTTCGATCACGTCGTTCGCCGCCTCCCGCGCCACATCAGCCAGTACCACGTCACCGCTGGGCCGCAGTGCGGCGCCGCGCATGACCGCGAGGCCACTGACGGCATCGTCCTGTTCCAGGATTCGGATCACGTCATCGGTCATCTCGGCCGGAGCCAGCATCCGCAGGTGCAACACCCCCATAGTGTGCCGCGCTGCGCCGACTAACGGTTCGGGGTGGTGAGGGTTTCCGGGAGCAGGCTGGGGCGGTCGCGTTCCTGTTCGTCGAGCAGCGTGAAGTAGCGGCGGAGCATCAGGATGGCGGTGGTGGCCAGGCCCGCGGTGAGACCCCACCAGACACCCGAGGCGCCGAGCCCGAGTGGCAACGCGAGCAGCAGGGCGACGGGCAGGCCCACACCCCAGTAGCCGATCAGCGAGAGCCGGAAACCCGCATTGGTCGCCTTCAGCCCGCGCAGCAGGCCGGTTCCGATGTTCTGCGCGGCATCGAAGAACTGGAGCACGATGCCGATCAGCAGCAGTGTGTGCGCGATCCGGATGGTGTCGGCGTCGGAGGAGTTCAGGAAGGGCCGCAGCACCAGGTCCGGGGCGAGCACATACAGCGCACCCGTCACGGCCGCGACCACCGCCGCATGCCGCAGCGCGAGCCAGGCCACCGCGCGGGCGTGGGTGTACTCGTCGCGGGCGACGGCGTGGCTGACCAGGATCGAGGCACCGTGGGACAGGCCGATCGCCACCTGGAACACGATGTAGATGATCTGGTAGACAACGTTGTGCGCGGCCAGCGCCGCGGGCCCGATACTGCCCATGACCAGGGCAAGCGCCGAGAACATGCCGGCTTCGGAGCCGTAGGTGAGCGCGATCGGCAGGCCCAGCTTCAGCTCCGCCTTGACCGTCGCCGGTCGCACCGGCAGCGGACTCATCGGCAGCGTGCGGCCGAGCTGATCGTCGCGCCACACCATCGCCCAGAACACGCCGAAGGTGATCAGGAACACCAGCGACGTCGCGACGCCGATGCCGGTCAGTCCCAGCGCGGGCAGCCCGGCCCTGCCGTGGATGAAGCCGAGGGCCAGCAGCAGATTCAGCACCACCGATCCGAGCGTCACCAGCAGCAGCGCTTGTGGTCGCTGCATGCCGACGGTGTACTGGCGCAGCACCTGGAACCACAGACAGGGCAGCAAGCCCGGCGCGAGGGCGACCATCAGCGGACGCGCGTCGGCGAGCACGCCCGGGTCCTGTCCGAGCCAGGGCAGTGCCCAGCCGAGCCCGATCAGCACCGCGCCGCCGACGAGGCCGGCGACCGTGGCGATCAGGAAGCTCGACCGCAGCAGATCCCGGATCTCCTGATCGGGCGAGTCGCCGCGCTTGTCCGCGCCACTGACGGCCGTGGCGATCTGGTTGCCGCTGGCGGTGATCAACCCGACGCACATGGTGCGGATCTGGTTGAACAGCACGATCGCCAGGCCGCCCGCGGCGACTTGCCGCACGCCGAGCGTGCCCATCAATGCGATGTTGGTGGTCGACACCGCGATCTGCGCCAACTGGGTCAGTGCTATCGGCGTCGCGAGCGCGGTCAACCGCCCCCCGTCGCCGCGGAAACTCGACAGGTTCACCGAACCTCCTCGGGGGACGACGGAAGCGACGCGCTCATCGGTACCGATGCCGGCCGCTGCGCCGCCCCCGGACGGGACGGCGAGCTGGTCTCGCGTATGCCAGAGACCGCGGTCAGCATAGGGTTCGCCGTGCAGTGCAGAAGCCAGGACGCGCGGTCCGAGCGCTGTGGGCCGGGCTCACCGGGTCTCTACCAGGGCGCGCCGGGCGGCGGGCGCGTAGCGCCGCAGCATGTCGAGTACCTCGCGTTCGGTATCCGCGCTCAGCAGGTCCCGGTCGCTCATCCACTCGTCGTCGAAGACGGTGTCCAGGTACTTCTCCCCGCCGTCGCACACGATGGTGACCACGGTGGAGCCGGGCGGGAACTGTTCCAGCCGTGCGAGCGCGGCGTGCACCGAGCCGCCCGCGGACCCGCCGATCATCAGGCCGAGTTCGGCCGCCACCGCGCGGGCGGTCGCGAAGGCCGCGACGTCGGAAACCTTCACGCCTTCATCGAGTAGCGAATAGTCCACGGCGGTGCCGATGGTGGCGCCCGGCGGGGTGCCGGTGCCCGACTGCCAATACGGACCGCCCGGCCCGCCGAAGGCGATCGAACCGACTGGCTCGACGCCGATCACGTACGGGACGCAGCCGAGCTGGCGCAGCCGGGTCGCGGTGCCGAACAGCGAACCGCCGGTGCCCACCGCCGACAGCAGGATGTCGACCCGCTCGACATCCTCGAGCAGTTCCTCGGCCACCGCGTAATAGCCGACCGCGTTGGCGTCGTTGTTGTGCTGCTCGGTGAAATACGCGTCGTCGCGTCCGGCCGCCATCGCCTCGGCGAGGTCCTCTCGCGCCGAGGTGGCCAGGTTGTCGTCGCCGTCGTCGGCGACGTACACCAATTCCGCACCCATCGCTCGCATCGTGCGCAGTTTGTCCTTACAGGCGTGGTGGTCGACCACCGCGGTGAAGCGATACCCGCGTTCGGCGGCTACCACCGCAAGGCCGAGCCCGGTGTTCCCGGATGTGGATTCGATGATATGTCCGCCACTGCTCAGCAAACCCCGTCTCTCGGCGTCGAGCACCATTTCGCGCGCCATCCTGATCTTGGCCGCGCCCGTCGGGTTGAACTGCTCGAGCTTGAGCAGTAAGCGGGTGCCCGTCTCGGTCGCGGCCAGCTCGAACAGCGGCGTGCGGCCGATCAGATCCGTCACACGCGTGACGAGCGGCATTGATTTCTCCTTGTTCGTGTCGGGGGACGTGCGTGTCGGGGGGAAGTGGTGGTCAGCTACCGTCGCGGGTCCAGCGAAAGCGACCGCTGGGCGTGTCGTGCAACACGACTTTCGGCGGGATAGGCAGTTCGTGAAAGGCGGATTCGTTCGAATCCATCTGGTAGCCAGCGGTATTCGGGTAGATCAGCAGGTCGCCGACCGCGGCGCGGCGGGGCAGCGGCACCCGGCGCCAGCTGAGCATGTCGGAATCCAGGCAGGTAGCCGCGCCGACGCTGGTCGGCGTCGGCGCACCCGGGCGTTCGGGCCACAGCACCGGATCGGGCAGGTACTCACTGCCGAACCACTGCTCGGAGAGGCTCAGGCTGGTGCCGTCGACGGTGAGCAGCTGGTAGGGACGACCGTGCGCGTGTCTGGTCTTGCGGCCCTGCACCCGGAAGACGGTGCAACCCGCGTGCGCGAGCAGGGCGCGTCCGGGCTCGATCGCGAGCCGGATTGCATTGTCCCGCAACCGCTGAGCGAGATCATCGTGGTCGAGAATCTGGGCGAGCATGGCCGCGCCTGGCACCGCGAAGTGGTAGGGGTAGTACGAATCGAACGACCTCCCCGAATGGAACCAGTGCCTGCCGACCCGCTCGGCGAACGCCGCCGCCGCCGCTGCCGGAACGTAGTCGACGCCGAACCCGCCGCCGATCGACACGATTGCGGCCGGATGGCCGCGCGTGCGCGCGTGCAGGCAGCGAGCGATCAGCTCGCCCGCCAGGTCCGCGCGTGCCGCGGCGTCGTAGCCGGACAGGTGGAAGCTGAAACCTTCCAAGCGGATCGATGTGCGGGCACCGAATACCGTGAGTGCGGCGTCGATTTCGGCATCGGACATGCCGAATCGGCTCGCCGCGGCGGCGGGCAGGATGCGCAGCAGCACTCGCGCGGGCGTCGCGGGAGAACCCAGGGCCGCGAGCCGGTCGAGTTCCTCGAGATCGTCCACCGCGACCAATGCGCCGTGTCGGGTCGCCAACCACAGCAATTCGTCCGCCTTGGCCGGGCCGGTCACCATGAGCTCGGCACCGCGAACACCCTGTGCCAGCGCCGCGGTCAGCTCACCGACGCTGGCGACGTCCACGCCCGCACCATGCTCGGCGCAGGCGCGCGCGACACACGCGGCTTTGTTCGCTTTCTTGCCGTAGTAAACAGTGCCCTGCACCCCGGCTCGCACGAAGGCGGCCCGAAACTCGCGGATGTTGTGCGCGACGCGCGCCGGGTACATGATGTGGAACGGCCCGTTCATCGCAAAGGCGATGTCGCCCAGCAAGTTCGGATCGTCGAGCAGCTGACGCTCCCACGGGTCGAGATGCGCGGGCATCGGCGCCGCGCTGATCGAGTCGGGCGCGATGCCGATCGAGTCGGGCACGGCGTTGATCACGTTTGAGTCTTGCTCAACCTCAGCGATCGGATCCGTTGTGCCATCCAATATTTCGGTGAAACATCCGGTGGTCGATTCACTGCTGGCAGGGGCGGGCATGCCTGGCCGCTCGGGCGCAACGTTGATCACGTCGGAATCTGCCGCAACCGCATCGATCGGATCCGTTGTGCCACCCAATCTTTCGGCGAGGCATCCGGTGGCAGGGATGCCTGGCCGCACCGAGTCATCGACTGTGCCGACGACGGGTCCACTCGGTGTGGAAAAGGCGGTGCCGGCGTTCGCCTCTAATCCCATAGTGGTACCTCCGTACCACGGCCCTCGGCGATGGCCCGCTCGGCCAAAGCATGGGCAACCGCGATGTCGGTGAGCACCAGGCCGCTGTTGTAGACGAAAACGCGCTCCTCGTCCGAGCGCCGCGCCACCGCACGCCGGTTCAGGATCTGCGGCAGCTCGGCGTCCACCGCGCGCAGCGTTCCGTCGGGGCCGACCATGTCGGTGCCGGTCAGCGCCATCTGCTCAGCGCTGGTCGCGATCACCCGATCGGCGTCGACCAACGTCGAGGGCGCGAGCCCGTAACCGACCAGTACCGCGACCGAACCCGGTGCCAGATCCGTGGATTCGAGCGCGACCTCGGTGCCCGGTCCCGCGGTGGCCAGCACGACGTCCGCCGTCGCGGCCGCCGCGCGCGGATCTGTCACAGTCTCCAGCAGCGCGTGCGGGTAGTGCTCGGCGAGCCCGCGATGCACAGCTTGCAGCCCCTCGGCGTGCGTCCCGTAAACCATCAGTTTGCGCAGCTGCGGGTTCGCGGCGAGCAGATGCGGAAGTGCGTTGCGCCCCTGAGTCCCGGTGCCGATCAGCAGCACGCTTTCCGCGCCGCGCCGGATGGTCTCCCGCACCAGCAGCGCAGAGACCGCGGGGGTACGCAGCGCGCCCACTCTGGCGCAGTCCATCATCGCGATCGGCGCGCCGGTGGCGTCGTCGTAGAGCGTGATGGTCGTGTAATACCGCTTCGTGCTGCGGTCGTGGCCGGGGTCGAACTTGTAGGAGGTCTTCATCGCGACCACGCGTCGTCGGCCGTCGCGGCCGAGCATGGCATAGGCGACCGACCAGCCGTCCGGGTTCGCGACGCTGAGCTTGCGCGGGTTGTCCGAATCACCCGCTGCGAAGGCCAGGTAGGCCTCTTCCACCGCGCGCACGACTGCGGCGGGGGTGATCGGCACATCGGCCAGGTCGCTGCGGCTCAGCACCCGCAGGGGCGTGCTTCGGTCACGGGTGTTCAACGGGTCCTCGATCATTCGGTACTACTCGCTCTCGAGTGCCGGCCTCGACCGGCGGGATGCCCGCCGACCGGAACGGGGCGACAATGTGTTGCCCATAGCCATTCTCGTTGGTCTCTTCGGCCCGCCGCTGTCGTTCCGAAAGCCGGATGTTCACTCGCTTGAGCCATCGATCGGTGCCGTCGTACCGTGCGGTGAACGGCACCCGGCCGTGCACCGCGACGTCGTTGTCCACCAGCAATATTTCGCCGGGCGCGAGCGCGGCGGTCACGCAGACGCGTTCGAGCTCCGCGGTGAGTCGCTCGTAGGCCGCGCGGAATTCGGGGCCGGCGTCTTCGAGCGGGGTGTATGCCGGGTCGTAGCGGATGGTCTGCTCGGCCGGGCCGGTTGCGCTCCACAGAGTAGGAATCGCAGTGGCCGAGTAGGTTTCGTGTCCGGCGCCGTAGGAGACATCCGGCAGGATCGGCAGCGTCGGCGCGCTGAGAATCGCGCGCTGCTCGGGGGATAGCTCGATGTGGCGCACCGACGACACCGTGGTGCCGACCAGGTCCGGGTTGCGCAGGCAGGCCAGCATCAGCAGGTGGGCTCGCCGCGGATGGAACGCGTCCTCGGTGTGCGGGCTCAGCAGTGTTCTGCTGCTGGCGCCGGACTGTTCGTGCTCGTGACCGGCCGCGGGAACGATGTTGTTGACCAGCCGTCCGTCCTGTTGGCCTTGCCAGCCGAACGGCTCACCCGCGCTGCGGGCCAGCAGCAGCATGACGAGGTCGAATTCGAACGAGCATGCGCGCGCCGCCCGGTCGCCGCTCCACCGGGCGGCCTCCCGCCAGCTCGGCGGAGTCGGGCCGAATTCGTGGTCGGACACCGGAAGACAGCTGACGATCGTGGCTCCCGCCGCAGTGGCGGGCGGGCGCAGGGCATGACGGACCTCGGCGGGAAGTTCCGCGGCGCGGGTCTCGATCTGGGCGATCAGCGCGGGATCGGTGAGTCTTCGCGCGGTGGCGGCCGGATCGGCGAGTGTGGCGTCGAGTGTCGCGGATATTTCGCTCGCGAGCTCGCGCACCGCGGCACCCGCGGCTGCCGGGAGCTCGCGCCGTTCGAGATCTAGTGGGTGAAGCGTCTTACGTTCGGAGAGAACGCCTTTCACCGGGATTCCCTTCTTCGCATCGGTTCGAAAAGCAGGGTGACGATCGAATTGCGAAGGTATCGGGTTCCGCTAAGTAAAGCAAGCCTTACCTAAGTGCGCGGGAGAAAAATAGCCGATCTGCATAACTTGGATCCGTCGAGGCTAGGTCGTGGAGCGGGTGTCGGGAAGCGGTTTCGCGGGTTTTCCGGTGGTGTGCCCTCGGGCTGCCGTTTTACTGCCGGTATCGGCGAGTCGTCCGGAAGATTAGGCTAGCCTGTCCTGATTGACGTAGTGATCATGCCGGATCGCGGCGGGTTCGTCCAGGAAGAGGGGCAGCGCAATGGGTTTGAATCGACGGCAGTTGTTGCGGTCGAGTCTCGGCGTGGGGGCGGTGCTGCTGGTCGCCGCCTGTTCCGACGGCGCGGACTCCGCCGGGACGGCGCGGCGCGGGGGCACCCTGCGCGTCGGCGCGCTGGGCTCCTCCGCTCGGCTGGAACGCGATCCACACGGCAATCTCAGCAACGACAGCGACTTCCTGGTCACCTCGCTGGTCTACGACGCCCTGACCGTGCCGGGCGCCGACCCGAACGTCGCACCCCGCCTGGCCACCCGGTGGGAGCCGGACGCGTCCCGGCGTCGCTGGAGCTTCACCCTTGCCGAGAACGCGAGCTTCCATGACGGATCGCCGGTGACATCCGACGATGTGGCGTGGTCGTTGCGCCGGCTGCGCACGGTCGGCGGCGCGTCGAAAATGCCGGTGGCCGTCGAGGACATCACCGCAGACGGTCCGCACCGCGTGGTGCTCGCGGTGCCCGAGCCGAATACCCAGCTGCCGCTGCTGGTCCGGTTGATGACCTTCACGGTCAAGAAGGACACGACGGATTTCTCGAAGGCCATCGGCAGCGGACCGTTCCGGCTGGAGTCCTACCAGGACGGCAACGCCCGGCTGGTGCGCAACGAACAGTGGCACGGCACGCCGCCGCTACTGGACGCCATCGAGGTCACCATGTTCGAGAGCGTGACCGCCCTGGGCAACGCGGTTCTGGGCGGCCAGATCGACCTCGCCTCCAATGTCGGCGCCATTGCGGGCCGCACCGCCGACGGCCGCGGCGACTTGACGGTGCTGCGCCGCGCGCACGACACAGTGGTCGGCGTCGCCATGCGCACGTCCGACGGTCCGTTCGCCGACGTGCGGGTGCGCACCGCGCTGCGGCTCGGCGTCGACCGCAATGCCCTGGTCAACCAGGTTCATTCGGGCTACGGGACGGTCGCCAACGATATTCTCGGCACCGGCGATCCGGTCTACGACACCTCCCTCCCGCAGCGCACCCGCGACCTGGACCGCGCCAAGACGCTGCTGCGCGAGGCGAACTTCGACACCGGACGGACCTATCCGTTCGTCACCAAGGCCGAGGCGCCCGGCGAGGTGGAATCGGCGAAGGTCATCGCCACGCAGCTCGCCGAGATCGGCGTCCGGCTCGATGTGATCAGCCAGGAGCCGAACGCCTTCTATGACCAGACCTGGCTGAAGGCTCCGCTCTACACGATCTCGTGGGGCACCAACGATTCCACGCTGTTCTTCGCGAGCAAACTGCTGTCGAGCAACTCCAATCGCAACGAAACCGCTTTCAAAGACGTGGCTTTCGATTCAGCAACGGCCAAAGCGCTGGCAGCACAGAGTGACTCGGAATACAAGAGTAACGCGCAAGAGCTGCAGCGCATTCAGTACGACCGCGGCGGCTATCTGGTCTGGGGCATGGCCGACGGTATCGACATCGCCTCCTCCCGAGTGCGCGACCTACCCACGCTCGGCGGCTTCGCCCGGGTCCAGCTGGAAAGGGCGTGGCTGGCCGGGTGATCCCCTTCGTACGACTGCTGCTGCGGCGCGTCGCGCTGCTGGTGGCGCTGCTGGCTACCGTCTTCGTCGCGGTGGACCTGCTGCCGGGAAACACCGCCCGCGCGGTCCTCGGTCGCGAGGCTGCCCCGGAGCAGATCGCGGCCAAGGAACACCAGCTCGGGTTGGATCGTCCCCTGCCGGTGCGGTTCTGGGACTGGATATCGGGCGTCGCGACCGGCGATTTCGGCCGCACCGCCCGGGGACGTTCGGTGAACGAGTTGCTGGCCGACAAATTCCCGCCGACACTGCTGCTCGGCGGGCTCGCCTTGGCGGTGACCGTGTTCGCGTCGCTCGTGCTCGGCGCATGGTGGGCGACCCGGCCCGGCAGTGCGGCGAGCCGCGTGTTGCAGCCCGCGACGACCACGGCGGTGGCCATTCCCGAGTTCGTGATCGCGACGCTGCTGATTCTGGTGTTCGCGCTGGCCCTCGGCTGGCTGCCGGCGGTCACCGTCACCGACCGCTCCGGATTCCCGGCCGGACCCGACATGCTGGTATTGCCGGCGCTGGCGCTGGCGCTGCCGCAGATCGGCTGGAACACCAGGGTGGTGCGGGCCGCGCTGACCGACGCCGCCGCAGCGCCGCACGTGGAAAGCGCAGTACTGGACGGGCTTTCCGCCCGCCGCGTGCTGGTTCGGCACGTGCTGCCGTTCGCGCTGCCGACGATCGTCGCCAGCTTCGCCACCACGGTCGGGATGCTGCTCGGCGGTTCCCTGGTGGTCGAGACCATCTTCAACTATCCAGGTCTCGGCGCGGTGCTCGCCGGTTCGGTCGCGGACCGCGATACCGCGGTGGTCGCTGCGGTTGTGGCGCTGTCCGGGGTGGTCATGATGATCATGCTCGCTGCCGCTGACAGCATCCGTGCCTGGTCGCTGCGGGGGATGCGATGAGGTCATGGTCCATCGCATCCGCCATTCGCTTCGCTGAAACCGGAGCAGGCCGGAGAGGTGCGGGTCAGCGCAATGTCGCGGTGACGCAACGCGACCGGGACGCCGTGAACATCGCCGCCGTGGTCCACGCCGGAGCGGGTGACGCAATCATCGCTGAGCCTGGGTGTGTGCGCCAAACCTGCGAGCAGCTTCGGGCGGAGACCTTCATGGCCGGGGAGGTCGGCCGATGATCGGTCTGCATTCGAGCGATATCGCGAGTCCCGCGCGGCGGCGGCTCAGCTTGCTGGCTGTCGCGCCCGCCCTGCTGGTCACCGCGCTGGCGGCACTGGGGCCGATGCTCGCGCCGCATTCGGCCGAGGAGGCGATCGGGATGCCGTTCGGCGATCCCGGCGGCGGCGCGGTGCTCGGCACCGACCGGCTCGGTCGCGATGTGCTCAGCCAGTTGCTGGACGGCGGCTGGGGATTGCTGCTGTCGTCGGCGGTAATCGCGGTGCTGGTGACCGGGTCGGCGTGTGTGCTCGGCGTGGTGGCGGTCCTGCGCCCGCGGATCGGCGCGGTGATCGAACTCGGCACCGACTTCTTCATCCTGCTGCCCGCTGTCCTGGGCATCCTGCTCGTGCTGACCTCGTGGCCGGAAGCGGGCAGCGTCGGACTGATCGTGTTGGCGCTGCTGTTCGGGGCTCCCTATTGCGCACGGATCTTCGCGGCGGCCGCTGCCGGTGTCGCCACGTCCGGATACGTGGAAAGCGCGCAGGCGGCGGGCGAGTCGCTGCCCTATCTGGTTTTCCGGGAGGTGATCCCGAATCTGCGCGAAGTGCTGACGACTCAGCTGGGTCTGCGATTCGTGGTGGGGATCTACCTGGTCGCCACCGCATCGTTCCTGAATCTGCCGACCACGCTGGGCGCGAGCAACTGGGCGGTCATGGTGCGTGACAACGCCTCCGGCATGCTGCTCAATCCCTGGGCCGTGCTGGCGCCGAGCCTGGCGATCGCGATCGTCGCGGTGAGCGTGAACCTGGCCGTGTCGGCATTCGGACGAGGGGAGCGGGAATGAACGCCGAGTGGACCGGAGACAAGGGGACCGGGAATGGACATCGCCGTCACGAGGGAATCCGAAGTGTCGCCCGACCGCGCACCGATGCGGTGTGTGGCGATGAGTGACCTCGTACTGGTCGACAGTTTGACCGTCGTCGGCGCGAACGGGCAGGAATTGGCCGGTCCCACGACCTTCCGGATACCGGCGGGCACCGTCACCGCACTGACCGGTCCGTCCGGGTCGGGCAAGACCACGGTGATGCGTGCGCTGCTCGGGCACCTGCCGTCCGCTGGGGCGCGGGCCAACGGCTCGGCTTCGGTCGCGGGCCACGACGTGTTCGCGCTGAATCCGGATGCACTGCGCCGGTTTCGGCGACGGCACATCGCCTACGTCGGGCAAGACCCGGGCTCGGCGCTGAACCCGCTGCTGCGCGTGCGCGCCCTGCTGCGTGAGGTGGCGCCGGACGCATCCAAGGCCGCACTGGCCGAGACGCTCGAACTGGTCGGCCTGTCGCCGGAGTACCTGCACCGCCGCCCTGGCGAGCTCTCCGGTGGTCAGCAGCGTCGCGTCGCACTGGCCAGAGCGCTGATTCGGCGGACCGCTGTGCTGGTGCTCGACGAACCGCTCGCCGGGCTGCACGGCGCGTTGCGCACCGATATCGCCGGCCGGTTGGCCGAGCTCGCCCGTGAACGGTCGGCAGCGATCCTGCTCTCCGGTCACGACACCGCACTCGTGCACTCGATCGCCGACAATGTGGTCGAACTCGGGGCCGTCTTACCGGCGTTCGCGCCCAACCCCCCTCCGGTCCAGGTGCTGCGCATCGGAAATACCAGGTCGGCACCGGCTTCCGGCGTAGTCGTGAAATCCGATCATCGCTCAGCGGCACCGGCGGTACTGCTCGCGGTCGACCCGACGGATGCCGATCACACCGCACCACGGTCGATGCTCGAGGAATGCGGTGGTGGACCGGTATGCGACTGCCGTTGCGGGGAATCGGCTCCGGATCGCGAGCAACCTGGAGACGCGCTCGGCGTGACGCGGCTGCGGGCCGCCGAGCACAATGGCCGAGCCGTCCCCGAGGTCGTCTTGCGTGCCAGGGGAATCGGGGCGTCGGTCGACGGACACCAGACGCTCACCGGCGTCGATCTCGCGCTCGATGCGGGTACGGCGCTCGCGGTGGTCGGAGCTTCCGGCGCGGGCAAGACCACCCTGGCGCGGGTCATCGCGGGATTGCATCGCGGCGCGACCGGTTCGCTCGAACTGCGGGGGAAGCCGATCGCAGTGGGGGCGGACAGACGAATCCGCCACGGCGCGGGCGGTATCCAGCTGGTTACGCAAAATCCCCGATCGGCGCTCAACCCGCGGCGTACCGTGGCGCAAACGCTCGGTCGTCCGCTTCGTCGGATCGGGCGCGTCCCGCGACGGGACATCCCGCGGCACATCGCCGATCTCCTGGCGTCGGTCGAGCTTTCCGCGGACTCGGCGGCCCGATATCCGCACGAACTGTCCGGTGGCCAGCGCCAGCGCGTCGCACTGGCCAGAGCTCTCGCCGCCGAACCCGCCGTGCTGCTGTGCGACGAGATCACCTCCGCGCTCGACCATGCCAGCGCCGCCGCGATCATGGCCCTGCTGGACCGCATCCGCGCCGAGCATGGCACCGCTCTGTTGATCATCACCCACGATATGGCCCTGGTCGCCGAATACTGCCCGCGATTGCTGGTCCTCGATCACGGGCGCGTCGTCGAATCCGGCTGCACCAGAACGGTGCTCGCCGCCCCGACCCACACGGCGACCAGCGAGCTGCTGGTCTGAGCGGCGGTATGCAGTTCGGCCACGCTCGACGGCTGCGGGCCAATGGGCACCCGACACGCGCGCAGTGGTCTCGGTCACCGAATAGCCGTGCGCGCCGGTCGCCGTCTGGATCATGGGAGAGGTGTTGAAGAAGACCGGCGCCTCGGCCGCCGCAGTGGTGCTCCTCGGACTCGCCGGCTGCGGGATCGACCGCCCGCCGATTCCCGAGGGCATTCCGCCCGGTCCCGGTACTCCGGTGCCCGTCATCGATCTGGACGCCCCCGGCCGCGCCGCCCTCCAGTTGCGCCCCTGGGCCGACGAGCAGGCCGACCGGCTCGCCATCCCCTCGACCGCGCTGCAGGCATACGGCTACGCCGCGGCCGTGATGACCAGGGCCCGTCCCGACTGCGGCATCGCCTGGACAACGCTCGCGGGCATCGGCAGCGTGGAGAGCGGGCACGGCACCCACCGTGGCTCCTCGGTCGGAGACGACGGCGCGGTCCGCCCACCCATCGTCGGTGTCCCGCTGGACGGTTCGCCCGGCGTCGCCCTGATCAAGGACACCGACGGCGGCGCACTCGACGGCGACCCCAGCTACGAGCGCGCCGTCGGCCCGTTGCAGTTCATTCCGGAAACCTGGAAGCGCTGGGGCGTCGACGCCAACGGAGACGGCGTCGCCGACCCACAGAGCATCGACGACGCGGCGCTCACCGCCGCGCGCTATCTGTGCGCCAGCGGTGGCGACCTCACCTCCGAGCTCGGTTGGCAACGGGCCTTGCTGACCTACAACCAGTCGCGCGGCTACCTGCTCACAGTGCGCGATCGGGCCGCCGGCTACAGCGTCGGGCGCCGAGTCTGATCGGCTGTGCCCGATCAGCGGGCGCTCGCTGTCCGGCCCGGTTGCTCGCGCGGTGTTTGGTTGCGGTGCTCGCTCGAGTCCTGTGTGGCTGCGTGAGTTTCCGCTTTGGGCCGGATGCTCGCACTGTTTGGTTGCGGTGCTCGCGGGGGTCCTGCGTAATTACGCGAGTTTCCGCCTTCGGGCCCGTGGCTCGCGCGGTGTTTGGTTGCGGTGTTCGCTTGGGCTCTGCGTGGTTGGGCGAGCTTCCGCCTTCGGACCCGTCGCTCGCACCGCTGGGGTTGCTCGGAGTGCCGGTTACCTCCCGCGCCGCGAGGACGATAGGCTCGCAACGCACGGCCAATCCCGTAGTACCCACCGTGTCAGCAGCCGAAGGAGTGTCGTTTTCGTGGCCATCATCGAACAGGTCGGAGCTCGCGAGATCCTGGATTCGCGCGGTAACCCCACCGTCGAGGTCGAGATCGCTCTCGACGACGGCACCCTGACCCGGGCCGCTGTGCCTTCCGGCGCGTCCACCGGCGAGCACGAGGCGGTCGAACTGCGCGACGGCGGTGAGCGCTACGGCGGCAAGGGTGTGCGCAAGGCGGTGGAAGGCGTGCTCGACGAGATCGCCCCGGCCGTCATCGGCTTGGACGCCGTCGAGCAGCGCACCGTCGACCAGGTGCTGCTGGACCTGGACGGTACCCAGGACAAGTCCCGCCTCGGCGCGAACGCCCTGCTCGGCGTCTCGCTGGCGGTGGCGCGCGCGGCGGCCGAGTCCTCGGGGCTCGAATTGTTCCGCTATCTCGGTGGCCCGAACGCGCACGTGCTGCCGGTCCCGATGATGAACATCCTCAACGGCGGCGCGCACGCCGACACCGGCGTGGACGTCCAGGAGTTCATGGTCGCCCCGATCGGCGCGCCCACCTTCAAGGAGTCGCTGCGCTGGGGTGCGGAGGTGTACCACGCGCTCAAGTCGGTGCTGAAGTCCAAGGGCCTGGCTACCGGCCTCGGCGACGAGGGCGGTTTCGCGCCCGATGTGGCCGGCACCAAGGTGGCGCTCGACCTGATCAGCGAAGCCATCGGCAAGACAGGTCTGAAGCTGGGGAGCGATGTGGCGCTCGCGCTGGACGTCGCGGCGACCGAGTTCTACACCTCGGGCAGCGGCTACCAGTTCGAGGGCGTGGCGCGGACCGCCGAGGAGATGGCGCAGTTCTACGCCGAGCTGCTGGCCGGTTACCCGCTGGTGTCCATCGAGGACCCGCTGTCGGAGGACGACTGGGACGGCTGGGTGACCCTGACCGACCAGGTCGGCGACAAGATCCAGCTCGTCGGCGACGACCTGTTCGTCACGAATCCGGAGCGCCTGGAAGAGGGCATCGCCAAGGGCGCCGCCAACGCGCTGCTGGTGAAGGTGAATCAGATCGGCACGCTCACCGAGACCCTGGACGCGGTCGAGCTGGCGCACCGCAACGGCTACCGGACCATGATGTCGCACCGCTCCGGCGAGACCGAGGACACCACCATCGCCGATCTCGCGGTGGCCGTCGGCAGCGGTCAGATCAAGACCGGCGCCCCCGCGCGCAGCGAGCGCGTGGCCAAATACAACCAGCTGCTGCGGATCGAGGACGCCCTCGGCGATTCGGCACGCTACGCCGGTGACGTCGCGTTCCCGCGGTTCGCGTTCGAAGGCTGATCTCGAGTTAGTAAAGGCATGACATGACGGAGCGACGTGCGCGTGGGACCAGTCCAGCCGGACGAGGGGACCGCCGCACGTCGCACGCCCCCGGATCACGTCCGGCCGATGCCGCGCCCAAACGCGGCCGCCGACGGTCGGATTCCGCGGAGAAAAAGCCGGGGCCGCGCAAGCGCGGCCCGAATTCCTCTGCCGACCAGCACGAATACACCATCTTCGGGTTGTCCACCGGCAGAGCGGTGATCCTCGCGATGGTGGTGTGCGCGCTCGCGCTCACTCTCGCGGTGCCGATGCGCACGTATTTCACCCAGCGCGCCGAAGCGACGCAGCTGGCGCAGCAGCGCGAGGTGCTGGACGCGGACCTGGCCCGGTTGCGCGATCGTCGCGCGCAGCAGCAAGATCCGGCTTACATCCGCAGCGAGGCGCGGGATCGGCTTCGTCTGGTGATGCCGGGAGAGACGCCCTATATCGTGCAGGTGCCCGGTATCGAGGCGCCCGCCCCGCCTCCGGCGCCGACCAGAGCCAGGGAACCGGACCCCTGGTACACCGAATTGTGGCGCAGCATCTCCGAGCCGCAGCCGACGTCCACGCCACCGCAAGTATCGGAAGGATCCAGGTGACCGCACCCACCGACCAGGATCTCGCGACCATCGCCGAGCAGCTGGGCCGCGCGCCGCGCGGCGTGCTCGCCATCGCCTATCGCACCCCGGACGGGATCCCGGCCGTTGTGAAGACCGCGCCGCGCCTGCCGGACGGCACCCCCTTCCCGACGCTCTACTACCTGACCGATCCGCGGCTCACGGCGGAGGCGAGCCGACAGGAATCGGCGGGTGTGATGCGCGAGATGACCGAACGGCTCGGCGCCGACCAGGAACTGGCCGCCGCCTACCGCGCCGCCCATGCGAGCTACTTGGCCGAGCGCGACGAGATCGAATCGCTCGGTACCGATTTCACCGGCGGGGGAATGCCCGAGCGGGTCAAGTGTCTGCACGTGCTGATCGCGCACGCGCTGGCCAAGGGCCCGGGCGTGAACCCGCTCGGCGACGAGTCGGTGGCGCTGGCCGCCGAGCACGGACTGCGCGGCACCGCGATTCCGCACGACTGGCCGAAGTATCAACCGGCCGGTCCGCGAGAGACTGGAGGCAGCAATGAGTAACCGGGTAGCCGCCGTGGACTGTGGCACGAACTCCATCCGCCTGCTGATCGCCGATGTGCTCGGCGATGGACGCCTGGCCGACGTGCACCGGGAGATGCGTATCGTCCGGCTCGGCCAGGGCGTCGACGCGACCGGTTCGCTCGCCCCGGCGGCGATCGAACGCACTCGCGCCGCGCTGGCCGACTACGTGACGCTGATGCGCGAGGCGGAGGTCGGCCGTGTGCGCATGGTGGCCACTTCCGCCACCCGGGACGCTGCCAACCGGGAAGATTTCTTCGCCATGGCGCGCGCCGAACTCGGCGCCGTGGTGGCGGGCGCCGAAGCTGAGGTGATCACCGGTGACGAGGAGGCGCGGCTGTCCTTCTCCGGCGCCATCGGCGAATTGTCCAGCGCGGCAGCGCCTTTCGTGGTCGTGGATCTGGGTGGAGGATCGACCGAGCTGGTATTCGGCGACAGCGCGGGCGTGCGGGCCGCGTTCTCCGCCGATATCGGGTGCGTCCGGATCACCGAGCGTTGCCTGGCGGGCAATCCGCCGACCGCTGAGCAGATCGCCGCCGCACGTGCTTTCGCCGGCGAGCGGCTCGCGGAGGCGTTCACCCATGTGCCCGTGGAAGGAGCGCACACCTGGGTCGGCGTGGCCGGAACCATGACCACCCTCGCCGCGGTGGCACTGGATCTCCCGGAATACGACTCGGAGAAGGTCCACCTCACCCGGCTCAGCCTGAACCAGGTGCACGACGTCTGCGGCAGGCTGATCGCCATGGACCACGACCAGCGCGCGGCGCTCGGCCCGATGCATCCGGGCCGGGTCGACGTGATCGGCGGCGGGGCGGTCATCACCGAGGTGCTGGCGGAGGAATTGTTCCGTCGCGCGGGCATTTCCGAGCTGGTCGTCAGCGAACACGACATTCTCGACGGTATCGCCCTGTCCATCGCCTGAGCCGCGTCAGGTGGTCGGGACGTCCTGGCCCGCACCGACTTCGCCGCGCGTCGCGGCGCGTCGCGCCTTGCCGACCGCGATATCGGCGAGTCTGGACAGCGATTCCTTGTTTCGCGGTACCAGCAGTAGTTCTTGGACGGTGGTGGGTATCAGAGCGCCGAGCCCGTGTTTCGAGTGCTCGTACATGCGGATCTCGGTGTCGCCGGACGCCGTGGCGACGAGTTCCAGGCGAATCCACGCCGAGCCGAGCGGCCGCAGCTTGGCCTCCAGCTCGAGCATGCGCGGCGGGGCCATCGCGACCACCTCGGTCGTATCGTCCACGGTCAACGGCCACACACCTGCGCTGTAGTGCAGCTTGGAGCCGACCGCGGGCCAATCGTCATCGACCTCGCGGATGTGCGTCGCGCCGACCACCCAGGCCGAGAACAGCCACCCGTCGGCCAAGATAGCGAAGATCCGCTCGGGTGATGTCGGGATAATGGTTTCCACGTGAACCATCAGCACAATGCTTTCTCGAGTACGGGGATCGGGGCGATCGCGCTGTTCGGCCTCTCCTGGTGCGGAGTGCCCGGTCGTGCCGGAAGCAAACCCGCGACAAATTCCTGAACAGAACAAACGAATATGCTCGAAAAGCCGCTGGTCGTGAAATTGTCAGTAGATGGTTGATACGGCAACATCGCGGGGAATCGAAAGCGCCACGGATGCTCAGTCCCCCGCGCGCCACGACCGCTCCGGTAATGCCGAAGTAGACGACTCGTTTCGTGGCGGGCGTACCGCGACGCGCCGCCGGGTACCGAAGACATGCACATCAGCGCTGATGAAGGAGAAGCCGTGACGAACCCAAGGCCACAAGCCGAGACGGGTACGGTCTCGTCTCGATGGGCCGGCATATTGCGTACCAAGTCCATCGAGCAGTCGATCCGTGACACCGACGAGCCCGACTCGAAACTCCGCAAGGACCTGACCGCTTGGGACCTCACCATCTTCGGCGTTGCCGTGGTGGTCGGGGCGGGGATCTTCACGCTCACCGCACGCACCGCGGGCGAGGTCGCTGGGCCTTCCGTCTCGCTCGCGTTCGTCTTCGCCGCGATCGCCTGCGGGTTGACCGCGCTGTGCTACGCGGAGTTCGCCTCGACCGTTCCCGTGGCGGGCAGCGCGTACACCTACTCCTACGCCACCTTCGGCGAGCTCGTCGCCTGGATCATCGGCTGGGACCTGACCCTGGAGTTCGCGCTCGCCGCCGGGGTGGTCGCGAAAGGCTGGTCGCAGTACCTCGGTGAGGTGCTCGGCACCACGCCGATCGCGCACTTCGGTCCGGTGAGCTTCGACTGGGGCGCGGTATTGCTGATCACGATGCTCGGCGTGCTGCTCGCGACTGGCACCAAGGTGTCCTCGCGGGTGTCGGCGGTGGCGGTGGCCATCAAGCTCGGCGTGATCGCACTCGTGCTGGTCGTCGGGGGCACCTACTTCAAGTCCTCGAATCTGTCGCCGTACATCCCGCCATCCCAGACCGGCGAGCGCGGCGAGGGGCTGCGGCAATCGCTGTTCTCGTATCTGACCGGCGCCGGGCACAGCAACTTCGGCTGGTACGGCCTGCTCGCCGCGGCCAGCCTGGTGTTCTTCGCATTCATCGGCTTCGACGTCGTCGCCACCGCGGCCGAGGAGACCAAGAACCCGCAGCGCGCGGTGCCACGCGGCATTCTGGGCTCGCTGCTCATCGTCACCGTGCTGTACGTCGCGGTATCGCTGGTGCTCACCGGCATGGTGTCGTACACCGAGCTGTCCGGCAACGACGCCACACTGGCCACGGCCTTCGCGATTCACGGTGTGACCTGGGCGAAGAACATCATCTCGATCGGCGCCCTCGCCGGGCTCACCACGGTTGTGATGGTGATGTACCTCGGGCAGACCCGGGTGTTGTTCGCGATGGCGCGCGACGGCCTGGTGCCGCGCAAGCTCGCACACACCGGTCGGCACGGCACGCCGGTTCGCATCACCGTGCTCGTGGGCGTCGTGTGCGCCCTGCTGGCCGGTTTCGTCGACTTCGGCACGCTGGAAGAGATGGTCAATATCGGGACGCTCTTCGCGTTCGTGCTGGTGTCGGTGGGTGTGCTCATCCTGCGTCGCACCCGGCCCGACCTGCCGCGCGGTTTCCGCGTCCCGCTCGTGCCGCTGATTCCCGTCCTCGCCGTGCTGTCGTGCCTGTGGTTGATGCTGAACCTGTCGGTAGAGACCTGGTTGCGGTTCCTGGTGTGGATGGTGATCGGGTTCGTCGTCTACTTCGGCTACTCCCGGCGTAACTCCGTGCTCGGGAAGACCGCGGTGAGTTAGCGCCCCGTTCGGTCTATCGAGTGTGTCGGCGGATAGCCTGGCGCGGTGTCGCAGCGTGAGTTGGTTGTTCTCGGGACCGCTAGCCAGGTTCCGACGAAACAGCGAAACCACAACGGATATTTCCTGCGGTGGGATGACGAGGCAATCCTTTTCGATCCGGGAGAGGGGACGCAGCGGCAGATGACTTATGCCGGTGTCTCCGTCACGGGGCTTACGCGGATCGCTATCACCCATTTCCACGGCGACCACAGTCTCGGGCTGGCCGGGGTGGTGCAGCGGATCAAC
The DNA here is from genome assembly GCF_052545115.1 of Nocardia glycosmidis. Classification (NCBI taxonomy): domain Bacteria; kingdom Bacillati; phylum Actinomycetota; class Actinomycetes; order Mycobacteriales; family Nocardiaceae; genus Nocardia; species Nocardia glycosmidis. The sequence goes on along the minus strand of NZ_JBQWRH010000006.1, from coordinate 109,743 downwards.
CTCGACCGGGTGCCACATCCGGTCGACGTGTGGTTTCCGGCTTCGGGCGCCGCGTACTACGACCGGCTGGTCAACGCGACTTCCTACTATCACCGAGCCGAGCTTCGGCCGTGCCCCGTGATGGGCCCCGGCGTCGTGGATGTGCCCGAGGCGCCGTTCACGGTCACTGCGGTCCGGCTCTCACACCCGGTCGACACCTTCGGCTACCGGCTCAGCGAACCGCCACGTCGGCGGATTCTGCCCGACCGGCTGCGCGCCCTCGGATTGCGCGGCCCGGTCATCTCCGAACTCCAACGGCGCGGCAGCGTCGAGTTCGGCGGTCGCACAATCACTCTGGACGAGATCAGCGAGCCGCGGCCCGGCCAGAGCTTCGCTTTCGTCATGGACACTCGGCTGTGCGCCGGCGTCCAGGAACTCGCCGCCGACGTCGACATGCTCGTCATCGAGGCAACCTTCCTGGACGCCGACGAAGAACTCGCCACCGAATACGGTCACCTCACCGCGGGCCAGGCCGCCCGAGCCGCGGCCGACGCCGGGGTCCGCACCCTGGTCCTCACCCATTTCTCCCAGCGCTACCGCGATCTCGACGAGCACCTGACCGAAGCCGCGAAGTACTTCCCCGGTGAGGTGCACATCGCCACCGACCTCGCCCGAATTCCACTGCCGCCCCGTCGCTGACATACCGAGACCGACACGCGCCCAGCCAAATTTCCGCGCCCAGCCCGGCGGCGGACGGTAACACCAGCCCGCCACCGCCGATCTAATCCTCTGGGACGCCTGCCCGAGCCACCCGGCCGGCCACGGCAGACGCCCGCCACCCCGACGAATTGTCGGAATTCCGGTACAGCCGTACGACTCGGTACGCTGTCCAGGAAGCCCCTATAGCCCAATTGGCAGAGGCAGCGGACTTAAAATCCGCCCAGTGTCGGTTCGAGTCCGACTGGGGGCACCACAAAACCGCCAGGTAAGTCTTCTTCTTCGTGGCTCACTTCGCCCGAGTTGCCGCCCTCAGTCCGCAGTGGGTCCGCAGCAGCTGCGAGCGCCCCCGGTTCATTGCGTCCGCGACCGTCGCGAGGGCTTTCGCCGCCAGGACAACAAACGGCATCGAGGCTGCGTTCGTCGCGATCGAAGTTGAAACCGTCCGAACAGCCCGCCAAACCTCATACGTCCACAGTGTGATTCGCGCCGCTGCGAGCCCATCGCACACCGTCGCCATCGTCAGCAACAACTCGGCCACAGCGATCCAGATCTCCCTCGATGCCCGCAGCCTCGAGTTCGCCGGAATCTTCGCCCGTAGTGGGGCGGATGTCCAGCAGCTAAAGCCGACGCCATACCTCCTACAGCAAGCCATCAACACACTCGGCGTGACGACGGACGAGTGCGTGTTCGTCGGCGATTCGATCACCGACATCCAAGCGGCACACGCCCCCTGTCATCGTATTCGTCAACAAGCCTGGCAAGGCCGAATGGTTCGCCCGGTGGCAACCAACCGCGACCATCAACACGATGGCCGAGCTATTGCCAGGGTTGCCCTCTGCAGCCGATCGGCAGGCCGTAGACGCATCACAGCCGCATAATCTAGAATTCTGGAGTCACGCGAGTGATGCTGAGCGGTGGGACCGCCCCGTATGACGGCCCCACCTGGTGGGTTAGCTAGTCCACACTCGGCGGACCAGCATGAGCGCCCCGGCGATCACGGCAGCACCGACCAAGACGATGCCGTAATCGACCGGGGCCTTGCTCTTTCTCCGGCGATGTTTCGCCATCCCCACCACCTCCTTCCTGGGCGCGGTGTGTGGACCAAGTCCACCGCCCCTCGGCTGGAGGTGCATCCACCCTACGGGATTCATCCGACAGGAACCGTTGAACCGCAACCGTTTCCAGCCGCATGCCAGGACGTCGTGCACCGCCTGCAGCGATGCCACCCACATTCAGGACGACCGGGATACCGCATCGAGCGCGCCGCACGTGGTGCGAATGTCGGGCTTCACTTGATCCTTGACGTTTTGGCTGCACTGGAGCCTTGACGTCGGACCTTAGGCAGGTTAGTACTGCCACGGACACTTGTTAAAGCGTTTGTCCGTCGCGGGGATCAGCGGCTAACGTTCGCGAACGTCCTCGCCCAAGGCGCGCTGGCTCCGGATGAATGCGCCCCGTTTGGAGGGGTTGGCAGCCCGTTCGAGCCGGGCCGAGTCCGAGGGGAGTCCACATGATGTGGGCTCCCCTAAGCCTCACGGGCCAACCGGCAGTGGCGTGCCGGGCTATCACGACACGATGGACAGCCCTTTCACGCTGAACAAGACGCCGTACGGCTTGGCCAATCAGCTTGTCATAGGCGGTGTCATCGAGGCCGCCACCAACTGGTGCACGCACAACCTGCAGGACCGGCTGAACCAACTGCGGATTCCGGCCACCTTCGACTTCGAGCCCGCAGGCACCCATTCGTGGGGTTATTGGCAGGACGCGTTCTACCGATCTTGGCCGATTCTGGCCAATGGCCTCGGATTACCCGAGTAACCGGTAAGCCCCCTGAGTGCGCTGAAGACGCCGGAGAGGTGCCTAACCGACGACCAGGGGAATCGGCCTCTGATGGCCACCGAATCATGATGCAATCTATAGGCTTTCGCCGAAATGTGCAGGTCATCCAGGGGCAGCGCCGAGCGTCTGCGCTCGAGCAGTGGCTGTTGGGCGCCCGGCGGTGTTTCGTGGCGCGTGGCCCCGCCGCGACCTTATCCCCGGACCGACCGCCGACCAGGCGAAGGGGCGGGTGAAACCGCGTCGAAGCCGCGCTCGACTAGCCGAGGAAGTCTGCGAGCACGGCGGCACCTCGGGCCGGATCCTGGAGCATCCACCAGTGCCCAAGGCCTGCCAGGCGGGCGGTCCGGGCGCCCGCGCGTTCCCCGGCGCGAATACGCTGATCGCCGACGCCGACGTAGGCGTCCTCGGTGGCGACGATGTGCAGGCCGGGGCGGGTGGCGGCAGCTTCGAGGTTCTTGCCCAGCTCCGCCATCGCGGGCTGGGCGGCCGAGCGATACAGCGACAGCATGGCGCGGCCCATCTCGTCGCAATGCGCGGCGGCAACCGCCTCGGCGACGTCGGCGGGCATACCGAGCTGAACGGTGCGTTCCACCCGTGTCTCCCACGGGGCATTCATCATGTCGGCGACGAGTTTCTCGCCCTCGACCGGCGTCTGCCAGATCTGCGCGAGGTCGTGCCATACGTAGTCCGGGTCGAACAACCCGACGACATCGCTGACCCAGCTGCGCAGCAGATCCGGCCGGTACATCGCGACATTGACCACATGCGCGCCACCCCAGTCGTGACCGACCAGGTCGACCGGCTCACCGATCGCCTCCAACTCGCGCACCAGCCAATCGCGGTATTCGAGCATCGTGGCGCCGAATCCGTCCGGCAGCGGCGCACCGAACCCGGGCGGGGACAGGCAGACCGTGTCGTCGCGGCCCAGTTCGGCTCGCAGCGGACCCCAGATGGCATCAGTCTCGGGATTGCCGTGCACGAAGACGATTGTCATACCTGACACGGTAGCGCAGTGGCTGACGCTGCTGGAGGAACCGGGTTACGGGGTGCGGATACTGCGGAGGACACGACATTCGCGCAATTCGCGCCTGTAATCCGGTGTGATGCCGCACTGCTCGGCGCAACGAAATCGCCGATAGCCCGGTGCCATGATTACGCTCAAAAAGAATCGGTCTCGAGGCCGGTGTCCCTGCCCGTGGTCATCGGCGACGAGGTCTCTGCGGGATCGCTGACGCGCGGGCGTTCGGCATACGGCAGCAATTCTGTGGCCCAGGCGATCTCAGCGTTGTGAATATCCTCGCTACCGAGTCACGCTCCGTGGTGCCGACGAAATCCGCTGCGCGTCTCTGTCGTACGGCGCGGGTGCGATCCTTGCCCGGATGGTGGTCTGCTCATGCCGCTCGACCTGGGGCTTACGGGAACCTCCATTGGGCTCGCCCCAAGTGATGACGACTTCGGAGCCGATCTCCGCGTGTCCATGGTTTATTACCGCGAGCGATAGGACGTCACCCAGCGGATTCTGGTAGGCCGCGTGGCGTGACAGGCCGATCAGGTCTCCCCCGAGGGAGCGAATTTCGTCGTGCTGGCTCCAGGCGTAGTTCACGATGGGGAACGTGAAGGCCTTGTATCGCGGTTGCGATCCGAACTGAGACCGCAGAACCCGTGCGACATCTTCCCGATCCCATACCAGCGTCACCTTGGTTCGCTTGGCCTCCTCGGGCAGGCCGGCGAGTGCTTCTCGTCCGTGAAAGTCGTGATCGAACTTGATCACGTTCCCGTAGCCGAAATCGTAAGGCGTCGCGTAGTAATCCTCGATATTCGAGCCGACGAAACTGCCACCCAGCTCGAAGTTCGCCTCGTAGGTATTTGCAGGCAACGTCCGGCGGTAATCCTTCAGTTCTGGATCGGTGAGTATCCCAGGTACGGGATACGGCATCCAGCCGCTGGTCAGGTTACTGTAGTAGGCGGTCATCCCCATCTGCTTCAAACCGAAGTCCTTGCCGGCTTCCAGAACGAGCGAGTGAACCGACTCTTCTTCGGCGAACGGCCCGGAAAGTTCAACCGCGAAAGAACCTGTCATGCCGTGCCGCAGTGCCATGACGTCGTGTTCGCCAATGCGCACGAGCTGGTGGCGGAAGAACGGGATTTCCGGTGTCTTTCCTTGCACCAAACGGTCGAAGATCGTCTCGGCATTTGGCCCGGCCAACTCGAACCGGTACCTGACACGGGTACCGCGCGGGTTGTTGTTGGTGGATTCATCGCGGAAGAGTTCGACGTCGTAGCCACCCTGTTTCGCCTGATATTCCACCCAATTGTGCACCGGCGCACCGCTTACGAGCTCAAAACTCTCTTCGCCGTGCCGGTAGAGGATGCTGTCGCCGATGAGGTGGCCGCTGGGCGTGCAGGCGATGAACTGCTTGGCCCGATCAATCGAGTAGTTCTTGAAACTGTTGATCGCGATCGAGTTCAGGAGGGCGAATGCACCCGAGCCTTTGACGAACAGCGCTGGCATGTTGTGTGACTGATGCAGGAGAACCGCTGTCTCCGCGGCCGCCGTCTGCTCATCGCGCCAGTTCGAAAACACCTGCGGCACCGGGTCGGCCCGCACCGCTCGCGAGGAGTGCATGGGCTTGACGTCGTTGTACAGGTGGCTTACCAGATCGGTTGTTCGGTCGATGAATTCCTGCAGGTTCTCGCTGCACATGTCGCATCTCTTCTCTGTTGTGGCCGCCTGGCCACCCTGGACGGTCACGAGCTCGTGACCGATGGCTGTGGCCCCGACACGGTCCACTCGGGCGCTTGCACTTGTCGTCTTCTCGAGGTTCGTTGTGGCCGGCTCAGGCCTTCGTCGGCCGGCCACGGCAGCTGCGCCTGCCTCGACCGGGTCAGATCGTCGGCTCGACGACCAACCGCTCGTCGGTGAACTTGCCATCCTCGAGTACGGCTTTGCCGTCGAGCAGCACGGTGCAGTCGGACATGGGGATGTCGATGTGTCCCTTGGTCGACCGCGTGCCACCGTGTTCGGTGTTGGGGCCGGTGGAGAACAGGAAGTTGCCCGCGTAGACACGCGCGGCCGCGGTGAGCCGGTTCAGCTGCGCGTTGACGTGGAAGATGTAGTCGCGGTGCGCGTTCGGGTGCAGGCCGAAACCGAGATGCGAGATGGCGTAAGGGTCCATGTCGTCCTCGGAGACCTTGTTGCGGTCGAGCCAGTGCCTGAACTCGCGCGCATCGGCGCTGCCTTCGACCTTGCGAATGAAACCGTCGCGGACCTCCAAGCGGATCTCCGACTCCACGATCCGCGCGAAGGGCAGAATCCACATGTCACCGGGCTGGATCACCACTGTCCCGTTGGCGCTGCCCTCATCCGGGCAGTTCGTGATGTGACCCGCACCCCACAAATCCATCCGGCCCGGCTCTTCGGCGAAGCCGTACTGCGATTTCACCCTGAGCTCACCGCGCGTCCAGGTCAGCTCGGTGCCCGCCTGGTTGAGCAACGTGATCTCACGAGCACCCGCCCACAGCTCCGCGGCCTGCAGCACGGCCGGTTTCAATCCCGGCGGGGAAAGCAGCTTCTCCAACTCCACCGGACCATCCATGATGGTCTGAATCCGCACGCCGGCGTCCCGCAGCTGACGCGACCAACTGGCGAAGTTCGGCGGGTGGAAGGTGACCACCAGCTGGCACTGCTTGAGCGCCGACATGATCCCTTCCGCGCCGGTGATGCCGTCGGCGGCTACGCGACTGGGGTCGGGCAATGAGCTGAATCCGAGCTCGAAGGCGAAAGCCCCGAGTTCCTTCAACGCATGCGACGCCGCGGCGACATAATCACGCGGAGTATCAAGGTTGGTCAGCAGAGCCACGGTCTCTCCGGGCTTGACCGCGCACTGTTCGAGATTCTTCCGGAACAGGCCGGCCAACTGAACCTGGTGCACAAGGGACATCTAGATCACGCTTTCTCTCAGTAGACTTCGAGTTCATATTGCCGCGATGGTTGCGACTGCTTCGGCACTCCATATCCCGCGGGTAGGCAGACGACGTGAGTATCAGTCACCCAGCCGCACCGGCAATCGGCGGAAACCCAAATTTGCCCCGCCTTCGAGGCCGGTGTACTCCGGCGCACCATCGAGCCTTATTCGCGGTAGTTCACGCAATTCTTCGAGGAGTATGCGCAGTTCGGTGCGGGCAATGGGGGCACCGACGCACTGATGTATTCCGGCGCCGAAGGCGAGGTGTCCGCGCGCGCCCCGGGAGACGTCGGCCTCGGCGCCGCCTGGATACTTTTCTTCGTCTCGGTTGGCGGAGCCGTAGGCAAGCAGCACCGACTCACCAGCCGGGATGACGACGTCGCGAACCTGGACTTCGCGCGTGGTGGTCCGGGCGAACAAATGGGCAGGGCTGTGCTGCCGCAGCGACTCCTCGACAAAACGCGGAATGATGGCGGGATCATTTCGAATCTGCTCTTGGAGATCAGGCGACGAGCCGAGGAGATAAGCGACATTGCACAGCGCATTGACGGTCGTCTCGTGGCCGGCGATGGCGAATGTGGTCAGAGTACTGATGAGTTCTTCATCAGTTATCGGCCGACCGTCGATTTCCGCGCTCAGCAGTGTTGTGATGTAGTCGGGCTTCGGGTCGGCCCGGCGTGCTGCGATTTCCTCGGCCATCAGGTCGCGGAGCGGATTTCGGGCCTCGTGAAGAGGCCGTGTAGCAGCCTCGTCGAAGGATGCCTGGGTCAGTTCACGGAACTGGGAAACAGTGCTTTCGGAGTATCCGATGAGTTCGGAGAGTACCCGTAGCGGCAGTGGCGCGGCGACAGTGTCGACGAAGTCGGCCGACTTCGCTTCGGCAAGGTCACCGAGAAGTTGCTTGATCGTCTTGCGGACAAGCGGCCCCAGCCCCGTGATCTTCTCCGGAGTGAAGGCCGAGGTGAAGAGTGCGCGATAGGCGGTGTGTATGGGGGGATCGAAGTCGATCGGAATCGAGTGACCGACCTCAGGAACTCGAACCCCGTTCGCGGAGGAAAATGTTCTGTGATCGCGCGCCGCTGCGATGACGTCTTCGTAGCGCGTAAGGATCCAGAATCCGCCGTGCGATTTCGAATGCGCTACCGGGCAGCGAGAACGCAGCTCCGCATAGGTTTCCCAAATGTTGTGCTCACCCATGTCCGCCGCGTGGTGGTCGAAATCCACGTCGATATTCCTACTCATACCACGCTCCTGGATCTTGCGGGATTTGCGATTTACTTCGCATGGCTGCTGCGTACACTCGGGAACTTGCGATTCGAACAGCACGCAGCGTTGCCCCGAGGCTCTTCGGCGTGGTCGGGTAGTCGACAAGCCCGGTTGACTGCCGGCGGTAATTCTCAGCTGCGCACGGTGATAACATCAGCCGGGCAGTCATTGATGGCTTGTTCGACCGCGAGGCGCAAGTCCTCGGGTGGGTCTGTCTGCAGTAGAACGGCTTTGGCGTCGTCGTCCAGGTCGAAAACCTCAGGTGCGGCGATGAGGCAGTAGCCGCAACTGGTGCACCGCTCGCGGTCGAGGGTCAGGTGCATGGACATTCGCAAACTCCTTCGGTGTCCCACTCCGCTACGAGACTTGCGGGCCTCGCGGGCACATATCGGCGCCCGGGTGGTCAGGGCTGAACAGAGGACACGGCGAGCATTCCTGAGGGAACGTCCGAATAATCCGGGACCTTTGGTGCCGATGCTAGACCCGCGATTTTCTTTCCGTCCAATAGGGATTCGTCCCGGGCATATGCCTTTATGGGCATACCGGCGAGGTGGTCGGCCATCGGCCCAGTTCAGCGGCACGTCAGAGCAACTAGAGCCCCGACGGCGACGATTTGGCATAGGTCAGTTGCAGATGGGTATTGGTGCTATTTCGAAAACTGCGGGATTCTCTAGTCATGCTGACTCCGCACGAGAGCAAGTCCGACCGAGAGCTGGTAATCACCGGTGCGCGTATCCTCACTCTCGATGATACGAGCACCGTTATCCGAAACGGCGTCATCCGAATTTCGGGTGACACGATCGTCGGAATCGGTCCCGCGGAGGACTATCGTGCGCAGCCCGGTGTCACCGTTATCGACGCCAATGGCTTGGTGGCCCTCCCCGGTCTGGTCAACGCCCACATGCATTTTCACTACCGACGTTGCGGCGGCACGGTGGGGCCCGAGATCCTCGGCCCGCCGGCACTGGATGCTCTGAGGTCGACGCGAACCGCGTTCAACATGCTGCGCGAGGGCGTAACGAGTGTGCGCGACCTCGGTCACGACGATCATTCCCGACTGCATGTTCGCGACGCCATCGACTCTGGAATGATCGTCGGGCCGACCGCCACCGTGTCCGGCGCCGCACTCGGAATGCCCTACGGGCATGCTGATTTCGTCGCGGAACGGGTGAACGGAATCCAGGATCTGGTGGTCGCGATCCGCAGACAGGCGCATGAAGGCGCCGACCTGATCAAGATCATCGCCAGCAACGAGGACCTTCCGAATCCGCCCGGCAACGAGCTGACCACCAACTGGTACAGCCGGGAAGCGATCGATATCGCTGTGGAGACGGCGCACGAGTGCGGGCTCCCGATCGCCGCACATGCCATCGGAACCCGCACAATCGAGTGGTGTATCGAAGCCGGTGTAGACACCATCGAACACGGAATCTACCTGCAGCCTGATCAAGCAAAAGCCATGGTCGAGCGCAACATCTCGATGGTTCCGACGCTGTCCGGCTACTACGAGAACAGCCGCACCTACTGGGGGCGAGCTTGGCAGCCGCGATACGCCGCCCTGTGGGAAGTACACCGCGAGACGATCTCCAACGCCGTCGAGGCGGGTGTACGGATCGGGCTGGGCACCGACACGCTCGGCACGATGGTCCTCGAAGCTCACCTGCTCCATACCTTTGGTGGTGCATCGCCGCTCGACGCACTCGAGGCGGCCACCCGCGGCGGTGCGGCCATCGTCGGGCGTCAGAAGGAAATCGGCAGCCTCGAGACAGGCAAGCGTGCCGACATCGTCCTCATCGATGGATCGCCGGAGCACAACCTGAAGGACTTGGCGAAGGTCCGGCACACCATCGTCGGTGGCGTCGCGTTCAGCCGCGAGGAACTGTCCAAGGTGATCCCCGATCGGCATAAGTTGTACGTCGACGAGTGGGATGGATCTGACGGCTCCGGACCGCTCGGTACCTGATCGCCTCCAGCGCGACAAGCCAATTCAAGCCGACCGGCACGCGTGGGACGGATACCCACAGAGTAACCGGCCGCCACCTCGATCGGGCGGCCAGACTGCGGAGAAGGGCAATCGAACCTGATGAGCATCGTAATCGACACCAGCCTGGAGCGGTACGAAGCAGACGTACGGCGTGAGCTCGGTCCGGACGCCGCGACTCGAGACGAACAGACATTGGCCAGGTATGGCGCTCACGGACTTCCGGGCCCCGACATTCCGCCGGTCCTGGTCACCTACCCCGGATCCACCGGCGATGTCCAGACCCTGGTCCGCCTGGCCGCGCGCCACAAGATCGAGCTCTGCCCCCTGAGCACCGGTCAGAACATCGGCATGGGGTCGGCCGCGGCGGCGCGGCATGGTCAGGTCATAGTCGACCTCGGGCGGCGGATGAATCGGATACTCCACGTGGACGACGTGCTCAACTACGTGGTCGTCGAGCCTGGCGTGACCTACCAGCAGCTGCACGACGAACTGCTCCAGCGCGGCGATCGGCTCATGCTCGACACGACGAGTGGTCCACCGCTGGGCGGTCCCCTCGGCAACACCCTCGACAAGGGGGCGGGCTACACCCCGGCCGGAGACCACTTCGGCAACAGTTGCGGCTTCGAGGTTGTCCTTCCCGATGGCCGCGTCCTGCGCACCGGCGACGGGTCCGTTTCCGGTGCCAAGTCCTGGCATCTCTCGAAGTACGGCCTCGGGCCGGTACTCGACGGACTGTTCGTCCAGTCGAACCTCGGCATTGTCACGAAAATGGGCATCTGGCTGCTCCAGCGGCCTCCCGTGGTTCGGGCCTTCGGGTTCAGCTATCCCGAAGACGAGGATCTGGCCGAGATCATCGAGCTGGTTCGTCCGTTGAAGCTCAGCAATGCCGTTCCTACCGCGATCAAGGTCACCAGTGACCTGTACTCGCTCGGCACCGAGATGCGATTTCCCGAGGATCTCGCGGGCGGGGCGTCGTCGCTCGACAACGCGGCGCGCGCCGAACTGCGCCGGCGACACAACTGGGGCGCTTGGACTGTGACGGGTGCGGTGTACGCGGCCGATGAGGGCGCCGCCGAGGCGCAGTTGACACGCGTGCGCGAACACTTCCTGGCCGGCGGAAAGGCCACCTATCTGGATCATGAGACCATCTCGAGTGATCCGAAACTACGCATCCACCTCGACACGTATACGGGCAGGCCCACTGCCTCCGAGCTCGGGATCCGCAACTGGCGTGGCGGCGGACTAGCCTCGATGACGCCCGGTACACCGCTGATCGGCAGCGTCGCCGCGGAGCATCAGGCGTTGTCGCGCCGGATTCTCGACGAGCACGGCTTCGATTTCGTCGTCGAGTACATTTGCGCGGGCCGCCTCGCGCGTGCGCTGCACATGGTCTTGTTCGACTCCGCGAACCCGGAGGAACGAAGCCGGGCCGTCGCTTGCGTCACTGCACTCGCCGACGCCTATGCGGCGGAAGGCTGGCCGGTGTCCCGCATGCCCATTCACCTGCACGGCGACGAGATGCAGCGCCGAGAAGTATTCAAAGACGTCTGTAGTGCAATCAAATCGACGATCGATCCGGATCACCTGATCGCACCGAGCCGCTACGGAATCGTGTAGCCGCGCCCGAAAGCGACAGGAGAAAGTGGTATGACGTCGAACCGTCCCGCTATCGGCGACGCAGATCCATTAGGGTGCGGGCCGACGCGACTATCCGGCTCCACGGATGGCTCCGCACCCGCGGCCGCAGACACACCGACCAGGCCCGGGTCGATGTGGCGCGTCGCGGCTGCCAGCTGTGTGGGCAGCATGATCGAGTGGTACGACTTCTTCATCTACGGGTTCGCGGCGGCGCTCGTATTCGGCAAGGTTTTCTTCCCCGCGCTGGGAACCGCAGCCGCGACGGTCGCGTCGTTCGCCACCCTCGGCGTCGCATTCGTTGCCCGGCCGATCGGTGCAATCGTGTTCGGGCACTTCGGTGATCGGCTCGGTCGCAAGAAAACGCTGATCGCCTCGCTGCTCATGATGGGCCTGTCGACAGTGCTGGTCGGCCTGATCCCGACTGCGAACGAAATCGGCGTGGCGGCACCGGTGTTGCTGGTGGTCCTGCGCATTGTGCAGGGGCTCGCGGCAGGAGGAGAGTGGGCAGGCGCCGCACTGTTCGCCGCGGAGAACGCCCCCGCGGGAAAGCGGGGATTCTGGGCGATGTTCGCCTCGCTGGGGGGCGGACTCGCGCTCGCCCTCGCCCCCGCGACTTTTCTGGTCGCCGGCATCGGAATGAGCGATGACGCATTCGCAGGGTGGGGTTGGCGCCTCCCGTTCCTTGCCAGCTTCGCGCTCATCGGTGTCGGACTATGGATCCGGTTGAGAATGACTGAGACGCCAGTATTCGAATTGGAGATGGCTCGAGGGCCATCGACCCGGGTTCCGTTCATCGAGGCATTGAAACGGCAACCACTGCGGATTATTTTCGCTAGTGGAACGATGATCATCGTCGCGGCCTTCGGATACACCGGTGCGACATATTTCACAAATTACGGAACGTCCACCTTGGGTCTCGGGCGGACAGTCGTTCTGTCGATGAGCACCCTCGGTGGCTTGTGCAGCGTGCTAGGAATTCTCGTCGGCGGCGCGATCTCGGATCGATTCGGTCGGCGCCGGGTGGTGCTTGTGACGACCGTCCTCGGAATCGTATGGGCGCCGGTGCTATTCCCGATCTTGGACAGTGGTTCATTGTTCTTGTTCGGCGTCGGGATCGCCGTGACAATGTTCATCAACGGATATGGATTGGGCCCGATGAGCGCCTATATGTCGGAACTGTTCGATACGCGCTACCGCTACACTGCCGCGGGCTTGAGTTACAATTTTGCCACGATCATCGGCGGCGGGATTGTGCCGATCCTCGCCGTTGCGATTACCGCCGCTTTCGGCGGGTTCGTGTTCAGTATCCTGCTGGCGGGCCTGGCGGTAGTCAGCATGCTGTGCGCCCTCGCACTTCCGGAGACGCGGAGTGACGAGTTGTACAAGCTGCCCGAGGTTGAATCCACGTGAGATGCGCTGGTAACCCGGGTAACGGCAGGTGCCCCTCCGCGAGGTCACCACAAGCCCACGGTTGGAGTAGCGGTCCCAGGTCCGCTGTCCGATCTCCGGCCGGCGAACCCGGGAGAGTTCGCCGATCACTCGTGGTCGCCGGCGAACGCCGGGCTGATCCCTTCGGGCAACGGGGCGCGCCAAACGCGCAGCACAAGGCTGAGCATTTCTCGGTAACCGGTCAGCACAACCACGTCGGACAGCGTTTCGATCCCGAGTATTTCCACAGCGCTTGCATAGAGCTCGTCTTCGATGTCCTGCTCTTTCACCAAACGCGCTGTGATCGCGTACACCATCGCCTCGTCATCCGAGAATGTCGGCACGCTCTGGTCCATGCGGATGGTGTCGATCTCGTCCTGAGTAAGCCCGATAGCCAGCCCGAGGCGCTCGTGCGCATACCATTCGTATTCGGATCGGTGCAGCGCCGCGACTGTCAAAACGGCGATCTCCCGTTGCCGGGCAGTGAGATTCGTACCGTTGCGGACCGCGTCCCCGAGTTCTTGAATTCCGTGACCCACTACAGGATTCAAGAGCATGGCATTGAAAGGACCCTCCAGGCGGCCATCCGCATCCGTCACCCGGAAAGTGGCGGGGCGGGGACCGGTCGGCACGCGGAGAATCCGTTCGTAGAAGGCCCGGCGCGATTCGTCGAGTTCCTGCGGTGTCGGCCAGTGCAGGCGACCGTGTTCCATCGGTGTTTCCCTCTTGTGTGGAATAAGTTCACGTTTCGGCTAGATCGAAACTGCCATCATTCTGGAATACGAATTCAGCCTGCCCCGAAGCTCCTCAGCAGTCGAGAGCAGCAGTTCCATCAAAAGCCGAACGCCCCGACTCGGATGGCGATTCTCGGAAACGGTGAGACCGACCGTGCTGGTGATTTTCGGCAGCTGGATGGGCAGGATCTCCAGGGCCGAATCGCTCTCGGCGATGAGGAAGGGCAGAGCAGCGACAGCATCGGACGAGACGAGGAGATTGCGCAGAGTGAGAATCGACGTGCACTCGATGCGATTCGGCGGAAGTTTGAATTCGCGCGAAGCGAACAGCATCTCGAACTCTCGGCGCAGCATCGTCTGATCAAGTGGGATGATCCACGGGTAATCGAAAAGGTCGTCGAAGCTGGGGTCTCTGCCTGCGACCAGAGGATGCCCTTTGCGGGCGACGGCGCGGACCGGCTCGGAATAGAGTCCGATTTGGCGCAGACCGGTTGGCGCCAACCCAGTCGTGATGCGACCGATCGTGATGTCGATCTCCCCCGAGAGGAGCGCCGAGCGCATCAGATCGGGTGTCATCTCCCGCACGACGACAGTGATACCCGGGTGCTTCTCCTTCAGTGCATGAATTGCCTTCGGAAGAAGAATGTTCGAGCCGGCCAAATGTGTCCCAACGGTCACTCGTCCGGCGGTTGCGTCAGCCATTTCGTGCAAATGCTGATCAGCCTGGCGTACGTGCGACAAGATGGCTCGCCCGTGCTCGAGAAACATTTCTCCAAAAACAGTTGGAGACATCCCGCGCGGTCCGCGATGGAACAGCTCGACACCGAGCACACCTTCGAGATCGCGCAGCCCACGCGTGACGACCGGCTGTGTGATGTGCAGGGCCTCCGCCGCGCGGACGATACTGCCATAATCGGCAATAGTCACCGCGAGAACGACTTGCCGAAGCTTCAGTCGGTCGACCAACATATTGTTCCCCTTGTCTCTATAACGGACCATTACGTATCAAGGGCGGATTACCACCTTCGAGAAACCGTTCTTGCGGTCGGCGAACGGTGCGGCTGCGCTGGGTAATTCATCCAGCGTCTCGGAGCCGCACATCGACGTGGTGATCGTCTTGACGATGACATCACCGGCGTGCTCGATCCGGGGATCCTCGACCTTCTCGATCCGAACGTCCCGCGCACCGTGATACGCCCCTGCACGCATGACTTGTCTCCGATCCCACCGGGGTACTTCCTTTCCGTAACGCTATCCTAGAGCGAGATTCTAATAGTGGGAACCTTTCGGCGGAAGTTCACCGAACTGATACACCCCGGCACAGCCGCTGGCGCTACCGCAGCCGCCGCTCCATCTGCCGGCACGAGCTCACCGTCACTACCGCTGCGAGGCGCATTCGCGTGATTCGCGAGCGTGATCGGGTGTAACGCTGTGCCGCTCGGCGTCCCGAAATCGCCGGTAGCCTGGCGGCCATGATTACGCTCAAAAAAGAAGACGGCGCTGCGGATCTGGCGGGGATCACCAAGCTCAGTGTGGGGGTGAGCTGGGATCCGTCGGGAGGCACCAGCGGTGGGGCGCTCGGCTGGGCGCGCCGCAAGCGCGGGGTCGACCTGGACCTGATCGCGATTCTCATGCAGGGCAGCGAGCCCGTGCGTTTCGCGGGACTGGACTCGTTGAACCCATTGGGCAACAGTTCGGTCGTGCATACCGGCGACGAGCAGACCGGTGCCGCTTCCGGTGACGACGAGACGGTGCACGTCACCTTCGCGGATGTGCCCGGCGCGATCGACGCCATCATCTTCGTCGCCGCGGCCTTCAAGAAGGGCAGTTCGTTCGAGAAGGCGAACAACATTTCGTTCAAGGTCTACGACTCGACCGGTGGCAGCAGCCAGCAGGTCGCCGACATCTGGCCGTCGCTGCTCGGCAATGACAACGCCAACGCGGTCGCCCGGGCGTTCCGTTCCGGCGATGCGTGGCAGCTCGAAGTGCTCAACCGTAAGGGCAAGATCAAGCAAGGTGATAAGCAGGCACTGCTGCGCTTCGCTATGCAGTAGTGGTACCCGCGCACGGGGAAACACGAGGACAACGTGCGGTGGCGACTCGGCGATGCGGTCTTGAATTCTGTATGGCGCGTTCGGCGGCCTCGAGTGCCGAGTTCAGGCGGCGCCGGGCGCGCTGCGCATCAGTGCTACGCGGGCCTCTGAGCTGGGTGGAAGCGAGGTGACCGAGGTGCGTGAGATACCCACCGACGCAGTGGAAATCATGCACCGGAGGGAAGGTCGGCTGGATGTCGGCGTCGCTGGGATAAGGCTAGGGTTGGCCGGCGCGGTGCAGCCGGAGATGCCGCCGCGCTAGCGTCGGGACGCCGAGGAGATGGTGTGGTGATCGATACCGTTCGGGAGGAGCAGGCACTCCGTCAGATGACGGAGCGGCTGGTCGAAAACTACACCGAGACGCACTCGGCCGAGCAGATCCACAGCACTATCGATGTGGCGATACGCAAGTTCGAAGGTCACCGGGTGCGGCAGTTCGTTCCGATCCTCGTCGAGCGGGCGGTGCGAAGCGAGTTGGCGAAGCCCGCCGAGGCGGACGTTCGAGCGGCGGCTGTAGCAGTGGAAAAGGCAGCGGGGCCGACCGAAGCGAATTCGACGTTCACGCTGCCCAATTTCGGTGAACTGTGGTCGGCGAACAAGCGGTTCGCGCCGCTCGCGATTGTGGCGGCCGTTGTGGTGGTCGCGTTGGCGGTGGTGTTTGCCGTGCGCCAGCCGGATTCGCCACCGCCCGCCGCGGCCCCCGTCCCGGCTGCGCCATTGACGGTGGTGCGCGGTGTCGTCGGCTCGGAAAAGGTGGCGTTCTTCCAGGACCCGAAGGTGATCGATGTGCTGGCGCGCAATGGCGTTCGCGTCGAGGTCGAGCCGGCCGGATCGCGGCAGATCGCCACGTCCATCGACCTCGCGAAGTACGATTTCGCGTTTCCGTCCAGCGAACAGGCCGCCGAGCGAATTCAGCGGCTGCGCAACGTGACCGCCAAATACACGCCGTTCTCCTCACCGATGGCCGTCGCGACGTTTACGTCGATCGCGGATCTGCTCGCCGGAGCGGGTGTGGTGCGCCAGGGGCCGGGGACGGCGATCGACCTGCGCCGCTACCTCGATCTGGTCCGTAACGACACGCGCTGGGACGAACTGCCGGGCAACACCGCCTACCCGCTGCGCAAGAACATCCTGATCTCCACCACCGACCCCCGGACCTCGAACTCCGCCGCCATGTACCTGGCCGCGGCGAGCTACGTCGCCAACGGCAACACGATCGTGCAGGGCCAGACCGCCGAGCAGGCTGTACTACCCGCGCTGGCACGACTTTTCGTCGGCCAGGGCTACACCGAGAACACCACCGAGGGACCGTTCAACAACTACCTCGCCACCGGCATGGGCCCCACACCGATGGTCTGGATCTACGAGTCGCAGTATGTCGAGGCCACGGTTCGTGGACAGGTCAAACCCGACATGACGTTGCTGTATCCGTCGCCGACGGTGCTGTCGCGGCACACGCTGGTGCCGTTCGGGGCGACCGGCGACCAGCTCGGTCGCCTGCTGTCCACCGACCCCGAGTTGCAGCGGCTGGCCGCCGAGCACGGCTTCCGGACGAACGACGCCGCCCAATTCGCGAAGGTCGCCGCCGAGCGCAACGTTCCGGTGGCCGCGGATCTGATCGACGTGGTCGCCACCCCGACCTACGACACTCTCGAGCATCTGCTCGACGGCGTCACCAAGTCCTACAACTGAGTTCCGTGTCCGCGTTTCGGTGCGGACGAGCCGGGCGGCAGGTGTGCGGCTACTTCTCGCGCCCGGGAGGCGCCCGGCCGTGCCGATATCGATGGTCAACCGATATCGGCACGGCGCACTGGTCAGCGCTGGCCGAGCATGGTGCGCATCTGGTCGATCTCGGCCTGCTGGGCCGCGATGATCGCGCGGGCGAGCGCTTGCGCGTCCGGGTTCTTACCGTCGGCGATTTCGGTCTGGGCCATAGCGATGGCGCCCGTGTGGTGCTCGATCATCATGGTCAGCCACTGGCGGTCGAAATCCGGGCCGGATGCCGCTCGCAGGGCGGCCATCTGTCCGGCGGACATCATGCCGGGCATGGGTGCACCGGACATGGGTGCACCGGACATGGGTGCACCGGACATGGGCATGCCCGGCATGGGGGTGCTCGGCATGTCGTGGCCCTGATGGCCCTCGCCGCTGCTGGGGGCGGGCCGGCCGAAGCTCTGCAGCAGGGTGGTGATCTGCTGCATCTCAGGCGCTTGTGCTTGCTCGATCGATGTGGCGAGCGCGCGCAATTGCTGGTTGTCGGTGCGGCTGGGTACCAATCCGGCCATTTCGACGGCTTGTGCGTGATGCGGGTACATCATCTGCAGAAACGTCACGTCGGCGTCGTTGTGTTCGGCGCGCGCCGGGGTAGCCGCTGTCGAGCTCGCAGAGGTGCCGTGTTCGGTGGTATGCCCGGTCTCGGCGTCGCTACATCCGGCGAGGCTCAGCACGGCGATGGCTGCGGCTGCGACGGTCAGGCGGGGGCGGGTGATGGACATGGTTGTGCTCCTTGTGCATGGGAAGTCTGGTGGCGGGATGGACAACGCCGCGACCGTGGCGCGGGCACACGGCTGCGGCGGACCTGTCAGATCCGCAGGATTCCCAGTTCGGCCAAGGTGAGCACGGTCCAGGGTGGCGGTCTTTCCCGCCGCGGACGCCAGTGCCGCGCCAGTGCCCCACCGCCGCCGGGACGATCGGCCGGCATTCGGTAGAGCAACACCAACGCGACCAGCGTCGCGAGAACGACGAGGATGAAGACACAGCCGTGTATTCCGCTGTGCGCGCGGTCGCACCCATCCCCGGCGCAATCCGGACCCGAGGCGCCACTCGCCGCTGTAGACCACACGGCAGGGTTCGACGACGCGGCCCTGTCGCCGTCCATCAGGGTTCGCTCGGAACGGTCCAGCGCGGCCGTGCTGATACCGGCGCCGCCTGCCGAACGGTCGCCTTTGCCGGATTGCGCGCCGATGTCCACGGAGTGCGCTGCGTTCGAGCCGTGAACACCGGTGGCATGGCCGGTGGCCGTGAACACGACCGAGTGCATAGCGACGATTCCGGCCAGCAACGCCAGCACACCGATCAGCCGGGCGAACCCGGCTGGTCGGAAGAGGCGGCGGCGGACCACGAGCTCCGATTCTAGTGGTCGCCGATCTGTCGCGCCCGCGATACCCCTTGGGCGTATCGGTATCGGGCTACGTTGGTGTCGGACTAGGGACCGGCGATGTCCACGACCAGCCTGGTCGGATTGGACAGGGCGGTGACGGTGAAGGTAGGCCGGTCGGCCTGCACCCCGATGAACGACTGGGTGGTGCCTTCGAACACCGCCGTCCGGTACACGCCGGCGACGCCGGGCACCGCCGCGTCGACAGCCGGATCCGGGCCAGAGTACGGTGTCACGCCGCTGTCGAACGGGTAGGCCGAGCCCAGGATGCGTACCTCGAGAACCGACGCGCCCGCCACGTCGACGGGATTGCCGCTGCCGTCCTGCACGGCGCGGTCGGTGTACCGGACGAGCCACCCGGGTGTCCCGACGCCGCCGAGGTCGTAGACCACACGATCGAAGCCGGGTTGGCGGCCGAGCCGGATATCGGTGACCGTCAGCGCGGCGTCGGCGGAGGCGGCGCTCTGCTTGGGCGAGGTGTCCTGCGGCCCGGCGGGCGCCGCGCGGGGGATCGAGGCGACCGGTAGCCCGGGGGTCGACTCGCCATCGCCGCAGCCCGAGAGCAGTACCGTCGCGACCGCGACCGTCAGCACCATCACGTTGCGCATGTGGCCGATGCTACTCAGCGAAGGGCGTCGGATGGCGTAATCGGAATTCGCCGCGGTTGATTCGCCGTCGACCGGACGTGAAGGGACCTTGTCGCGGCAACGTAGACTGCGTCGAATCCCTTGTGGTAGTGCGTCACACAGTGCGGTTCGGGCGGTCGGAACGCTATGGGACGGGGTGGGCGCGACCATGCGGCAACGATCTAGCACACTTGTGGTGTGGGACATGTCGAGGACGTACTGAGCCGATTGCGGCGGTATCCGGACGTGGAGGCACTGAACCTCTACGCCGTGGACGCCGCCGATCGGCTGATCCTCGACGTCGCCGCCGAGGCTTTGGCGAGTGCCGACGGTGGAAACGTAGCCGTAATCGGTGACAGTTACGGCGCGCTGACTCTCGGCGCCGTCGCCGGGCACGATCTGCGCGGCGTCCGGGTGCACCAGGATCTGCTCACCGGCGAGCTCGCGCTGGCCAATAATGCCCGCGCACTGGGCCTGTCGGATCGCTATACCGCGCACCCACTCGGCGCCGGGTTGCTGGATGATGTCCGAGTGGTGTTGCTCCGCTTGCCCCGGGTGCTGGCGGGGCTGGTCGAAATCGCCGACGCCATCGCCCGTTACGCCGACCCGGACGTGGCGGTGTTCGCGGGCGGCCGGGACAAGTATCTGACCAAGTCGATGAACGACGTTCTGGCCCAGTCATTCTGCGAAGTTCGCGCCAGCCGCGGCAGGCAGAAGTCGCGCACCCTCTTCGTTGCCGGGGCCAAACCCGTGGGCGACCCGCCGTTTCCAGTGCGCGAACGACTCGATGAATTGGGTCTCGAGGTGGTCGCGCACGGCGCGGCTTTCTCCGGCGCCCGCCTCGATATCGGGACCAGGTTCCTGCTCGAGCATCTGAAATCGATGAAGCCGGACGCGCGCGACGCGATCGACCTCGGCTGTGGCACCGGCATCTTGGCCGTCGCACTGGTCACGGCGCGGCCGGGGATCAAGGTGGTCGCCACTGATCAATCCGCCGCCGCGGTAGCGTCGGCGCGCGCCACCGCCGACGCCAACGGTGTCGCCGATCGGGTATGCGTCGTACGCGATGACGCGATGTCCTCGGCCGCGGACAACAGCGCCGATCTGGTGCTGTGTAATCCGCCGTTTCACGTCGGCGCGGCGGTGCACACCGGATCGGCGATCAAGATGTTCGCTGAAACCGGCCGGGTGCTACGTCCCGGTGGCGAGTTGTGGACCGTGTACAACTCACATCTCAACTATCGTTCCGTGGTCGAACGCATGGTGGGCCGGACCGACGTGATCGGGCGCAACCGGAAATTCACAGTGACTCGGTCCGTGCGTGGTCTGCACGACCCGAGGCAGCGGTAGAGTCCGAATTGTCCGGCTTACCGAGTTCCCCGGAACTCGCGGCGGATGACAATCGTTGGACCAGGCAGTTGGATATCGAGGCAACCACCTCGAGGAACAGCGGCAACGACTCCAGAAAGGGACGTGCTTTGCGTACCACGAGCAATCCGGTTTTCAGGAACCTGCCCAGGCAGGAAGGCGGTGGCTACGCCAGCTTCGGTTCCGGCGTGGCGCCCGCGGGACAGTACGGCCAGCAGTACGGCCAACACCCGCAGTACCAGCAGCCCTACCCGCCGCAGGCCCCGCCCACCACCCGGGCGATGACCATCGATGATGTGGTGATCAAAACGGGCATCACCCTCGCGGTGCTCGCCCTGTCCGCGATCCTCTCCTACGGCCTCACCAACGCGAACACCTCGCTCGCGCCGCTGTTCGTGATCGGCGGTGGCCTGGTCGGCCTGGTGCTGGTGCTGATCGCGACGTTCGCGAACAAGATGGACAACCCGGTCCTCGTGCTCTCCTATGCGGTTGCCGAGGGACTTTTTCTCGGTGCGCTGTCGTTCATGTTCACCAATATCGAGTTCGGCGGGGTCGGCGGTAGCGCGCTGATCGGTCAGGCGGTGCTGGGCACGTTCGGTGTCTTCGCGGGCATGCTCGTGGTCTACAAGACCGGCGCCATCCGGGTGACGCCGCGATTCACCAGGATCATCGTCGGCGCCATGATCGGCATCGTGGTGCTCATGCTGGGGAACCTGATCGCCGGCTTCTTCATTCCCGGCGGCCTCGGCCTGCGCGACGGCGGCCCGCTGGCGATCGTCTTCAGCTTGGTGGTCATCGCCATCGCCGCGTTCAGCTTCCTGCTCGACTTCGACGCCGCCGATCAGCTGATCCGCGCTCAGGCTCCCGAGCGAGCGGCCTGGGGCGTCGCGCTCGGCCTCACCGTCACTCTGGTCTGGCTCTATGTCGAGATCCTGCGACTGCTCAGTTACTTCCAGAACGACTAGCCTGCTTCCAGAACGACTAGCCACACAGTGAAAGGGGCGGTCGCCGGAACATCCGGCGACCGCCCTTTCGCGTCTCAGCTCAAGCGTTCGATGACCATCGCCATGCCCTGGCCGCCGCCGACGCACATGGTCTCCAGACCGAACTGCTTGTCGAAGGTTTGCAGGTTGTTGATCAGCGTGGTGGTGATCCGGGCGCCGGTCATGCCGAACGGATGGCCCAGCGCGATCGCGCCGCCGGAGACGTTCAGCTTGTCCTCGTCGATCTTCAGCGCGCGGGCGGAGCCGAGCACCTGCACGGCGAACGCCTCGTTGATCTCGACCAGGTCGATGTCGTCGATCGTCTTGCCCGCCAGCGCCAGCGCGCGCTTGCATGCCTCGATCGGGCCGAGGCCCATGATCTCCGGTGACAGTCCGGACACGCCGGTGGACACAATGCGCGCCAGCGGCGTCAGCCCCAGCTCCTTCGCCTTGGTGTCGCTCATGATGACCAGCGCCGCCGCGCCGTCGTTCAGCGGGCAGCAGTTACCCGCGGTGACGGTGCCGTCCGGGCGGAACACCGGTTTCAGTCCGGCGACCGCGTCGTAGGTGACTCCGGCGCGAGGGCCGTCGTCTTTGCTGACAACTGTGCCGTCCGGCAGCGTCACCGGGGTGATCTCGCGCTCGAAGAAGCCGTTCTCGAGCGCCTCTTCGGCCCGGTTCTGCGAGCGCACGCCCCAGCGGTCCTGCTCGTCGCGGGTGATGCCGGTGAACGAGGCGACGTTCTCGGCGGTCTGACCCATCGCGATGTAGACGTCGGGCAGCAGGCTGTCCTCGCGCGGGTCGTGCCAGCTGCCCGCGCCGCCCCCGGCGGTCTCGGCGGTGCGCTCCTGAGCCGCGGCGAACAGGGAATTCTGGGTGTTCGGCCAGCTGTCGGCGGAACCGTTCACGTAGCGGGAGACGGCTTCTACGCCTGCGGAGATGAACACGTCGCCCTCGCCCGCCTTGATCGCGTGGAACGCCATCCTGGTGGACTGCAGCGACGATGCGCAGTAGCGGTGCACCGTGGTGCCGGGCAGGAAGTCGTAGCCGAGTTGCACGGCGACGACACGACCGATGTTGAAGCCCTGCTCACCTCCGGGCGAACCGCAGCCCAGGATCAGGTCGTCGATCTGCGCGGGGTTCAAAGCGGGCACTTTGTCGAGCGCTGCCCGCACAATCTGCGTGGTCAGATCGTCGGGCCGCAGGTCGACCAGCGAACCCTTGCGGGCCCGGCCGATCGGGGAGCGTGCGGTCGAAACGATGACGGCCTCGGGCATGAGGACACTCCTTTGTGGGACGGTCGCGGTGCACCCTTTTGTACTTACTCTCGGATGCGTATCGAATTTACGTCTCGCCGCGCACCACTGGAAGTGGTGGTCGCACCGCGCACGGTCTCGATGAGGGCCGGAAGCAGTTGCGCGGCGGCGATTTCGTAACCCGCGGCCGAAGGGTGGAACCCGTCGGCCGCGAAAAGGAGTTCGGGCGCGGCGCGGAACTCCGGGGTGAGCAGATACCCCATCGGCACCGGATGCCCGCCCGCGACAATCGTCGCCACGCGCTGCGCCCTGGCCAAACGGACACTCCAGTTGTGTACCACGGTCCGCAGCGGCTGCGGGATGGCGGTCACCATGCCCAGGTTCGGGCAGGTGCCGACCACCACAACGGCGTCGGCGCGGCGCAGCCGGGCCACGGCCGCGGCGAGCCTGCGCGCGGAGGCACGAATCGAATGCTTCTTGGTGACATCGTTGGCGCCGATCAGAATGACCGCGACGTCCGGTGGCGGGCCCGCGACGAACATCGCGTCCACCTGACCGGCCAGCCCCTTGGAGGTGGCGCCGGAGATCGCCTTGGTGCTCAAACGGATCCGCTGCCCGGTCGCGTCGGCGAGGCCGCGGGCCAGGCGCACGCCCGGCACTTCGTCGGCCACCACGCAGCCCACACCCGCCGCGGTGGAGTCGCCGAAGATCATCAGGTGCAGGTCGGCGTGTTTGCCGGTGCGCCACGGCTCAGGCTGCGTGCAGCCCGCGGTATAGACGCCGTCCGCCTCCGGCGGTTTCGAGGTGTCCCGGCCGATCACGCCGCGCGCGACCCCCGCCTGGGCCATGAGCAGGCGATAGGTCGCCCACCATGCGGTGCCGGCGCCCGAACCGGCGAGCACGGCCGCGGCACCGGTCACCGCCGCGGTCCGCCAGTGGAACTGAGGTGTGCTCACGTCAGGAATTTTACGAAACAATGCCGACCCGCTCAGTGCGGTACACGCGCCGAGGCGCTGCTCCGGGGCGCCGTCGCCGGATCGGCTAGCTCAGCCCGGCACCACGAAGGAGCCCCGGCCGGGCAGGCTCGCCGCATCAGTGGAGACGGTGACCTCGACCAGTCCCGGGCCGGTGTCCTGGAACAGCGCGTACTGGATGCTGCCGTAGATCCCGGTGACCACCGTGTTGTCGTAGCGGCCGGTCGCGCCCGTGGTGACGTTGCGCCAGGCGACGGTCGTGCGGACCTCGCACAACGGCGCGAACGGGTACTGGCCGGGCCCGATGCCTGATACCGGGAGTGCGCGGACATTGAGAATGGCGCGGCCCGGCCATTCGGGGCTGGTGTCGGCCCAGGTACGGATGGTGGTCCAGCACAGGCCACCATGCGCCGCGGTCGGCACCTCGGGGAATTCGACGGTCCCGGCGTCCGCGGGCGCGCCGGATCCGATCACTAGAGCCATCGCGGATCCGGCCAGAATCGCTGCGGCGCGGGCGATGTTCGGCTGCCTCATGGCAGCGATCCTAAGGGCACGACGGCCGGTTTGCCGGTATCCCGGACCGCCTGCGTCCGACGTGCGCTGACTCACAGATAGTGCGTCTGCAACGATGGGTCCATGCGCATCGCGGATCATGTCGTGGATCTCATCGGCAATACGCCGCTGGTCCGGTTGAACTCGGTCGTCGGATCGAACGCAGGGCTGGTCGCGGCCAAGATCGAATACCTCAACCCGGGCGGCAGTTCGAAGGACCGGATCGCGGTGAAGATGATCGACGCCGCCGAGAAGTCCGGACAGCTGCGCCCCGGCGGCACCATCGTCGAACCCACCTCCGGCAACACCGGCGTCGGCCTGGCACTGGTCGCGCAGCAGCGTGGCTACTCGTGCGTGTTCGTCTGCCCGGACAAGGTCAGCGAGGACAAACGCAACGTGCTGCGCGCCTACGGCGCCGAGGTCGTCGTCTGCCCGACTGCCGTGCCGCCGGACCACCCGGACAGCTACTACAGCGTGTCCGACCGCCTGGTCCGCGAGATCGACGGCGCGTGGAAGCCCGACCAGTACTCCAACCCCGGCGGCCCGGAAAGCCACTACGAGACAACCGGCCCGGAGATCTGGCGCGACACCGACGGCAAGGTCACCCACTTCGTGGCGGGTGTCGGCACCGGCGGCACCATCACCGGCACCGGTCGCTACCTCAAGGAGGTCTCCGGCGGGAGGGTGAAGGTCATCGGCGCCGACCCGGAAGGATCGGTGTATTCCGGCGGCACCGGACGGCCATACCTGGTCGAGGGCGTCGGCGAGGACTTCTGGCCGTCCGCCTACGACCCGGCCGTGCCGGACGAGATCATCGCGGTGTCCGACGCGGACTCCTTCGATATGACCCGCAGGCTGGCCCGGCAGGAGGGACTGCTGGTCGGCGGCTCGTGCGGCATGGCGGTGGTCGCGGCGGTCGAGGTGGCGCGGCGTGATCCGGATGCGGTGGTCGTGGTGCTGCTGCCGGACGGCGGTCGCGGCTATCTGTCGAAGATCTTCAACGACGAGTGGATGAGTTCCTACGGCTTCCTCCGCGAGCGGCTGGATGGCGCCGAAGAGCCCTTGGTCGGTGACGTGCTGCGCGGTAAGTCCGGCGCACTGCCCGACTTGGTGCACACCCATCCCTCGGAGACATTGCGCGACGCGATCGAGATCCTGCGTGAGTACGGCGTGTCCCAGATGCCCGTGGTCGGCGCCGAGCCGCCTGTCATGGCGGGCGAAGTCGCGGGCAGCGTGTCCGAACGCGCCTTGCTGTCGGCGGTCTTCGCGGGGCGGGCGCACCTGACCGATTCGGTGGGCCAGCACATGAGCGAGTCGTTCCCGCTGATCGGCTCGGGCGAGCCGATCTCCGCCGCGACCAAGGCTCTCTCGGACACCGACGCGCTCATGGTCGTCGAGGACGGCAAACCCGTCGGCGTCATCACCCGCCACGACCTGCTCGGGTTCCTCAGCACCGGCCACATCGGAACGTAACCGAACCTTCCGATCCGCGTGCCCGTGCGACGCGGAGTTCGTGCGGCAGGGTGTCGCGGCTGGAATCGACGCTATGCCGGTCGTCCGCGACGCACTGTTTCGCGCACTCCGCCGGTAATCAGGTCGGTCCACTCGTCGGCTAGCGAAGCCAGTCGGTACCAGGCGGCGTGCACGCGGACGTCGGAGACCTTTTCGGCGGTGTGCAGCAGATGGCTGGCGTGGACGTGGGCTGCGGCCATCCGATCCACTGTGGCGCCGAGAGATTCCGCGCGCGGGTGGTCGGTCGAGCGCTTGCCGGGTAGCCGACCGACCACCCAGGCATCGATGGCGGACACCAGTTCGGCACGGCGGCAATCTGTTCCGGCGGCGGACAGTGGATCGGTGCGCAGCTGCCGGTGCAGCGTAGCCAGGGTTGCGGCCCAGGCCAGCAGGGGATGATCGTCGTCCGAGTCGCTCGGACGCGCGCCGAAGGCCGCGACGAGTTCGCGCTGATCGGGCAACGGTCGGGCGCGGCCGCGCGGGTCGCGCGGAAGGTGATCACGCACGAACATGGCTGGCTCCCAGTGCATTCGGAACCGGTCGGCGTGCGCCACGGTCGATCGACAATTTGTGCATCGTGCACCTCCGGTGGAGTGGCGGTGGTGGCATCGCCCATATGCCGGGTCCTCCTTCAGTGTGACCACCACGGTTGGCCTCCCGATGACACGCACATGGCTCCGAAATGACGACGCGTGACAACTGGCTGCCGACGGCGCCCCGACCAGCACCTGGTCGGTGCCGTCACGCCTGGCCCTGGCCCGGATGTCGCCGGGATCGGCGCCGAAATCGGGTTCGGTCAGCCCGGAGCAATTGCCCGGGAATCGCCCGATTAGGCTGAGCCCATGAGCGAGCTGGGATTCTCCACACGTGCCGTGCACGCCGGGTTCGAACCCGATCCGCAGACCGGCGCGGTGAATGTGCCCATCTACGCGAGTTCGACATTCGCCCAGGATGGCGTGGGTGGGTTGCGCGGTGGTTTCGAGTACGCCCGCACCGGTAACCCGACCCGCTCGGTGCTGGAGGCGAACCTCGCCGCGCTGGAGTCGGGCCGCTACGGCCGCGCCTTCGCCTCGGGCATGGCCGCGACCGACTGTGCCCTGCGGGCCACCTTGCGTCCGGGCGATCACATCGTGATCCCCGACGACGCCTACGGCGGCACCTTCCGGCTGATCGACAAGGTATTCAGCCAGTGGGGTATCGAGCACTCGCCCGCACACGTGTTCAACGTCGACGAGATGCGCGCCGCGATTCGGCCGAACACCAAGCTGGTCTGGGTCGAGACCCCGACCAACCCGCTGCTGAGCATCGGCGATATCCCCGCACTGGCCGATGTGGCCCACGCCGCGGGCGCGAAACTGGTGGTCGACAACACCTTCGCGACCCCCTATCTGCAACAGCCGTTGCTGCTCGGCGCCGACATCGTGGTGCACTCCACCACCAAGTATCTCGGCGGCCACTCCGACGTGATCGGCGGCGCGCTGATCACCAACGATCCCGAACTCGACGCGGCGTTCGCGTTCCTGCAGAACGGTGCCGGCGCGGTCCCCGGCCCGTTCGACGCCTTCCTCACCCTGCGCGGCACCAAGACCCTCGCGCTGCGCATGGACCGGCACTGCGACAACGCCGAAACTCTCGCGGAGTTCCTGTCCCGGCACCCCGCGATATCCCAGGTGATCTACCCGGGCCTGCCCGAGCACCCCGGCCACGCGGTCGCCGCCGCGCAGATGCGGCGATTCGGCGGAATGATATCGGTCCGCCTGCACGGTGACGTCGAGGCCGCGCGCAAGTTCTGCTCGCGGACCGAAGTGTTCACCCTCGCCGAGTCCCTGGGTGGGGTCGAGTCGCTGATCGAACATCCGGCCGCGATGACGCACGCGTCCACCGAGGGCTCCGAGTTGGAGGTGCCCGCGGATCTGGTGCGGCTGTCGGTCGGTATCGAGGATGTCGGCGACCTGCTCGCGGATGTCGAACAGGCGTTGAGCTAGGTTCTCGGAAATCCGGGTTCACGGACATGAGCGAGCGGCCGCACCCGATGATCGGTCGCGGCCGCTCGTGTCCGCGGGTGTGTCGGCTGGGCAGTGTGCCGCAGCCGCGAACGTCAGCTGTGGTAAGGCTCCGCGCTGATCAGTGTGACCTTCATGGTGTTGCCATTGGGCAAAGTGTATTCCCTGGTCTCGCCCACCTTGGCGTCGATGAGCGCGCCACCGAGCGGGGAACTCGGCGAGTAGGTCTCCAGCTTGGAATCGCGCAGACCCTCTTCACGGGTGGCGATCAGGAAGGTTTCGGTGTCCGTCTCGTCGCCGTCGTAGTAGACCTTGACGACCGACCCTGGAAGCGCGACGCCGGATTTCGTGGGTGCAACGCCGACCTTGGCGTTGTTCAGCAGTTCCTGCAGTTGGCGAATGCGCGCCTCCTGCTGACCCTGCTCCTCGCGCGCGGCGTGGTACCCGCCGTTCTCCTTGAGGTCGCCTTCTTCGCGGCGTTCGTTGATCTCGGCGGCGATGACCGGACGATTGGCGATGAGCGCGTCGAGTTCGCTCTTGAGCCTGTCGTGCGACTCCGGGGTAAGCCAGGTCACTTGCGTCTCAGTCATCTCGATCACTCCCTAGTAGTTGTTCCCGGCAGGCCGGGATTCCCTGAGCACTGGCGTATACCCGCTCGGAAGCAGGCATGCACCAGTCGACGGCTAGAGCGATCCTGGGAAGTTCATCGAACCCCGACAGGCCCTGGTTGCGGGCAAGCTCGCAAGCCCGAACCGTCAGTGCTGGCCGCCAATGCAGCAAACACGGCTCCGAGCCCCGGAACCGTGTATCAAACCATTTTAGCATGATTCACAAATGTGCAGGTCGGAGTTGATTTCGTGGGCACGTCGGGGGCAAACGCGCGGAAATCAGCCAGCTCGAAGATAACTGGGCACGCGATCACTACACCCGTAGATGGCGCTCGATACCGGTCGCGGGGACGCACGCACGGTTGTGGTCAACTCCACCGTTCCGCTGTTGGAGGGCTCGACGAGCACCTCGCGACGGCCCAGCTCCGAACCGTCGCGCGCCATCGCGCGGACGAAGCACACCACCGGTTGCGCCGGGTCGACCCGGGTGACCTTGAACCGGACATTCACGGTCGAGTCGTCGACCACGGTGTAGCCGAGTTGCTCGGCCTCGATGTCTTCCGGGCCGTACTTCTGATAGCCGAGGTAGGCGACGCCGAGCCCGGCCAGCAGAACCACCGCGCCGAGGACGGGCGCGATCCAGCGCCGCCGCACCAAGGGCTGCGTTCCGTACCGGTTGGCCGGCGGTCCGCTGGGCGCGGTCGCCGCGAGACCGCCGTCTTCCGGCGCAGGCTCACTCATGAAGTCGTCGCTCCCGGGGGGTAGGTCGGAACAAAAATGGGTCGAATGGAACTATAGGTAACGAAGCCCCGACACCAGCGAGCGAGAGCGACGGTGAACGAGACGTGAGTGGCCTTCGCCTCATGGCGGTGCACGCCCACCCAGATGACGAATCCAGCAAAGGTGCCGCGACCACCGCCCGTTACGCAGACGAAGGACACGAGGTCCTCGTCGTCACGCTGACCGGCGGCGAGCGCGGAAGCATCCTGAACCCGGCCATGGACACCCCGGGTGTCCTGGAGCGGATCGATGAGATCCGCCGGCAGGAGATGGCGGCCGCGGCGCGCGCGCTCGGCGTGCGCCAGCACTGGCTCGGATTCATCGACTCGGGCCTGCCGGAGGGTGATCCGCTGCCGCCGCTGCCCGAGGGGTGCTTCGCGCTGGTTCCGTTGGCGGAGGCCACCGAGGCCCTGGTCCGCGTGGTGCGCGAGTTCAAGCCGCATGTGATGACCACCTACGACGAGTTCGGCGGCTATCCCCATCCCGACCACATCCGCGGCCATGAGGTGTCGATGGCCGCGTTCGAGGCCGCGGGCGATCCCGAGCGCTTCCCCGACGCGGGCGAGCCGTGGACGCCGCTGAAGCTGTACTACGACCACGGGTTCAGCATGCAGCGGATGGAGGTGTTCGCCGCGGAGTTCGAGCGCATCGGTGAGCCGTTCCCGCTGCAGGAGTGGCTGGACCGGATGCGCAAGTACGCCGCCGAGCGCGGTGACGTGGTCTCGCGGATCACCACGCAGATCGAATGCGCCAAGTACTTCCCGCAGCGCGACGACGCCTTGCGCGCGCACGCGACGCAGGTCGACCCGAACGGGGCGTTCTTCTCCATTCCGATGGAAATGCAGCAGCGGTTGTGGCCGACCGAGGAGTTCGAGCTGGCCAAGACCCGGGTGAGCACCGCGGTGCCGGAGACCGATCTGTTCGCGGGCATCGAGGACGAGCCGTCGTGACGCTCTGGCTGCTCGCCCAGACGCCGGGCACCCCGACCGGGCCCGAGTTCGGCAAAGCGTCGCCGCTCGGGCTCGCCATCGTGCTGATCCTGCTCGCGGGCACCTTCCTGCTGATTCGGTCGATGAACCGGCATATCAAGGGTCTGCCCACGACCTTCGAGCCCGAGCATCCCGAACCGGACCAAGAGGCCGACGAGGGCACCGAGCACGGCATCACCCGACGTACCCAGGAGCCGAAAGGCGCCGACCCCGAAAAGCGCGCCGAGTAGTTTGTTGTCGTGCCGCGCGGGCGGCGGTGCTGCTGGTGCGCACAGCTGGGCGGATCGGCGTGGTCGAGGTGCTTGTCTGAGGCGTCGGCGCGGTGGCGTAAGTCACGATCACACGGCCACCTACTTTCTGTCGAAGATCGAGCTGGCGCGCGGCACCGCCCCGGCGATGGCAGTGTGGCGGAGGCGGCGACCTCAGCCGGTCGTCATCGTGCGTCGGTGATTCCGCGACGGACTTCGCCAGGACTGTGTGTGACCTTGGAGAAGTCCCGCAGTCGGGACGAATGCAGCTGGTAGGGCACGCTCGTGACCATGACACCGGGCTCGAACAGCAGCCGTGCCTTCAAGCGCAGCGAGCTCTGATTGTGCAGCAGGTTCTCCCACCAGTGACCGACGACGTACTCCGGGATATAGACGCTCACCACGTCGCGGAGACCGAATTGGCGCAGCCGTTTGATGTATTCGACTACGGGACGGGTGATTTCGCGGTACGGGGATTCGATGACTTTGAGCGGGATGGCGATGTCGTGCTGTTCCCAGTCTCGGACCAGGCCGTGGGTCTCGGCGTCGTCGACGTTGACGGTGATCGCGGTGAGGGTGTCGGGCCGGGTGGCGCGGGCGAACTGCACGGCGCGCTGGGTTGCCTTGTGCCAGCCGGACACCAGCACGATGGCGTGGACTCGGCCCGGCAGCGTAGGAGTGTCGTCGGGGTCGATCGCCAGCTCGGCGCGCACCTTCGTGTAGTGGCGGTAGATGAGGTACATCACCAGGACCAGCACCGGCATCGCGATCACGACCAGATAGGCGCCGTGGCTGAACTTGGTGATCATGACCACGACGAGAACGACGCCGGTGAAGCAGGCGCCGACCGCATTGATCAGCTTGCTTCGCCGGATACGCAATCGTTCGATCGGAAGTGTCGCGCTGCGTAATTCCCGATTCCAGTGCCGGACCATGCCGGTCTGGCACAACGTGAACGAGGTGAACACGCCCACGATGTAGAGCTGGATCAGCCGGGAGGTCTGCCCGTCGAAGGCGTAGATGAGTCCGCTCGCGACCAGCGCGAGCAGGATGATGCCGTTGGAATACGCCAAGCGGTCGCCGCGGGTGTGGAGTTGGCGGGGCAGGTACCGATGCTGGGCCAGAATCGATGTCAGCAGCGGGAATCCGTTGTAGGCGGTGTTGGCGGCCAGGATCAGGATCAGCGCGGTGGTGACCATCAGGTAGTAGAACGGGAGACTGCTGCCGCCGAAGACTGCCGCCGCGATCTGGGCGATCACCGTCTTCTGGGCGTCGGTGTGGCAGTCGCCGGAGAATCCGATGAGATCGCAGGTGTTCTCGGTGACCCGGGTGTGGGAGATCATCGCCAGCGCGGTGACCCCGCAGAACATGACGATGGCGATGACTGCCATCGCGGTCATGGTGCGAGCTGCGTTGCGGGCCTTCGGTTTCCGAAACGCCGGCACCCCGTTGGAGATGGCTTCCGCGCCCGTCAGCGCGGTACAGCCGGAGGCGAACGCGCGCAGCGCCAGGAACGTCACCGCTGCCGTACTCAGCCCGACGTGTTCTGCGTGTATCTCGTAGTGTGCGCTCTCCGCGACCGGCGCATGCCCGAATACCGTCTCGCCCAGGCCGATCGCGACCATCGTCAGCACCCCGAGGACGAATCCATAGGTCGGAATGGCGAACGTACGCCCGGACTCCCGCACGCCGCGCAGGTTCATCGCTGTCAGCAGCACGATCAACGCGATATCGATGAACACCCGGTGGGGGTACAGGCTCGGGACGGCGGAGATGATGTTGTCCACACCTGCCGCGATGGACACCGCGACGGTCATCACGTAGTCCACCATCAACGCCGCCGCGACCACCAGACCGGGGAGCGCGCCGAGATTCTCCGCGACCACCTCGTAGGAGCCGCCACCGGAGGGGTAGGCCTGCACCACTTGGCGATACGACAGCGCGACAACCGCGAGCAACAGGACGACACCACCGGCCACCCACGGCGTCAGATAGAGGTAGCTGAGCCCGCCGAGGGTGAGGATGAGCAGGATTTCCTGAGTCGCGTATGCGACGGAGGACAGCGGGTCGCTGGCGAAAATCGGCAACGCCAGGCGTTTCGGTAGCAACGTCTCACCGAGCCGATCGCTACGAAACGGGCGTCCCAGCACAACTCGCTTGGCGATATCGATCGGTGAAACCACGATGACTGAGCGTAAGGCGGCACAGGGGGTGCCGATACGGCTCGGGCCGTAGAGAAAATGTAAAAATTTGCCCGATCATCGGATGAAATGCATTAACGGGCTTACACCTGGCCCTTTATCGCATTCAGCGTTGTTTGCTCGCCGCACACCCAGGAGGGTCAACCGATCCGACCACGCTGAGCGGTGCGTTACTTACTTCGACGGCGAGGTCATATTTCCGGCTCTGGTGGAAGCATCCCAGGCAGACGTAGTGCTCGATGCGGTTCTCGGTGCCCTCTGGATTTCTGCCGGATCAGGACCCGGATTCGGGCTGCGGCAGGTGTAGCCGACCCGGCGGCAGGGCATCTATCCAGTGCTACAGCGAAAGGCGAGCCGACCTCGGGCACGGTCCGCCGCGACCGAGGAGGAATGACTACCGATATGAGTTTCCAGCAGGGCTGGCCCGGCGCGGCACCGGGCAGCTATCCGCCCCCGCATCCCCACCTGCCGGGCGATGGCTACGGGGCGCCGCGATCTTCGGCGGGTGGTGGCAGCGGGATCGCGGCGGGATTGCTCGCGTTGCTGGGTGGCGGTTGGGAGATGTATGGCCTCGTGTCGTTGGTGAAATTGCGGATCTTCGACACTCTGGCCGGTCTTGCGCTGATCAGCGTGGCGGTGGCCGGATTCGTGGCGTTCCTGCTCCTTCTGGGCGGTGTCCTGCTGCTGTGTCGATCGACTGCCGGCCGAGTTCTGGTGATCGTCGGCAGCGCACTGAGTTTGATCAACCTGGCTGTGGGACTCGCGAGGGTAGGGCTTTTCGGCCTGCAGCCGATAGTCGGCGGCGTGCTGACACTGGCGACACTCGTCCTCGCCGCCATCAGTCCGACCGGCCGGTGGATCGCGGCACGTCGTCGATCAACTCCGCTGTACAGCCCCCAGTCCGCACCGCCATATGGCCAACCCCCGTTCGCGCAGTACGGCCACCAGCCTCCCCAGCCATACGGACATCCAACCGCTCCGCCGCCGGTCCATCCGGCTCCACCGTACGGCCGGCCGCCATATCCGAACCGCTGACCTGCTGGTCCGGCGTCGGGCTGTGGCGGGGTGAAGCCGGGTGAAAGGCGGGCATCGTTAAGGGGCCTTTTACGACGAGCCGTAGCGTGCCGCCCATGACGTGATCATTTTCCAACATCTTGGAGCGGAGCGCTGAATGTGACAATTTTTTGACATCGGCACCTGTGCGGAATAATGTTGGAATATGCCAACATCGACGCGAGGTGGATCGACGCCTATTCGCTCCCCGGAGGCTCTGGGGCGGGCGGTTCGCGCTGCTCGCGTGGAGGCCGGGATGACGCAAGCCGAGTTGGCCGAGCGGACGAGAGCCAACCGATACGCCATCCACGTGCTGGAGGCGGGGAACGAGACTCGGGCTGTAGAGCTGATTTTCGATGCGCTGGCCGCGCTGGGGCTCGAGTTGACGATCCGGCCACGCGGGCGGGCGTGACGCATGGAACTGGATCTGTGGCTCGGCGGCCGTTTGGTTGCGCGGACGATCAGCCGCGATCGCGGAGCCAAGGTCCGGATTGTCTACGAAGACCAGGTCGCGGCCGAAGTCGGCAGCGAAGTTCCGCTGTTGTCCTGTTCGCTACCTACGCCAGGGCCCAGCTCTCCGGCAATGGCTCGCGCTTTCTTGGAAGGGCTGCTTCCGGAGGGACGAGCGTTGGAGACCGCGGCGGCGCAGGTGCGTGGCGTACGACTGCGTAACGGTGCTCCTGACGCTGCGAGTGACACCGTGTTGTTACTGGCTGCCTATGGCCGCGAATGCGCCGGTGCCGTCGTGGCGATGCCCGCGGGTTCGGCGAAGCCCACAGGGGGCCGGTACGAAGTGGTCGACGCCAATGGTTTGGCAGGGCTGGTGACGGCCCTGCCGGAGCATCCTCTGGGTGCCGACCTCAGTCGTGACATTCGTATGATGCTGGCCGGGGCGCAACCCAAGTTGCTCCTGGCCCGCATCGGTGACCGCTGGTGCGAACCCGTGGACGGAGCACCGTCGACCCATATTCTCAAGCCCACTGGCGTCTGGCCGCACAGCGCGCGGAACGAGGCGCTTGTCATGACGTTGGCTCGCGAGATCGGGCTGACCGATCGTCCGGTGTGGGTCGAGGACGTAGGTGGCGTCGAAGTGCTCGTGGCCGAACGCTACGACCGCGCGATACGAGCCGGCGGATCCATCGATCGGCTCCACCAGGAGGACATGTGCCAGGCCGTGGGGCTGCGGCCGGTGGACAAGTATCACATCAGCCGGCCGAGTAAGCGAATGGCCAAGCTGCTCAGACAGTT
The DNA here is from genome assembly GCF_052545115.1 of Nocardia glycosmidis. Taxonomy (NCBI): domain Bacteria; kingdom Bacillati; phylum Actinomycetota; class Actinomycetes; order Mycobacteriales; family Nocardiaceae; genus Nocardia; species Nocardia glycosmidis. Next base: position 74,539 of record NZ_JBQWRH010000006.1, on the reverse strand, counting down.
CACCGAATCACCCCGCCTCGAGCTCGAGCGGCTGTTCCGCCTGTTGGCCTTCCGTGTGATCGTCGGCGACGAGGACGGTCACGGGAAGAACTATTCGCTGTTGCTGGATGATGGAAGCGTCACGCTCGCACCGCTGTACGACTGCCTGTGTACTTTGGTCTATCCCGAACTCAGCGGTCATATGGCGACCCCGGTCGGCACCCAGGTGACCTTGGCGAAGGTTGACCGCGCGGCTCTTATCGATGAGGCCAAGGCTATGGGGATGCCCGAGGCCGAGGCGAATGCGAGCCTGGACGACCTCGGCGGCTCGGTGCGTACAGCGATCGACGCGCTGGGTCCCGGGCTGACGGCCGGATGGCCCAGCGAGCAGATGATCGGTCTTATCCGAACTCGACTCGATCGACTGGAATCCGGTCGACCACTCGGCGCACCCCGGGCTGAGGGTCCGCGATCTCATCGAACACTGGACCAATCGACATGGCAACGCCGTCCGTGACGAAGAGAGCGCTCGCCCCTGTTGTCTTCCGCCACCGGAGAGTCGAGGAGTTGGTTTCCGCGCGGCGCCGGGAGTGGTCGTACGGTGGAGCCATGAATCGGCTCGGTAAGGCGACCTCTCCGTACCTGCGCCAGCATGCGGACAACCCGGTGCACTGGCGCGAATGGGATGCCGATGCGCTGGCAGAAGCGCGTGAGCGGGACATGCCCATCCTGCTTTCGATCGGGTACGCGAGTTGCCATTGGTGCCATGTGATGGCGCACGAGTCGTTCGAGGACGTGGCGACCGCCGAGCAGATGAACGAGAACTTCGTTTGCGTGAAGGTCGACCGGGAGGAGCGGCCCGATCTGGACGCGGTCTATATGAATGCCACGGTCGCGATGACCGGACAGGGCGGCTGGCCGATGACCTGCTTCCTCACCCCGGCAGGCGAACCGTTCTACTGCGGCACCTACTATCCGAAACTTCCGCGCGGCGGCACACCGTCGTTCACGCAGTTGCTCACCGCGATCACCGATACCTGGCGCACCCGCCGCGACGAGGTGGACCAAGCGTCCGCGCAGATAGCCGAGGCGCTGCGCGCGCAGGCGGCGGGGCTGCCCGACGCGGATCTGGCCATTACCGCAGAGTTGCTCGGCCACGCCGTCGCCGCCGTGCTGCGCGAGGAGGACGAGAAGCACGGCGGCTTCGGTGGGGCGCCGAAATTCCCGCCGTCCGCGTTGCTGGAGGGTCTGCTGCGGCACTGGGAGCGGACCGGCGATCCGGCCGTGTTCGACGTGGTCGCCCGGACCGCCGAGGCGATGGCGCGCGGCGGCATCTATGACCAGCTGCGTGGGGGTTTCGCCCGGTATTCGGTCGATGCCGCGTGGGTGGTGCCGCATTTCGAGAAGATGCTCTACGACAACGCGCAGCTGCTGCGCGCGTACGCCCACCTGGCGCGGCGCAGCGCGTCGGCGCAGCCGGAATCGTTGTCGCACCGGGTCACTCGCGAGATCGTGCGGTTCCTGCTCGACGACCTGGGCACGGCGCAGGGCGGCTTCGCCTCGGCGCTGGACGCCGATACGCACCTGGAGCCCGGTAAACCAGGCGTCGAAGGTGCGACCTATGTGTGGAATCCCGCTGAGCTGGCCGGTGCGCTCGGTGCGATCGACGGGGCATGGGCCGCCGAATTCTTCGGCGTCAGCACTGCGGGGAACTTCGAACAGGGCACGTCCGTGTTGACCAGATACACCGAGCCGACCGCCGCGGCGGACAACGCCCGCCTGGAACGCGTTCGGGCGACGCTGATCGCGACGCGCGATCGCCGTCCGCAGCCCGAGCGCGACGACAAGGTGGTGACCGCGTGGAACGGGATGGCGATCACCGCGCTCGCCGAAGCCGCGGGCGCGCTGGACGAACCGGATTGGGTGGCTGCCGCCGTCCGGTGTGCGCGGTTTCTGCTCGCCGAGCACGTCGTGGACGGGCGGCTGCGGCGTGCGTCGCTGGGCGGTGTCGTCGGCGCCGCGCCCGGCGTGCTCGAGGACTACGCCTGGCTGGTTACCGGACTGCTCGCGCTGCACCAGGCCACCGGTGAACTCAGCTGGTTGGACGACGCGCAACAGTTACTGAACACGGCGATCGAGCACTTCGCCGACCCCGACCAGCTGGGCGGCTGGTTCGACACCGCCGATGACGCCGAAACGCTCGTCACCCGTCCGCGCGATCCGGTCGACGGCGCTACGCCGGCCGGCGCGTCGGCGCTGGCGGAGGCGCTGCTCACCGCCGCGGCCGTGAGCGACCCGGAGCGCGCGGCACGCTACCGCGAGCACGCCGACCGCACGCTCGAGCGCGGCGCGATCGTGCTGGCGCGTGCTCCTCGTTCGGCGGGCCAATGGCTGGCGGTCGCCGAGGCGGCCCTGCGCGGGCCGCTCCAGGTCGCGATCGCCACCGAATCCGGCTCCCGCCCAATGGAATTGCTCACCGCGGCCCGGTTGGCCGCTCCTGGCGGCTCGGTCGTTCTCGCTGCCGCTCCCGATGCCGTCCCGCTGCTGGCCGATCGGCCACTGGTTCGGGACGCCGCCGCGGCGTATGTCTGCCGCGGTTCGGTGTGCGACCTGCCGGTCTCCACCCCCGACCAGCTCCGCATGGCGCTGCGGCGGAACTGACAACGCGCCGGCTGGATGCGCTCAGCGCAGGACCACCAGCCACACCGCGACGTAGTGCGTCAGCGCCGCGAGGGCCGTGGCCGCATGGAAGAACTCGTGGTGACCGAACACAGTCGGCCACGGATTCGGCCACTTGGTCGCGTAGAGGATGGCGCCGCCGCTGTAGAACAGTCCGCCGATCAGCAGCAGGATCAACGGCGCGATGCCGATCTGGCTGTTCAGTTGTCCGGCCACCGGCACGATGGCCCAGCCGAGCAACAGATATAGCGGAACGCCGACCCAGCGGGGCGCGGTCGGCCACAGCAGTTTCAGCGCCACCCCGGCCAGCGCTCCCGCCCAGACCACGGCCAGCAACGTCTGCCCCGTCCGTCCGGGCAGCCCGAGTAACGCGAACGGCGTATAGCTGCCCGCGATGAACAGGAAGATCATCGAATGGTCTGCCCGCTTCATCCGGATGCGGGCGCGCACGGTCGGCCAGGTCACCCGGTGGTAGATCGCGCTGATGCCGAACAGTCCGCACACGGTGAACCCGTAGACCAGCGTCGACCATCCCGCCGTCGCCGAGATCGTGGCGGCGGTCGCGATCAATATCGCGGCCGCGATCGCCGCGACGCCGACGGCCCAGGTGTGGATCCAGCCGCGCAGGCGTGGTTTGACGAGCACATCCGCGAGCGCTTCGCCCGCCGCGTGCGGGCCCGTGGTGACCAGTGCCGCGTCGGCGGCGCCGACCGGTTCGGACACGAGTACCTCCTGATTGGACGCAGCCGGACGAAGTCCGGCCCAATTGGACACAGCTGGAGCAGTCCGGCCCAATGGACGCAGCCGGAGGATTCCGGCCCAATGGACGCAGCCGGAGGATTCCGGCCCACATGGACACAGCCGGAGCAGTCCGGCCGTAGCCGCGTGCCGGCCGAGCGGAGATGGCGCAGCCGCTCAGCCGAACCCGTGAGTAACCTACGGAACCGTAAGTTACGGCTCTACAGTACTGTACCGGCGTATCCCGGTCGATGCCGAGATCGTGTCGGTGAGGCGTAGGGTGGCCCGCGTGGAACTTCCGAGTCAGGTGCGGGGTCTGCCGTATCGCATCTACGAGGCCCGGCTGTCCAGGCAGCTGGCCGGCAAACAGCATCCCCGCCACGTCGCGGTGATGTGCGACGGCAATCGCCGGTGGGCGCGGGAGAACGGTTTCACCGACGTCAGTCACGGTCATCGGGTCGGCGCGCTGAAGATCGCCGAATTGGTCGGCTGGTGCGCGGCCGAGGGCATCGAGATGGTCACGGTCTACCTGCTGTCCACCGAGAACCTGCGGCGCGATCCGGACGAGTTGGAGACGCTGTTCGAGGTGATCACCGACGTGGTCGAGGAACTGTCGGCACCGGAGCAGACCTGGAGCGTGCGCATCGTCGGCTCACTCGACGGCTTCCCCGAACTCATCGCCAAGCGGCTGCGTACCGCGGCCGAGCGCACCGAAGGTCGCGATGGTGTGCACGTCAACGTCGCGGTCGGTTACGGCGGCAGGCAGGAGATCGCCGACGCGGTGCGCTCGCTGGTCCGGCAGGAGGTCGCTGCGGGCGAGACGGGTGAGGACCTGGTCCAGTCGATCACGGTGAACGCGATCGGCCAGCATCTCTACACCTCCGGCCAGCCGGACCCCGACCTGGTTATTCGCACCTCCGGTGAGCAGCGATTGTCCGGGTTCCTGCTGTGGCAGAGCGCATACTCGGAAATATGGTTCACCGAGGCGTACTGGCCGGAGTTCCGGCGGGTGGATTTCCTGCGGGCATTGCGCGACTACGCCGCACGCCATCGCCGCTTCGGCGTCTGAGCCGGTCTCTGTGCGGCGGATCTGCCGCTGTTCTCGCTCACCGCGCGGTGCGATGAGCGCCGATTTCGTCAGCTACCCGGAGTTCGGTAGGCGCTTTCTGGAGTTCGCAGCCTCCGAAGAGCGCATCTTGGCGACATTCAGCCGGCTGACCGGCGCCGCTTTCGATCTCGGCCCGATCGGCGTCGGCCCGGGGCGGCTGGCGAAGGTGACCGCGGAGGTCCAGCTCGGCCGGTCGCGGCTGCACCGGCTGGATGGCGAGCTGATCTGCTTCGAGCAGATCATTCCGCTGGAACTCGACCTGCTGCTGGACGTGGCCGTCGATCGGCATCGGTTCCACGTCGAAGGCACGGTTCACCTGCACCTGACGGTGCGTACCGCCGCGCCGTTGCGGGTGGTGATCGAGATCGCCGAGCCGCGTCCGGCCGACGTCCGGGTCGATGTCGCCGCCGCGACCAGGCGAGGCCAGTGGCTGCGCGTCCTCGCCGGCGTCGATCATGAGGTCAGGCGATTCGTCGCCCGCTATATTTCTACCGAAATCCGCAGGCCGGATGTAGCCGCCGCCTGCGATATCGATGTCGCCCGGCGCCTCGATCAAGCGTGGCAGCTGTAATAGAAATCACAATTTACGCAAGCGCAGCCGGTTGATGCTGTGGTCGGCGTCTTTGCGCAATACCAGGGTGGCCCGCGGCCGGGTGGGCAGAATGTTCTCCACCAGATTGGGGCGGTTGGTGTTGTTCCAGATCTCCTGCGCGGCGGCGGTCGCCTGCTCGTCGGTGAATCCCGAGTAGTGGTGGAAATGCGCGTTCGGATCCGCGAACGCGGTCTCGCGCAGCGTGAGAAACCGTTGCACATACCACTTTTCGATATCCTCGATGCGCGCGTCGACGTAGATCGAGAAGTCGAACAGGTCCGAGACCATCAGTCGTGGACCGGTCTGCAGCACGTTGAGGCCCTCCACGATCAGAATGTCGGGCTGCCGTACGCAGTGCAGCTTCCCCGGCACGATGTCGTAAGAGATGTGTGAATACACGGGTGCGCAGACTTCCGCCGCACCGGATTTCACCTCGGTGACGAATCGCAGCAGCTTGCGACGGTCGTAGCTTTCCGGGAATCCCTTGCGGTGCATGACGCCGCGCCGGGTGAGTTCCGCGGTGGGATAGAGGAATCCGTCGGTGGTGACCAGATCGACGCGGGGATGGTGATCCCAGCGCGCGAGCAGTGCTTGCAGCACGCGGGCGGTGGTCGACTTGCCGACCGCGACGCTGCCCGCGACGCCGATCACGAACGGTACCTGATGATCCGGATGGGTTTCGCCGAGAAAGGTCGCGGTGGCGGCGAACAGGCGCTGGCGAGCGGCGACCTGCAGATGAATGAGCCGAGCGAGCGGGAGATAGACTTCCGCGACTTCCTCGAGATCGATCTGTTCTCCGAGGCCACGCAGCCCGATCAGTTCTTCCTGGGTGAGCACCAGGGGAGTCGACTTACGCAGGGTTCGCCACAGTTTCCGGTCGAATTCCACGTATGGACTCGGCTCGCTCATCCGTGCCACTTACCTGACACTCCCCTTCGGCAAACACGCACGGTTACCGCGCGGATCCGGTGAGATTCGGTCTAGCTGTCGCCGCATAGCCGAATTCTGCTCTCTGCCGTGCTGACGTGATGAGTGGGGTCTACTACCGGCCGGTAACCGGCTCGACGGCCGGATGGAAGCCGATTGTGCACCGACCGAAATGCAATTCCGAATGGGACTGAGTTTCGCCATACAAAATGCGCGGATCGCGCGCCTTCTCTCGGCTTCGGGCGCGGCGCCCGGTAGGGACCGGATCCAACTCGATGGCCAGCGCGGATCGAGCGAATCGCCGAGCAGGCGCGCCATCGGTCTCCTACGCGGCCGGGTGCGCCCGATCGATCCCGGCGCACAGCGTGCGTCCTCGGCACCTCGGCTCGACCGGGAAGCCCAAGGACGTGGAGGCACCGTCGAGATGGAGCGCCGGACGAGCGCGTCGTAGTGTTCATTCATGCGTCAGACCTATGCCAGGAAGCGACCGTGCAGCGATTCGAGCGGATTTTCGTCGCTGTCGCTGCCGATCCGTGCGCGATCGTCGATGCGATCGGCATCCTCGACGTCGCTGAACAGGACGTCGCAGCACAGGACGTCGCAGAACAGGACAGGGCACTGACCGCGCCGATCCGCCCTGCCGAGCCGAGCCAGGCTGCGCAGGTCGGTGTCACCATGCTGCCCGAGCTGCTGGCCGGGGCGGTGGAGAACAATCCGGACGGCGTCGCGGTGGTCTACGCGGACGCCTCGACGCGGCTGGGTGAGCTGGAATACGTCGACCTCGATGACCGGTCGACCCGGCTGGCTCGATTGCTGATCGACCGCGGCATCGGCCCGGAGGATCTGGTCGCGATCGGCATTCCGCGCTCGCTGGACTCGGTGCTCGCGGTGTGGGCCATCGCCAAGACCGGCGCCGGATTCGTGCCGGTGGACCCCAACTATCCGGCCGAGCGGGTCGCGCATATGGTCTCCGACTCGCGTGCGGTCTTGGGACTCACTATCGCCGAGGTACGACCGGATCTGCCCGAAGACGTGGACTGGCTGGTCATCGATGCCGAGAATGTCGATCGACGGGATGTCGATCGACGGCTCGACGACTACTCGGCCGCGCCGGTCACCGACGCGGATCGGACCCGTCCGTTGCGCGCCCAGCATCCGGCCTATGTCATCTACACCTCCGGATCGACCGGCAAGCCCAAAGGCGTGGTTGTCACGCAGGCCGGACTGTCCGGCTTCTGCGATGAACAGCGCGAGCGCTACCGGGTGACGAGCACGTCCCGCACATTGCATTTCGCTTCGCCGTCGTTCGACGCGTCGGTGCTGGAACTGCTGCTGGCGGTGGGCGGCGCCGCCACCATGATCGTGGCGGCGCCGACCGTCTACGGCGGTCCGGAACTGGCCGCGCTGCTGCGCCGGGAGCGGGTGACGCACGCGTTCATCACCCCCACGGCGCTGGCATCGGTCGACCCGACCGGACTGGACAAGCTGCGCGTCGTGGTGGCCGGTGGCGAGGCGTGCCCACCGGATCTGGTCCAACGCTGGACGATCCCGATTGCCGGGCGCCGCACCCGCGAGTTCTACAACGGATACGGGCCGACCGAGACCACGATCATGACCAATATCAGCGCGCCGCTGGTGCCGGGCGAGACCGTCACCATCGGCGGGCCGATCCGCGGCATCACCGAGTACGTGCTGGATCCGCGACTGAAGCCGGTGCCGGACCTGGTCGTCGGCGAGCTGTACATCACCGGCGCCCAACTGGCACGGGGATACCATGAGCGACCCGCGTTGACGGCCGCTCGGTTCGTGGCGAACCCGTTCGACCCGAGCGGAGCCCGGCTGTACCGCACCGGCGATCTGGTTCGGCGGACCGTCGATGGGCGGCTGGAGTATCTGGGCCGCAACGACTTCCAGGTCAAGATCCGCGGGTTCCGCATCGAACTCGGCGAGATCGACGCGGTGCTCGGCGCCCACGACACGGTCGACTTCGCGGTCACCGTCGGGCACGAACTTGCCAGTGGCGCAACGATTCTCGTTTCCTATGTGCACGCCGCCGCCGACGCGGTCGTCCGTCCCGACGAGCTCGTCGCGTTCGCCGAACGCAGCCTTCCCGCGCACATGGTGCCCACCACCGTCATGGTGCTGGACGAGATCCCGCTGACCCCGGTCGGCAAACTCGACCGCGCCGCGTTGCCCGCGCCGGTGCTGCAGGCGAAGCAATTCCGGGCGCCGTCCGGGCCGCTGGAAGAACTGGTCGCCGGCGCGTTCACCGCACTGCTGCGTCCCGCAGCGCCGGTCGGAGCCGACGACGATTTCTTCGAACTGGGTGGCAATTCGCTGATCGCCACCCGGCTCATCGCGCGGCTGGGAGCGGCACTGGACGCCCGCATTCCGGTGCGGTTGCTGTTCGAGGCGTCGACGGTGGCCGCCCTCGCGGCGCATCTGGGCACGAGCGGGACCGGGGCGGGCCGCCGGCCGTTGACCGCCGGTCCGCGCCCGGAGCGGATCCCGTTGTCCTTGGCGCAGCAGGGAATGTGGTTCCTCAACCGTTTCGACACCGCCTCGGTGGCTTACAACGTGCCGCTGGTGGTGCGGTTGAGCGGTGCCCTCGATACGGACGCGCTGCGAACGGCGATCGCGGATCTGGTGGCCCGGCACGAGATTCTGCGCACGATCTATCCACACCAGGACTCGGGTTCGGGGGACGCCCAGGATGCTCCGGTGCAGGTGATCCTGCCTGCGGCACAGGCGGTTCCGCAGCTCGAGGTCCGGGCTGTCCCGCCGGCCGACGTGACGGATGCCGTCGTCGCCTTGGTGAGTACCGCTTTCGACCTCACTACCGACGTACCGGTCCGGGTGGTGCTGTTCGACCTGAACGGCGCGAACCCGGATCACTCCGGTGCCGCGCCCGAGTATGTGCTGGCGATGGTGGTGCACCACATCGCCGCTGACGGGTCGTCGATCGGCCCGCTGACCCGGGACCTGATGACCGCGTACTCGGCGCGCTGTGCCGGAGCAGCTCCGGCTCGGTCGCCGTTGCCGGTGCAGTATGCCGACTACAGCCTGTGGCAGCGGGAGCTGCTCGGCGCGGAGGATGATCCGGAATCGTTGGCGGCGGAGCAGATCGCCTACTGGAAGCAGGCGCTGGCCGGGTTGCCGGATCAGCTCGACCTGCCGTCGGATCGGCCGCGTCCGCTGACGCGCTCCTACGCGGGCGGCGGGGTCGCGCTGCGGATCGATGCCGAAACCCACCGTGCGCTGGTGGAATTGGCGCGGGCCGAGGGCGCGACGTTGTTCATGGTCGTGCACACGGCGTTGGCCGTGCTGCTGGCGCGGTTGTCCGGCACCGACGACATCGCGATCGGTTCGCCGGTCGCCGGGCGGGGCGAGGCGGTACTCGACGACCTGGTCGGCATGTTCATCAACACCCTGGTCTTCCGGACCCGCTACGACGCCGGGGAGACCTTCACCGACCTGCTCGGGCGGCAGCGCAAGGCCGATATCCAGGCGTTCGCGCATGCGGACGTACCGTTCGAGCGGCTGGTCGACGTGCTGAAACCGGTCCGGTCGACAGCGCGGCATCCGCTGTATCAAGTGGCACTATCGTTCCAGAATCTGGAGCCCGTCGCGCTGGAGCTGCCGGATCTCACGGTCTCGGGTCTGGATATCGGTACCGAGGTGTCGCAGTTCGATCTGCACTGGATGGTGGGTGACACCTACGACGGTGCGGGCACGCCGAGCGGGATCGGCGGCGTGGTCAGCTACGCCGCCGACATGTTCGACCACGACACGGTGCAGAGCTTTGTCGACCGGTTCGTGCGTCTGCTGTCCGCGATTGCCGCCGAACCCACGGCGGTGCTCGGTGATATCGACGTGATCGATGCGGCCGAACGCGTGCGGCTGCTGTCCGACGCGGTCGACACCGCTCACCCTGTGCCGGACCGTATCTTGCTGACCGGCTACCGCCATGCCGTTGCCGCGACACCGGATGCGGTGGCTGTGGTGCACGACGAGACGGTCTGGACCTATCGGGAATTCGACGCGCGGGTCAACCGCTTGGCCCGGTACCTGATCGGGCAGGGGATCGGTCCCGAGTCCGTGGTCGCCCTGGCGCTGCCGCGGTCGCCGGGGTTGCTGGTCGCGATGTATGCGGTGCTGACCGCGGGAGGCGCGTACCTGCCGCTCGACCTCGATCATCCCGCCGGCCGGCTCGCGTACGTGCTGGAAGTGGCCGAACCCGTGTGCGTGCTCACCGGCAACGGCAATCCGGTCCCCGGTTCCGGGGACCCGGTCCTCGATGTCCCGGTCCTCGATGTCCCGGTCCTCGATATTGACGCCCTGGATCTGTCGGCATACGCCGCCGATCCCGTCGCCACCGGCGAGTTGCGTGCACCCCTGCGTGCGGACCATCCGGCATATGTGCTGTTCACGTCGGGATCGACCGGGCGCCCCAAGGGGGTGATGGTGTCGCATGGCGCGATCACCAACCAGATCGAATGGATGGCGGCGCAGTATTCGTTCGCGCCGGACGACGTCTACCTGCAGAAGACGGCTACCACGTTCGACGTGTCGTTGTGGGGCTTCTTCGCTCCGCTGTCGGTGGGTGCGCGATTGGTGCTCGCCGCGCCGGGCGGTCAACGGGATCCGGAGTACATCGCAGGTCTGATCGCCGCCCACCGCGTGACGATCACCGACTTCGTCCCCTCTGTGCTGCAGGTGTTCCTGGCCGCCGCCGCAGTGGAGCAATTGGCGTCGCTGCGTGCGGTTTTCGTTATCGGGGAGGCTTTGCCGCCCAGCACCGTCGCCGATTTCGCCGCGCTGTCGAGTGCGGGATTGCACAACTTGTACGGCCCAACCGAAGCGGCGGTGTCCGTGACGTATTGGCCCGCGTCGACGAATGACCGGGCCACTGTGCCGATCGGTGTCGCGGAGTGGAATACGCGGACCTATGTCCTGGATTCCCGGTTGCGTCTCGTCCCGGCCGGCGTAGTCGGCGAATTGTATTTGGCGGGAGACCAGTTGGCGCGCGGCTACCTACGGCGTGCGGACTTGACCGCGGATCGATTCGTCGCCGACCCCTTCGGCCCGGCGGGCGCACGAATGTACCGGACCGGTGATCTTGTGCGCCGCCGTGCCGGTGTCCGCGGTCCCTCCGTATCGACCCAGACCGGGTTGACGCAGACCGCGTCGACCCAGACGGTGTCCACCCAGACCGTGTTTACCCAGACCCCGGCCCCCGGACCGGACGCCACCGCCGGTGGCGTACTGGAGTATCTCGGCCGCAGTGACTTCCAGGCGAAGATCCGTGGCCACCGGATCGAGCTGGGGGAGATCGAGGCCGCGCTGCTGGCCGAGCCATCCGTCGCCCAGGCGGTGGTCGTGGTTACGGCGTCGGAGAGCGGTGACCAGCTGGTCGCCTATGTGGTCGCGGCCACCGACGTCGCGGCCGACGCTCTGCGCGAGTCGCTGGCGCAGGTGTTGCCCTCGTACATGGTGCCGTCGGCCATCATGCTGCTCGACTCCTTCCCGGTGAACGACAGCGGGAAGCTCGATCGTGCCGCGCTGCCGAAGCCGGTGTTCCGGGCGCGCGAGTTCGTCGCGCCGGCGACTCCGACGGAGCGGGCGGTCGCGGAGGTGTTCGTCGATGTCCTCGCCATCGCGCGTGCGGGCGCCGAGGACGATTTCTTCGATCTCGGCGGCACGTCGCTGCTGGCGTTCACGTTGCAGCGCGCGCTGACCGCACGGCTCGGCATCGACGTGCCGATGGCGGCACTGTTCACCGCACCCACCGTGCGCGGCCTGGCGGCCCGTATCGACAACCTGGACGAGCCGGCAATCCCGGCCGACGACTCCGAGACCATCGCCACCGATGCCGTTCTGGAGCCCGAGATCGACGGTGCCGGCGCCGCGCCGGTGCGCTCGGCAACCCCGATGGATGTGCTGCTCACCGGTGCGACCGGATTCGTGGGAGCGCACCTGCTGCGGGAATTGCTGGCCAGCACCCCGGCTCGCGTCTGGTGCCTGGTACGCAGCGACGATGACGAGCGGGCATACAAGCGGATTCGTAATGCCCTCGAGAAATACCGCATCTGGGATGACGCCTACGAGACCCGTATCGTCGCTGTCGCAGGTGATCTGGCGGCTCCCCGCTTCGGGCTCGGCGACACCGGCTATGACCGGCTGGTGGACCGGATCGACGTGATTTACCACAACGGAGCTCGGGTGAACCACATCGAGCCCTATTCGCGGCTGCGTGCCGCCAACGTGGCGGGCACCCGAGAGGTGTTGCGGCTGGCGACCACCGGCCGGATCAAACCGGTGCATTTCGTGTCCACCGTCAATGCCGTGATTCCCGCCGCCCCCGCACCGGATTTCCGCGGTGGCGAGGACACGGTGGTGCGGGTCGGCGAGGTGTCCCGGAACGGGTACGTGGCCAGTAAATGGGTTGCCGAGCAACTGGTCCGGCAGGCCGGTGAACGCGGTGTGCCGGTAAGCATCTACCGGCCCGGAATCGTCTGCGGCGATCCGCGGATCGGTGTGAACAGTGCGGACGACTCGTTCTGGAACATGATCCGCGCGGCCGCCATCCTGGGGCTCGCGCCCGACACCGGCGACGCCGACACGGCGCTGGTACCGGTGAACTACGTCGTCGGCGCCATCGTGGCGCTGGCGGCCGAAGCCACCAGCGGGGCGGCCTATCATCTGGTGAACTCGCAGCGGGTGGCGATTCGCGACATCTTCGAATCCCTACGCAGGCACGCGATCCCGGTCGCGATCGCCTCGGTCGAGGAGATCGGCGCCAGACTGGCCGCGGAAGCGGCGGCGCGCGACGCGGCCGGCGACGACTCGCTGGTGCGTGCCGCCCTGGTCAGCGGCAATTACGGCGGTGTGGCAATCGCCGTCGATGACACCCGGACTCGTATGGAGCTCGCCGGGCACGGGATCCATTGTCCGCCGATCGATTCGGCTGCGCTGGACGCGTATGTCGAGTCCTTCATCGACTCGGGGTTCTTTCCCGTCCCGCGCGATGCAAGTGCACGTTGAGTGATCAGCCACCCATTCGGAAGGAAGCCATGACCGAACAAGCCGAGTCACGTCCCGCCGCCGCGTCGGGCACCTTCGCCCTCGGCGGCGATCTCCCGGTTCATCGCCTTGGTTACGGCGCGATGCAGCTCACCGGCCCCGGGGTGTGGGGCGACCCGAAGGACCCGGATGAGGCCATTCGTGTTCTCCGCCGTGCCGTGGAACTCGGTATCACCTTCATCGACACCGCGGATTCCTACGGTCCGTTCGTCAGCGAAACGCTGATCCGCCAGGCCCTGCATCCCTACGCCGACGACCTGGTCATCGCGACCAAAGCCGGACTCACCCGGTCGGGTCCCGGTGACTGGCGTCCGGTCGGCCGCCCCGAATACCTGCGTCAGCAGCTCGAACTGAGCCTGCGCCATCTCGGCCTCGACCGGATCGATTTGTATCAACTGCACCGGATCGACCCGAAAGTGCCGCTGGCAGACCAACTCGGTGAGCTGGCGCTGCTGCGCCAAGAGGGCAAGATCCGCCACATCGGCCTCTCCGAGGTGACTGTCGCCCAGGTCGAGCAGGCCCGCAAGATCGTCGACATCGTCTCGGTGCAGAACATGTACAACCTGGCCAACCGCGGCGCCGAGGACCTGCTGGAGTACGCCGAGGCGAACGACATCGCCTTCATCCCCTGGTTCCCCATGGCGACCGGTGATCTCGCCCGTCCCGGTGGCGTCCTGGACAGCTTCACCCGTGCGGACGCCAGCCCATCCCAGCTCGCGCTCGCCTGGCTGCTGCGCCGCTCGCCGGTCCTGCTGCCCATCCCGGGCACCGCCAGCGTGGCGCATCTGGAAGAGAACACCGCGGCGGCCACCATCACGCTCACCGATGCCGAATACACCGCCTTGTCCGAGGTCAGTGCTCCCGCGCCGCGCGAGCGGCGCTTCCGGCTGCCGAAACTGAGCCGCAGCTGATCGAACAACTCGCCGACAAGCGATTTCGCTGTTCGGGCGATAGAGTGCGGCAAACCGGGATCAATGAGAGCAGCAGGATGCGCGATTCACAGTTGGTGGCAAATGACGCCTCCTATTACTACTTCACGCGCTCGGGTCGCGTCACCGACTGGACGATATGGTGGGTGTTCGACAACGAGACCGGTGCGCCGCCGACCGCCGCCGACTTGGCCCACCACATCCGTGAGCGGGCTGAGCTGCTCGAACCGCTGCGCCGCCGGATTCATGAGGTGCCCGGCGGGCTCGGGCATCCATTCTGGGGTGTCGACGACAGTCCGATAGACAGTCACGTCGTCACCCATGCGGCGGAGCTGGACTGGGTGGGATGTCTCGACCGGATCGGGAGCATCCTGGAGCGACCGCTCGATGCCCGGGTCAGCACCTGGCAGCTGCACCTGTTCCCCGGCGTATCCGGCGTACCGACGCTGAGCGGCTCGGGCACCGTGGTGATGATGCTGGTCAGCCATGCGCTGATGGCGGGCCCGGCGGTGCCGTCGCTGTCGCAAGCGTTGTTCGCTTCCGCGCCCGCACCGCTGCGGATCGAGGGGCTCGGGTCTGCCGCCAAGCGCCTGGGCCCGCGCCTGAACCTGGCCGCCGCGGGCGGCGTATTGCGGTGGCCGTTGCAGGTGATGCGTTTCAACGCCCGGGTCCGGGCCGAAAACCGCCGGATCGCCCGCACCGGCGACGACGGCGGGCCGCAGACGCCGCCGCGCAGCAAGACGGTGTTCAACCGACGAATCGGTCCCCGACGCGCCGTGCGGTCGATTCCGTTGAAACTAAGGGACTTTCGGGCACCGGGGATCACGGTGACGTCGGTCGGCCTGACAGCGATCTCCCGGGCCATGCAGCGTTATCTCGAAAAGCAGGATGGGTGCCCGGACGATCTGGCGGCGTTCGTGACCGTAGCGGTGCCGGCCGCACGGGCGCTGGGTGTCAATCACGTTGGCGCCGACGTCGTCGACTTGTTCCCAGGAGAACCCGACCTCGCCAGCCGTGCGCGGGCGGTCGACGCCATGCTGCGGGTACGCCGTCAGTCGTCGTCGAGCCGCCGCGAACTCACTCGACTGGAGTTGGTCGACCTGCTTCCGAGCCGCGTGTATCGGGCCAGGTTCGGCACGCTTCCGCCGGCCGAACCGCCGGCGCCCGATGTCGCGCATACGATCTTGACCAGCATTCGGTGCGAGTCGAATGCCGAATGGTCGTTGCTGGGCAGGCCGTTTCGCTTCGGGGGCGGCACGCCGCCGGTATACCCGGACATCGGTCTGGCACACTCGTTCCTCGGCGTGGGAGACAGTTTTACCGTGACCGTGGCGTGTGATCCGGCGATTGTCCCTGACCTGGATGATTACATCGACATCCTGCGGGAATCGTTCCACGAAATCGCTGCCGTCATCGGCGAGACGGACTGAGGATCGTCGGTCGTGCCCCGCCCCGCACTGTGTGCGTCCGTTCGGCGCGCTAGTGTCGGCTGGCATGGAAGCGCATCCGCTCGTCACCGAATACCTGCGGCTCGGCCTCGCCTTCGATCGGCTCGAGGAAGGGTTCGTCGACGCCTACACCGGTGATCCCGCGCTGCGGCTCGCCGTGGAGAACGCGCCCGCGCCGCAGCCACGCGAGTTGGCCCGCCGGGCCGGCGCATTGCGCGCCGCGGTGCCGGATGCCGGGTTGTCGCCGCAGCGTGCGGAATTTCTCGACGTGCACTTGCGTGCGCTGGAATGTTCCGGTCGCAAGTTCGCCGGCGACGAAATCGGCTTCGTCGAGGAGGTCCGCGCCTATTTCGACGTCGACATCGCACCCGGCGAGGTGGCGGACTATCGCGACGCGCACCGGCAGATGGACGAAGTGCTCGCCGGAAGCGGCTCGCTGGCCGAACGAATGGCCGCCCACCGCAAGGCCGACGAGATCCCACCGGAGCGACTGCAGGTCTGCGTCGAGGCGTTTTCCAGTGCGCTGCGCGAGTTGGTCCGCGCCCGCTACCCGCTGCCCGACCACGAGCATGTGACCTATGAGGTGGTCGGCGACAAGCCTTGGTCCGGATTCAATTACTACCTGGGCAATTACCACTCTCGGGTCGCCATCAACTCCGACCTCGAGCAGCACATGGCACACCTGCCGCAGCTGATCGCACACGAGTCGTACCCGGGGCACCACACCGAGCACTGCCGCAAGGAGGCCGGGCTGGTCGCCGACGGGCAGGCCGAGCAGACACTGTTCCTGGTGAATACACCCCAGTGCCTGATGGCCGAAGGTCTGGCCGATCTGGCGCTGCGCTCGATCGTCGGGCCGGACTGGGGGAAGTGGGCGCAAGAGATCTACGCCGATCTCGGCCTGCGCTTCGATGGGGAACGGGCCGAACGACTTTCGAATGCTTCGGCCAAGCTGCTCGGTGTGCGTCAGGACGCCGCGCTGCTCTTGCACGACCGGCGGCGCACCCCCGACGAGGTGGCGGAGTTCTTGCAGACCTGGAGCCTGGTGACACCGCAGCGGGCCCGGCAGTCGCTGCGGTTCCTGTCCTCGCCGCTGTGGCGGGCCTACATCTCCACCTATGTGGAGGGCTATCGGCTGCTGGGCGGATGGCTCGATCGCGCGGTCGACGCCGACGACCGGGCCGACCGGTTCCGCAGGCTGCTCGACGAACCGCTCACACCGGGCGCGGTGCGCGCCGCCGCGTAAGCGACAGCGGCGAACTGGGCGCGGCGCGTGGTCGCGTCCGGCGCAGGCATCAGGACGTGATCACGGCGGCGGCTGGCCCTGACGTCGCGTTGTGCGATGCGGCGATATATCGCCCGTCGCGGCAGCACATGGAGTGTCGTACGTCACGGCTGCGCGGTAAGTTGTCCGGTTGTCCGGGCGAGGGATGAACCCCCTGCTCGGAGCTCGGACCTCGGCCCATAGACTGAGGCCGTGACGCCGACGACCGCCTCTGTCAATACCCAGTCTCTCGGTGAGCTCGATCCGGAGCTCGCTGCCGCGATGGCAGGCGAGCTCGCCCGGGAACGGGACACCCTGGAGATGATCGCCTCCGAGAACTTCGTGCCGCGCGCGGTGCTGCAGGCGCAGGGCAGCGTGCTCACCAACAAGTACGCCGAAGGTTACCCGGGGCGGCGTTATTACGGCGGGTGCGAGGCCGTCGACGTGGTGGAGAACCTGGCGCGCGACCGCGCGAAAGAGCTGTTCGGCGCGGAATTCGCCAACGTGCAACCGCATTCCGGCGCGCAAGCGAACGCCGCGGTGCTGATGTCGCTGATGGAACCGGGCGACAAACTGCTCGGCCTCGACCTCGCGCACGGCGGTCACCTCACGCACGGCATGCGGCTGAACTTCTCCGGCAAGCTCTACGAGGTGCACTCCTATGGGGTGAGCAAGGAAGACCACCGCGTCGACATGGACGAGGTGCGCGCGATCGCGCTGGGCGCGCGTCCGAAGGTGATCGTGGCGGGCTGGTCGGCCTACCCGCGCCATCAGGACTTCGCGGCGTTCCGCTCGATCGCCGACGAAGTGGGTGCCTATCTGTGGGTGGACATGGCGCACTTCGCCGGTTTGGTCGCCGCCGGGCTGCACCCCTCACCGGTGCCGCACGCCCACGTGGTGTCCTCGACCGTGCACAAGACGCTCGGTGGCCCGCGCTCGGGTCTGATCCTGGCCAAGCAGGAGCACGCCAAGAAGCTGAACAGCGCGGTGTTCCCCGGTCAGCAGGGCGGGCCGCTCATGCACGCCATCGCGGCCAAGGCCGTCGCCTTCAAAATCGCCGCGACCGAGGAGTTCCGCAACCGCCAGGAGCGCACCCTGTCGGGCGCGAAGATCCTGGCCGAGCGCCTGACCGCCGCGGACGTCAAGGACAAGGGCATCAGCGTGCTCACCGGCGGCACCGACGTGCACCTCGTGCTGGTCGACCTGCGCAACTCCGAACTCGACGGCCAGCAGGGCGAAGACCTGCTGCACGAGATCGGTATCACGGTGAACCGCAACGCCGTTCCGTTCGACCCGCGTCCGCCGATAGTCACCTCGGGTCTGCGCATCGGCACCGCGGCCTTGGCCACCCGTGGCTTCGGCGACACCGAGTTCACCGAGGTCGCCGACATCATCGCCACCGCGCTGGCCCGCACCACCGACCTGGACTCGCTGCGCGCCCGGGTGGGCAAGCTGGCCAAGGACGTCCCGCTGTATGACGGTCTGGAGGACTGGCGCATCCTCGGCTGAGCCGCCATCGCTTCGCGCATCCGGTGCGGTCAACCGGATGTGCGAAGCGCGGCCGGCGCGCAGTGTGACGTTTGCTCGGGCACGACGTCGCACGGTGATGCTCAGGAACCAGGCAGTTCGATGCCTTTGACGGCGGCCACCTCGGGCTCGGAAATGCTTCGATGTCGTCCCGAGTTTTCATGGCCTCAAAACTACGAGCCGACTCGGCGACCTGGCACTAGCGGTCGATGCGCGCTTTGGCGCGCACGATCGCCTCGTCCAGGTACCGGGCGATGTCGCCGCTGGTACCGGGGCGGATCATCAGTGCGCGATTGGCCGGGACCTCGCAGTAGCGGCCGTCGGGCGTATCGATCCAGCGCAGGCGGCCGGTGCACAGCGGTTGCGCGTTGCGCGGACCGAGTAGCACGACGGCGGTGCCGCGCGTGGTGGCGGACTGGTGCCAGAAGCGCCGGTAGCGTTGCTTGATCTGATCGGCGGGCGCGTTGCCGAACACGTCGGGGCGATCGTCGCCGAGGTCGTCGAGCAGAAAGCTCTTCTCACTCGCGGTGCCGGCCGGGGTTTCCGGCAGCAGGCGCACCAGTTCGGTGGCGAGTTGGTCGGTCCGATAGCGGCGTAGCCGGACTCGGCCACCATCCGGCGCCGGGGATTGCTCGGCGAGCACACCAGAGCCGGTCCGGGTGCCGCAGGCGACAGCCCGCAGTTCGACGCCGTCGCGGGTGTTGTCGTAGCCGACCAGTTCGATGCGCCAGTCGGGCCGGGCCAGCGTGCTGATCGCGGCGCGCAGCGGCAGCCGCTCATCACCTTCCAGTTCGGCGCGGAACTCGTGCTGGTAAGTCTGGTACTCGCGTAGGCCGGGAAACCGGCTGGTGAACCGGAATGGGAACGGCATGCGATCCAGGCCGGTGCCGAACCACGCCGCGGCGAACTGCTCGGCCGACAGTGTCCACGGCGCCATCATCGCTCGCCGAGCGCCGACGGTACCGTTGGTTTCACCTCGCCGAGCAACTCCTTCGCATGCTCTTCGGTGCGTAGGTATTTCGGCGATTTGTGCTCGTCGTCCGTGCCCCTGCTGTGGATACCGGGCGGGATCATGCCCGAGTATGTCGAGACGCCGGGCGCGGCGGGGCGGCCCGGCACAGACGGTGGTGTCGGCGTCGCGGCGACGTTGGGTGGTGCGGCGCGGGAGGTGCCTGGTCGCGATTGGTTGTCGTGGTCCGCGGTGATACTCGTGCGACCGAGCGGGCCGGGTATGCCCGGCCCACTCGGCGGGGTGTTGAGTGAGTTCGGCGGGACATTGAGTGGGTTCGGCGGGACATTGAGTGGGTTCGGCGGGGTGTTGAGTGGGTTCGGCGGGGTGTTGGCTGAGCTCGGTGTAACAGCGACGGGCGCCGTCGGCTGTGGCATGGTGGGCACGGCCGGGGTGGCGGGCGTTGTCGGCAGTGGCATCGTGGGCGCGATCGGGGTGGCCGAGCCGGATGGCGCGAGCCTCACGGTGGACGCCGCCGTGGTCGACGTTTCAATGTCCTGATTGTGCGGAACTGCCTGGGCCGGAACCACTTCCGGATCAATTTCGAACATCGGCCCCGCTTGCTCGGCGGGGTTTGCTTTCGTGTCAGCGCCGCCGGAAAGGTCGCTGACCTCAGCGGGGGACGTGTTGCCGGAGACGGCGGCGTCGCTGCGGCCGGCACCGTTCGATATCGCCTGTGGTCTGACGTTCGTAGCCGCCTCCGTGCCGTTCCCGGCGATGAAAGCCGATGGCGCGGCGGCGGGTGCGAGTGGGCCGGGCAGGGTGGGGATGGCGGATGCGGTGGTCCCGTACGGCTGAACGTATTGGGTATGCATCTCGTCGCGGGCCTGTTCCTCCCGAGAGTTACGCTGCCACGGATCGGCCGGATTGCCGGAGGTGTCCGGCACGTCCGATACCGACAGCTTGAACTTCGCCGCGGCGTTCGCCGCCGTTGATAACGGCCCGCTCTGCGCCGCCAATGCCTCGCTGAAATCACCCAACCGTGCCACGTAGTCCTGTACGGCACGCACCGCGCTCTCCGCCGCCGCCCCCTCCCAATGTTGTCGTACCGCTTTCTTGATCGCGGTTTCGAATTCTTGCCCAGCGCTCGTCACCGTTGCCGCGATGCCCGCCCATGCGTCGAGCGCATCGCCGAGCTCGGCCGGATTCATCGCGTCGGCCGCCTGTTCGATCTCGGCGAGCGAGAAGCTCTGGGCGTTTTCCGGATTGGTGATCGCTCGGCCGTCGGTCTGTCTCATGAGCGCTTCCCCCTGATTTTCAGCTGCCAGAAGGCAGCGGCGGTGCGATTGTCTGGGCGATGTCACACGGCTTGGGGCGACGCCATGGTGGCGAAGCCGCCCTTCAACCAGCGCCTACCACACTGAACGGCCTTCATCTGTTCAGTTCCCGTATCTCGGCTGCGAACTCGGTGTCGGTGCGGTGATAGGTGTCGCTGATGGTCTTGAACAATGCCCGGAGTTCTTCGGCGACGGTGACGTAGTCGCTCAGAATGTCGTAGGCGTTGTTCGGGCCTCCGAATGCCTTCTCGCGGAACAGCCGCACCAGTTCGACCGCGGACGAGAGGCGCGGATTGCCTTCACCCAATCCCCACGATGTCTTCTCGCCGAGCTCGCGTGCGTCCGCGCGAGCGCCGGTGAGCTGGTTGATCAACTCCTGGCACGCCCGGTCGATCTCGCAGAACCCCTGCGGACCCATCCGCACCCGTAGCGCCCCGGTTTTCGCAGCCTCGACGTAACCGGGAAATGGGCTGTCCACCATTGCCGCCCCCTTCCGTCAGTGGTGTCTGACCATATAGACGCGTCCCGTCCCGCTCCGGTTCCATCGGAAACACTGCGGATTCCGCGAACGCGCGCCCCCACGACACTCGATGCGGCGCCGGAGGAGTCGGCGCAGATTCCGCGGCGTTGCGGCCACACCTCGACCGGGCGCGGTCCACGATGCCTCGACCGCGGATCCAAGTGCAGCAGCGGGCCGGCCGTCCGTCGCCGTATCCAGGCCGCGATCACCATCGGCGATACATATGGGCGTGCCTATACCGTCTGCTGTCGCCGTACCCGGGGCAGGTTCGGCGTCGAGCGTTCCGCCCGGCGGGCCGGGCCGAGTGGCGTCAGGGCGGCTGACGAACTCTCAGCCCGCGTCCCGGACGCCGACCAAGGCCGGGTAGTCCCGCAGGTCGATGTCTTCGGCGGCGTGGTCGCCGTATTTCGCCATCAGGCCGAACAGTGGAGATCCGAGGAACCAGTTGCGGGCTCTGATGCCGAGGCGGGTCTTCGGAGCCAGGAACGGCCCGATGTTGCTGTTGCCTGCGATCTTCGCGTAGCGCGTCATGATCTCGTCATAGCGGCCGAATGCCACCGTGTGATCGCCATCGGCCAGCGCCAACTCGCCCGCGATGACGTACGCGCCGACCACGGCGAGTCCGGTGCCGAAGCCGCCCAGTGTGTTTCCGTATGCGGAGTCGCCGACCAGCGCGACGCGCCCTCTGGTGTAGCGGCCGGCCATCCGAACTTGGCTGATCGAGTCCAGATAGACGTCATCGAAGTCGGCCAGTTCCGCGAGCATCCGCGGCAGTTCCCATCCCACGTCGGCGTAGCTATCCATGAGCACGCGCCGCTGGGCGGCGCGGTCGTCGCGTGGGTAGTCGAGTTCGGGAGCGGCGAACAGGTACATCTGTTGCGCCTTCGGTCCGCCGCTGATCGCCAGCCGGCCAGGAGCGTTGTGAGCGTAGGCGGTCGCCCGTTCCCGCGGGCCGGTCGTCTCCGTGCTCCACGGGCTGGCGCCTGCGACGGCGTAGTAATAACCCAGGTACTTCACGAAATCTCGCTCCGGGCCGAAAGCCAGCGCCCGTACCCGGGAATGCATGCCGTCCGCCCCGAAGACGAGGTCGAAGATGCGTGCGGGCGCGTGCTCGAACTCGACATGAACGCCGTCCCCGGTCTCGGTCAGCGTGGTGATCGAATCACCGAACAGATATTCGCAGTGGTCGGCGGTGCGTCGGTAGAGGATCTCGGACAAGTCGCCGCGCAGGATCTCCACGTCGCCGCCGGTGAAATCGCCCGGCATCAGGGCGAGCCGCGTGCCGCGCTGGTCGATGAACACGGTGTCGGTGGTGCCGGTCTTGTGTTCTTCGACCGCGTCCAGGATGCCCATCCGTTGCAGGACGGTGCGGTGGGTATGGCCTTTGAAATCGACGGCCTGCCCGCCGGGGCGCAAGGCGGGAGCTCGCTCGACGACGGTGACGGCGAATCCGTAGCGATGCAGCCAATGGGCCAGGGCGGGTCCGGCGATGCCGGCGCCGGAGAGCAGGACGGTGGTGTTGTGCATGAGTATCAGCTCCCGAGTAATTAGTGTCCATAGGAAACTGTATCCATTGGACGCAAAATAGAGTATGGTAGACACAGTTCTACGTCAAGTCGTTTTCCGGAAGGACTCGCCTCATGCCGACACCGACCGCCCTGGAACTGCTCTGGGGCACGCAGCAGCGCCCCAAACGCGGGCCGAAACCCGCGCTGTCGGTGGAACGGATCGTCGCGGAGGCGGTCGCGCTCGCTGATGCCGAGGGCTTGGCCAACCTGTCCATGCAGCGGCTGGCCGAGCGCTTGGGGTTCACGAAGATGTCGCTGTACCGCTACATTCCCGGCAAGGCCGAACTCGTCGCGCTCATGGTGGATACCGCGCTCGGCGCGCCCCCGCAGATTTCCGGGTCGGCCCCGGGCGAGGAGCCTTGGCGCGACCAACTCGGCGTGTGGTGCGAGACGCTCTACCAGCGCTTCAGCGATCATCCCTGGTCGCTGGAGGTGTCGGTGGGCGTACGGCCGATCGGCCCGAACGAGATGGCCTGGATGGAATCCGCCCTCGGCGCGCTCGCCGAAACCGGACTCACCCACGCCGAACGCCTGGACGCCATCGTCCTGCTGACCGGCCACGCGCGCAGTCTGGTGCAGCAGGTGCGCGGGCTGGACGCCGAGGCGTTCGAGAAACAGATCGCGCAGCAGTTCGCCGAGATGGTCGCCGCCGCGGCCGATCGTTACCCGGCGGCGGCCGCCGCGTTCGCCGAGGAAGGCGCGGCCGCGGGTGGGGAAGGCGCGCTGCGGTTCGGCATCGAGCGCATCCTCGATGGACTTGCCGTGCTCATCGCGCGTCGTCGCTGACCAGCGCGGCTTACGCTCGGAATATGACCGACGAACCCGACCTGAAACAGGACTCGATCACCACGGTGCGGGAGTTCTTCGCCGCGCTGGCACTGGGCGCGCCGGAGGAGGCCATCGACCTCCTGCACCCGGACGTCGTCTGGAAGAACACCTCGCTGCCCGATGTGCGCGGCGCCGGCCGGGCTGGCGGCGTACTGCGCGGCCTACGCCGCGAGTGGCTCGGCTTCGGTGCCGACATGCACCACATCGCCGCCGACGGTGACATCGTGCTCACCGATCGC
This sequence comes from Nocardia glycosmidis, assembly GCF_052545115.1. NCBI lineage: Bacteria > Bacillati > Actinomycetota > Actinomycetes > Mycobacteriales > Nocardiaceae > Nocardia > Nocardia glycosmidis. The sequence continues at coordinate 50,824 of NZ_JBQWRH010000006.1, read as the reverse complement.
ACCGATTACCTGCGCTTCGGGCCGGTGCGCATCGGGTTCTGGGTGACGGGCACGTTCGAGCTACACGAGGGCCGAATCATCCTGTGGCACGACCATTTCAGCTGGGAGAACTTCCTCGGTGGCACAGCTGTCGGCCTCTGGCGGGCGGCAATGGCGCGTGGTAACCAGCGCGGCTGATGCGCGGACTCACGTGGAGTGCTGGGTCAGGTACTCCAGGTAGACCGGCCGCAACACCTCGGCAACCGCGCTGTCACCCGCGTGGATGTAGTCGTCGATCATGGGCAGCACATATTTGATGTCCGCCTCGCTCTCGCCGACATTGCCCGCGGCGGCCTCCGCGGCCGGGATCGAGGTGAGCAGCCGCCAGAGGAACTTGACGTCACCGCGCCGCACGGCCAACTTCATCGCTCGGTCGTGCAGCTCCTTCGACGACAGCTTCTCCAAATCCTTGTTACCGGACATACCAGCGACTCTATCCGCCGGATCGGGCGGGCGGCGACTGCGTGGCGTATCCCGGCAAAATGTCGGCACCGTGCTGCGATGACTACCATGACACGCCGACCGCCGCCCGGATTCCGGGTGAAACGCGTCTACGAGACACCGGACCTGGGCGACGGCGCCCGCGTGCTGGTCGACCGCCTCTGGCCGAGAGGGATCAGCAAGGCGCAAGCCCGGGTCGACCGCTGGCCCAAGGAGCTCACCCCGTCCACCGAACTGCGGCGCTGGTTGCACGCCGACCGGGATGCCCGCGCCACCGAGTTCGTCCGCCGCTATCGGGCCGAACTCGCGACTGCGCAGGCTCAGCAAGATCTGCGGGAATTGCGCGCGCTGGCCGCCGAAGGTCCGGTCACTTTGCTCACCGCCGTACAGGATCCGGCGAACAGCCATGTCACGGTACTGCTCGACCTGCTGCGTTGAGCCTGGCGACCGTCCGGTTTACGACAAATTCACGGACCTGCCGCCCTGTCTCCGAGCGCGCACGCGAGGTTCGCAGGTAGCGTCGAATGTGCGGGCCGCGGCGGTGTGGCTCGTACGGGAGGTCCTGACCGTGACTGAGTTGCTCAGTACGAGGGGGCCGGCACCCGGCCCTAGTGGCACCTGACGGCAACGTCGGGCCCATCAGGACGGACCGGTCCAGCGCGATCGTTCGTGCGAGTGCCGCACGAACACAGAGGAGCCCACCGTGACTGCTGCACGCTCCGTTCCCGCTCCCTCGGCGAACTCCCGCTCCGCGAAAGGCGGAGCCGCCGCGAAGGGGGCCCGCCCCTCGCAATTACCCGGCAAAACCTTCGTCATCGACACGTCGGTCCTGCTGTCGGATCCTTGGTCCTTCACCAGGTTCGGCGAGTACGACGTGGTGTTACCGCTGGTGGTCATCAGTGAACTCGAAGCCAAACGGCACCATCACGAGCTGGGCTGGTTCGCGCGGGAAGCCCTGCGCAACCTGGACGATCTGCGCCTGCAGTACGGCAGGCTGGATCAGCAGGTGCCGATCGGCACCGAGGGCGGAACGTTGCAGGTGGAACTGAACCACACCGATCCCGCGGTCCTCCCGGTCGGGTTCCGCACCGACACCAACGATTCCCGAATCCTCGCCTGTGCGCTCAACCTGGCGGCGGAGGGACGCGAAGTGGTCCTGGTGTCCAAGGACATTCCGCTGCGCGTCAAGGCCGGTGCGGTGGGCTTGGACGCCGACGAATACCACGCACAGGACGTGATCACCTCCGGCTGGTCCGGGATGGTGGAGCTGGATGTCAGCTCGTCCCAGATCGATCAGCTCTACGCCGAGTCCGCGATAGATCTGGACCAAGCGCGAGAACTGCCCTGCCACACCGGTATCCGGTTGCTCGGCAGCAGCTCCAGTGCCCTCGGCCGGATCACCCCGGACAAGCGGGTGCAGCTGGTGCGCGAGCGTGAAGCGTTCGGGTTGCACGGTCGCTCCGCCGAGCAGCGGATCGCACTCGACCTGCTGCTGGACGAGAGCGTCGGCATCGTCTCGCTCGGCGGCCGGGCCGGCACCGGCAAGTCCGCGCTCGCGTTGACCGCGGGTCTGGAGGCGGTGCTGGAACGGCGCACCCAACGCAAGGTGGTGGTATTCCGTCCGCTATACGCGGTCGGCGGCCAAGAACTCGGCTACCTGCCCGGCACCGAGAGCGAAAAGATGGGTCCGTGGGCGCAGGCGGTGTTCGACACGCTCGACGGGCTGGCCAGCCGTGAGGTGCTGGAGGAGGTGCTCAGCCGCGACATGCTGGAGGTGTTGCCGCTGACCCACATTCGTGGGCGGTCGCTGCACGACTCCTTCGTGATCGTCGACGAAGCCCAGTCGCTGGAGCGGAATGTGCTGCTCACGGTGCTCAGCCGGCTCGGAACCGGGTCCCGGGTGGTGCTCACGCACGACGTGGCCCAGCGGGACAATCTCCGCGTCGGCAGGCATGACGGCGTCGCGGCGGTGATCGAAAAGTTGAAGGGCCACCCACTTTTCGCGCACATCACACTGACCCGCAGCGAGCGGTCGCCGATCGCGGCGTTGGTCACGGAGATGCTGGAGGAGTACGGCCCCAACGCTTGACTCGGCGTGTCGTCCAGCGGCGTGTTTCACCTCATATCCGGCGGGTATTATCCGCCGCGATAGCTGTTCGGTATGACCCGGTGATCGCTTGTCGATCGCCGGGTCATTTCCGGCAATCGGCCGAGGCTACGCACGCCGTCACCGAGCCCGTGGTGTGCCGGTAGCCCTTTGCGAGAGGATGGACATGCACCACTTCGCTCGACGAACGGCTGGATTCACCGCAGTGCTCGCCGCGGCGGGGCTGGTCGCGGCCGGCTGCGGCAACGATGACAACACGCAGACCGGTGCCACTACGACCGGCAGGTTCACCACCATCGCGTCACCGACCACCACCGCCATGCACCACACCACGACGCGGGACAACTCCGACCGCACCACGGGCACACCGGGCGCCGCCGCGGACGAGACCAGGATCATGACCCCGAGCGGGGAGATCGCCGTGTCCGGCGACATCTATGACAAGTACGTGCAGAACGGTGGCCCGACCGGACCGCTCGGCCTTCCCCTGGCAGCCGAGCAGGACGGCCCCGCCGAGGGCGAATACCAGGACTTCGCCGGCGGCACGATCTCCCAGGCCAAGGACGGCGAACCGCATATCGTGTGGGGCGAGATCCGCAAGGCATGGGAGGACAACGGCGGCGCGCAGGGCAAGCTCGGCTACCCGATCAGCGACGAGAAGGACATCCCCGGCGGTAAGCAGAGCGATTTCGCCGGCGGCACCATCACCTGGGTGGACGGTACTATCACCGTCACGCCGAAGTCGTAACCCGGTATTCGGCGTCCGGGACCGGCGGTCCCGGACTGCCAGTCGACCCCATCCATCCACCCCGCGCTTCGCGGGCCGAACCGCAAGGTTGTCTCGGTGCAAACTCTCCTGACCGATCGCGAACTGCTCGAATCGCTCGCGGTGGACGTAGAACTGATTCTGCGCAAGCACATCGACGCCGCCGACGGGTGGCAGCCACACGACTTCGTGCCGTGGGATAACGGGCGTAACTTCGCATTCCTCGGCGGCATCGACTGGACGCCGGAACAGTCCGAGCTGAGCGAAACCGCCAGACTGGCCTTGACCGTCTCCGTGCTGATCGCCGACAACCTGCCCTCATATCACCGGGAGGTGGGCAAGTACCTGCGCACCGGTGCGTGGTGGCGCTGGGTCGGGCGCTGGACGGCCGAGGAGAACCGGCACGAGATCATGATCCGCAACTACCTCATGGTCACCAGGGCGGTCGACCCGGTGGAGCTGGAGCGGTTGCGCATGGAGCAGATGACCAAGGGCTTCCGCCGCCCGGCGATGCATCTGCTCGACGCGCTGGCCACCTGCGCGTTCGAGGAGGCCAGCAGCGCGCTGCGGCATCGCAACATCGCGGCGCTCCAGGAAAACCCGCAGGTCACCGCGATCGCCGAGCGGATCGCGCTGGATGACGAACTGCAGTCGGCAGTCTTCGCCGATCTGATCGCGGCAGCACTGGAGCTGGTCCCGGACCAGGCCATGCGCGCGATCGCGGACCGAGTCGCCGGTTTCGAAGTCCCCGCCATAATCCTCCCGGACGGCCGCAGCAGCGACGAAGTGCTGGCCGCGGCCGGCGTCTACGATCGCGCCGCAGAGGGCGAACTGGTCTTCGCTCCGCTGCTGAAGCGGTGGAACGTCTTCACCCGCACCGATTTCGGTCCGGACGGCCGGCTGGCGCGCGACGAACTCGCGCACTTGTCCGCCGCTGCGGGGCTTTAGGCCGTACAGGTTGGGAGACAACGGGTTTGCGTTCAGGGCCTGCGCTGGGAGTCGCGCGGGTCCTGGGCGTACCCGGTGAGTTACCCATGTCTCCGCGAAATCAGCTGATGGGTTAGCTAGGCGAATAAGTAGTCGCGTCGGCCGAACGCCACCCCGTTTCGGTGCGATGCGGCGTTCGTTCTGGTCAGGCCGGGTCTTCTGGCTTCGCCATGGCGAGCACGTCGAGTCGGCGGTCGAGTTCCTCCTCGGTCAGTTTCGCACCGATCAGTCCGCGGTCGACGACGGTCTGACGAATCGTCTTCTTCTCTCTGAGCGCTTCCTTGGCGACCGCGGCCGCCTCCTCGTACCCGATCGCGGAGTTCAGCGGAGTGACGATAGATGGGGAGGACTCGGCGAGGGAGCGCAGATGCTCGACGTTGGCGACCAAGCCGCGCACGCATTTGTCGGCGAACAGGCGGGAAACATTGGCCAGCAGGCGAATCGACTCCAGCAGGTTGCGCGCCATCACCGGGATGTACACGTTCAGCTCGAAGGCGCCGCCCGCGCCCGCGAAGGCGACCGCGGCGTCGTTGCCGATCACTTGCGCGCCCACCTGGGTAACCGCCTCGGGCAGCACGGGATTCACCTTGCCCGGCATGATCGAGCTGCCCGGCTGCAGATCGGGCAGCTGGATCTCGGCCAGCCCGGTCAGCGGGCCCGAGCCCATCCAGCGGATGTCGTTGGCGATCTTGGTCAGGCTCACCGCGATCGTGCGCAGCGCGCCGGAGGCCTCGACCAGCCCGTCCCGCGCGGCCTGCGCCTCGAAGTGGTCCTCGGCCTCGCGCAGCGCGTCGATGCCGGTGGCGCGCACCAGCTCCGCGACGACCTTCGCGCCGAAGCCTTCCGGCGCGTTGAGCCCGGTGCCGACTGCCGTTCCGCCGATCGGCAGCTCGCCCAGCCGCGGCAGCGTCGCCATGATGCGGTCGATACTCGCCGCCACCTGGCGGGTGTAACCGCCGAACTCCTGGCCCAGGGTCACCGGGACGGCGTCCATGAGATGAGTGCGGCCGGACTTCACCACAGTGCGCCACTCGGTCGACTTGTCCAGCAGCGCCAGGCGCAGATGCTCCAGTGCGGGCACCAGATCGGTGATGACGGCCTCGGTGGCAGCGAGATGCGTCGCGGTGGGGAAGGTGTCGTTCGACGACTGCGACATGTTCACATGGTCGTTCGGGTGTACCGTGACGCCCCGGGCCTCGGCCAGCGAAGCGATCACCTCATTGGCGTTCATGTTCGAGCTGGTACCGGAACCGGTCTGGAAGACGTCGATCGGGAATTGGTCGTCGTGCTTGCCGTCGGCGATCTCGCCGGCCGCCTCGATGATGGCGTCGGCCTGCACCGGATCGAGCAGACCCAGCTCGCGGTTCACCGTGGCGCACGCCGCTTTCAACAGGCCGAGCGCGCGAATCTGGCCGCGTTCCAAGCCGCGTCCGCTGATCGGGAAGTTCTCCACGGCCCGCTGAGTCTGCGCTCGCCACAACGCGTCCACCGGAACCCGAACCTCGCCCATGGTGTCGTGTTCGATGCGGTACTGCGTCTGCTCGGTCATGCCGTAATCCTATTTGCAACGTCTGCGGCGCTGCGTTGTTCGCGGCCTCCTTCTGGGCTACGCGGCCGAGCGACCGCCGTGGCGACTTTGTCGCGGGCACGGCGGTCGCGCAAACGAGAGCCATAAAGAGGCCGAGAGCACGCGGCGCCGCAGGCGCCGCCGATATCACGGCAGTGGTGGGACGGCGTGCTCGTCGCCGATGAAGTCGACCGACGAGTACTCGCGCAGCTTGGTCAGGCGGTGGTAGGCGTCGATCATGCGGACGGTGCCGGACTTCGAGCGCATGACGATCGAGTGGGTGGACGCCCCGCCGCCGAAGTAGCGCACGCCGCGCAGCAGGTCGCCGTCGGTGACGCCGGTGGCGCAGAAGAAGACGTTGTCGCCGGAGACCAGGTCTCGGGTGGTGAGCACGCGGTCGAGGTCGTGGCCGGCGTCGATGGCCTTCTGCCGCTCCTCGTCGTCCTTCGGGGCGAGCATGCCCTGGAGCTCGCCGCCCATACAGCGCATCGCGGCGGCGGCGATGATGCCCTCGGGCGTGCCGCCGATGCCGACCAGGATGTCGGTGCCGGAGTCCGGCCGGGCGGCGGCGATCGCGCCCGCGACGTCGCCGTCGGAGATCAGGCGGATCCGGGCGCCGGCGTCGCGGACCTGCTGGATCAGCTCGGCGTGCCGGGGACGGTCCAGGATGCAGACGGTCAGGTCGGACTTCGCGGAGTTCTTGGCCTTGGCGACCCGGCTGATGTTCTCACCGATCGGGGCCGAGATATCGATCACGTCGGCGGCGTCCGGGCCGACGGCGATCTTGTGCATGTAGAACACCGCCGACGGGTCGAACATCGCGCCGCGCTCGGCGACCGCGAGCACGGAGATCGCGCCGGGCACGCCCTTGGACATCAGCGTGGTGCCGTCGATCGGGTCCACCGCGAAGTCCACTTCGGGTCCGGTGCCGTCGCCGACGGTCTCGCCGTTGTACAGCATCGGCGCCTCGTCCTTCTCGCCCTCGCCGATGACGACGATGCCGCGCATGGACACCGAGCTGACCAGCTGCCGCATGGCGTCGACGGCGGCGCCGTCGCCCCCCTCCTTGTCGCCACGTCCGACCCACCGGCCAGCGGCCATCGCCCCGGCCTCGGTCACGCGGACCAGTTCCAGTGCGAGGTTGCGGTCGGGCGCCTCGCGGCGGCTGGTGCTGGGGGAAGTTGCCGTCATTGCGGGGTGCCTCCTGTGCGTCGGTTCGTGCGGGTCAATTGTCTCATTCCGGGTGGCACGGTCGTACACCCCTGGCCCGGGCGATTCGGGGTGCGCCGGGGCAGTGCCGCGCCATGAGTGGATACTGGGAGCGTGTCGTACCAAAAGCCACGCATCATGAACGACTACCGGGATCTGTTCTGGTCGCTGATCCCGCTGGTTTTGATCGCCGTGGTGTTCGCGGGCCTGGCCAGCCAGTGCAGTTTCGCCGCGAACGGTCCGACACAGGGCACGATTCCGCATTTCGACGTGCGGGCGGCGCTCACCGCCGACGCGAAATCCCTGCCGTTCCCGATCCGTGAGCCCGCTCTGCCCGCGGACTGGACGCCGAACTCCGGCAGCCGCGAGTCCATCGGCGGCCAGGGCGGCGGACCGGTCAGCACCGTGGGCTACATCACGCCGCAGGGCACCTACATGCGATTCACGCAGAGCAACGCGACCGAGGAGGCGCTGGCTCGGTTCGTTCTCGGATCCCGGTACGCCGGCGGCACCGAGCAGATCGGCGCGCAGAAGTGGATCGTCTACACCGAACCGGGCTCGGAAACCGCGTGGATCGCCGACCTCGGCCGATCCCGGGTGCTGATCACCGGCGCGGGCAACCAAGCGGCATTCACCACCCTCGCCCAGGCGATCACCGCCGCCCAGCCGCTGAAGCCCTGACGCTTCACCAGCGCGCTGGTGTCCAGGTAGAGCATCAACAGGGCTCGTCGTCGCGAAGTGCCTGCAACGCCGAAATTGCTCGGCCCTCGGAGTCGACGGATTCGCTGTTCAGTCGACGGCGCATGTCCGCGACCAGGTCCGATCGACTCCTATTCGCCGGCCGTGTGCGTCCTTCGGCGAGCATCCGTGCTCGGACGTCGCGCTCCGCATCCACTGGCACTATCCTGCCGATAACCTTGTATGTGTCACAAGTGGGTTTGCTTGCCTGCGGTCACCTACGGCAGTTGGGCCGGCCGCGGCGCGAGACACGTGCCGAACCGGATATCGGAGGTTGATGAATATGGCTGTCCTCAGCTGTCTTCCGCATGCCTTCCTCCGGTCCGCGCGCCCCTGACTCCACAGACGCGTCGACGCGGACCGGTCCTCTTCGATGACCAGGAGTGTCACGTGTCTCTTGTTGTGTCCCCAGATCTGATCACTGAACGTCTCGTCCTGCGGTCGTGGACGGCCGACGAGGCGGCCGCCATACTCGATGACCGGCGCGCGGCCGCGTGGCCTGCGGATTTCCCGGCCGAGGGTGATCGTGTTATCGCCGGACTGTTCGACGAGCATCCGGACTGGCTCGGACCCTTCGGGCACCGGTTGATCGTCGAGCGAGCCAGCGGGCTCGTTGTCGGATCGATCGGGTTGTTCTGGCCGCCGCTGGACGGTGATCTGGAGCTCGGGTACGGCGTCGTCGCGTCGCGGCGTGGTCGCGGCTACGCCACCGAGGCGGCTGTCGCGCTGACGGCCCACGCGTTCACCGCGCCCGGCGTTCGCGTGGTGCACGCCGATGTCGAACTCGCCAACCCGCCGTCGGTGCGTGTGCTGGAGAAGGCCGGGTTCCAGCGGGTCGGTACACAAGACGGCGTAGCCCGGTTCCGCGCCACATCCGTACGGCGCTAGACGGCGACCCAGCGGGGTCCGTCGGTCAGTGGTGGCTCACCACGTTGACGACGGTCCCGCTGGGGTCACGGACGAAGAAGCGGCGTACGCCCGCGGCTCGTCGCGCAGGGCGTAGACGATGTCGGCGCCCGCGGCGGATGGTCATTCCGGTTGCTCCAGGTCGGAGCGGTGCAGCGCGTCCTCGACGCGTTTGCGTGCGCCTGCCAGGTGCTCTTCACAGCGGTTGGCCAGCGCCTCGCCGCGTTCCCACAGGGCGAGGGATTCGTCGAGGTCGAGGCCACCCTGCTCGAGGATCTTCACCACATTGACCAGTTCGTCCCGGGCGCGTTCGTAGCCGAAGCCGGCGATCTCGGCCAGTTCGTCGGCGGGGTCGGCGCCGGTCTCGTCCTTACCCGTGGACTTGCCGGAGTCGGCCAAGGTCATTCCTCCCTGTGTCGGTGCGCGGTGCTGTGTCGGTGTGCGGTGCCGACGCGCGACTGCTCACTCATTCGCTGGTTGTCGGTGCGCGGCGCTGGCTGCGTCGCTCTTCGCGCCGAGCGCCTTGGTACCGAGCGCGGCGGCCGTGACGGCGCCGTCGGCGACCCGGATGCGCAGCTGGCTGCCCGCGGGCGCGTCCTCGATCGAACGCACCACCACCCGGTCCCGGCCGGTGACGCGCTGCACGACAGCGTAGCCACGGGCCAGCGTCGCGGCCGGGCCTACTGCCGTGAGTTTCTCGCGCAGATGTGTGGTTGCGGTGGATTCGGTGCGGAGATACTGCTGAACACAGCGACGCGCCGAAGTACGCAGGCGCTCGATCTCTTCCTGGCGGCGGTCGATCTCGCGCAGGGGGTCGGCGAGCACCGGCCGCGAGCGCAACTGGGCAAGCGCCCTGGTCTCCCGGTCGACCCAGCCACGCAGCGCGGCGGCGCTGCGGCCGCGTAGCTCACCGACGCACGCCAGCTCGGCGGCGGCGTCCGGGACGATGCGCTTGGCGGCGTCGGTCGGGGTGGCCGCGCGCAGATCCGCGACGAAGTCGCTGAGCGGGTTGTCCGGTTCGTGGCCGATCGCGCTGACGATCGGCGTGGTCGCGGCCACGATGGCGCGGCACAGCGCTTCGTCGGAGAACGGCAGCAGGTCTTCCACGCTGCCGCCGCCGCGGGCGAGCACGATCACCTCCACGGCGGGGTGGCGATCGAGGTCGGCCAGCGCGGCGAGCAGCTGCGGCACCGCGGTGGGTCCCTGCACCGCGGTATTGCGGATCTCGAAACGCACGGCCGGCCACCGATTTCGCGCGACGCTCAGCACATCCCGCTCCGCGGCGCTCGCGCGGCCGGTGATCAGGCCGATCGTTCCGGGCAGGAACGGGATCGGGCGCTTGAGCCGGGGATCGAACAGGCCCTCGGCGTCCAGCAGCGCCTTCAGCCGCTCGATGCGGGCCAGCAGTTCGCCGATGCCGATGGGCCGGATCTCCAGCACACGCAAGGAGATCGTGCCGCGCCCGGTGAAGAAGGAGAGTTTGCCATAGACCACCACTCGGCTGCCCTCGTGCAGCGGGACGGGGGAATTGCGGATGAGGTCCGGATCGCAGGTCACCGAGAGGGACATGTCGGCGGACGGGTCGCGCAGCACCAGGAACGCGGTTCGGGTGCCGGGGCGCAGGTTGATCTGGGTGATCTGACCCTCTACCCACACGCTGCCGAGCCGGTCGATCCACTGGGCGACCTTGATGGCCACCGAACGCACCGGCCAGGGGTGCTCGGCGGAGTTGGCGGCGGGTTGCCCAGAGGTTTCCCGGCCGGCCGTCGATGCCGGCGGCGTCCGCGGGTCGGTCACTGGGCCCGCACGGTGGCGATCCGGTTCGTCAGCATGGTCACGAACGGCGCCCTGGCGCGGGTGTGCTGCTCGTACTCCAGCAGCGCGGTGAGATCTTCCACGGTCAGCATGCGCAGCCGGGCGCGCAGCTGGGCCAAGGTCATGTCGGTGTAGCCGTAGCGCCTGGCGACTTCGGGTTCGATGATTCCGGGCGCGTCCGCGGCCGATTCGGCTTGCGGCTCAGCGGTTTTCGGTTCGGCGGTTGTCGGTTCGGTAGCAGCCGGTTCGAACGAATCGTCGATGGTGGGGGCCGGGGCGACGTGACCGTTGGTCGCGCCGGCGCGGGAGGTGGCTTCCGCGAAGGATTCGACCGCACGGTACGGGTCGTGGTCTTCGTCGGCGTAAAGATCGAATCGACTGGTGTCGAAGGGGGCTGGGTTCGGGTCGTCGGTGCGGTCCTCGTCGAACGTGGCCCACTCCGGCTGTTCGACCGGGCGGTTGGACAAACGGTCGAAAACCGCGTCGCCCTTCAGTGCCAGGCTGGTCACGAACTGTTGGACGTGCATCGTCGTCTGCAGCAGCTGACTGATCGCCGTGATCGGGAAATTCACTGCCGCCGTGGGGAGCCGGCGGGTTTCCTCGAGGGCGTAGACGGCGGCGCCGGCGGCGACCCGGGCCAGGAAGGGTGGTCGAACCATGGTCCCAGCCTGCCCGAAATGGTGTGTTATGCAAAAGATAGGCGTGCGCCAGTCGCTGATCCGTCTGCCTCGGCGGGTGGCGGATCGGCCAGAATTTCGCGGCGCTGCGCTCATACCCGGAGAATAGACCGCGGGTCCCGGCGCGAGCACTCGCCCCGATCACCCGCGCGTCGCGGCGCCCAGTGGTCCGCGATGGTCTTGCGGCCCAGCTCACGGCCTGAACCCGGTCGCTGCGGCGGCGATGTGGCGGACAACTCCCGGACGTGGCCGGCCCCCCGGCCGCACGTATCCTGTGGGCATGTCTTCGGCCATTGCCTTGAACGTCGGAATCGCCCGCTCGGCAGGTGTCGCAAACGCCGACGGCGGAAAGCGTGTGTTGCTCGCCGAGCCGCGCGGGTACTGCGCCGGCGTGGACCGTGCCGTCGAAACCGTGGAGAAGGCGCTGGAGAAGCACGGCGCGCCGATCTACGTGCGCAAGGAGATCGTGCACAACCGGCACGTGGTGGAGACGCTGCGTGCGCGCGGGGTGGTATTCGTCGACGAGACCGACGAGGTTCCGGAGGGCGCGGTCGTCGTCTTCTCCGCGCACGGTGTCTCGCCCGCGGTGCACGAATCCGCCGCGGCGCGCAACCTGCACACCATCGACGCGACCTGTCCGCTGGTGACCAAGGTGCACCAGGAGGCCAAGCGGTTCGCCCGCGACGACTACGACATTCTGCTGATCGGTCACGAAGGCCACGAGGAGGTCGAGGGCACCGCCGGTGAGGCGCCCGAGCACGTCCAGCTGGTCGACGGACCGGACGCGGTGGACAAGGTCAGCGTGCGTGACGAGTCGAAGGTGATCTGGCTCTCGCAAACCACGCTGAGCGTGGACGAGACGATGGAGACGGTGCAGCGGCTGCGGCAGCGCTTCCCCGCCTTGCAGGATCCGCCGAGCGACGACATCTGCTATGCCACGCAGAACCGTCAGGTCGCGGTGAAGGCGATGGCGCCGGAATGCGACCTGGTGATCGTGGTCGGTTCCCGCAACTCCTCGAACTCGGTGCGCCTGGTCGAGGTCGCGCTCGGGGCGGGCGCCAAGGCCGCCTTCCTGGTGGACTTCGCCCGCGAGGTCGATCCGGCTTGGCTCGACGGCGTCCGGACGATCGGCATCACCTCCGGCGCGTCGGTCCCGGAGATCCTGGTCCGCGGCGTCCTGGACATGCTGGCCGGGCACGGATACGGCGATGTCCAGCCGGTCACCACGGCAAACGAGACACTCGTCTTCGCGCTGCCCCGCGAACTGCGCGAGACCCGCCGCTGAGAACACCCGAGCCCGCCGCTGAAATCCGAGCCGAGCGCTGAAATCCGAGCCGACGGATGAACGCCTGAGCCCGCCGCTGATCCGGCCTGAGGTTCATCGCCGGTCCATGCCGGGCAGGCGGCTATAGATTCTCCGGCCTGCGCCGCTCGGTGCGAGTCGAATCGCGGTAACGCACGTTGGGTTGCGGATGCGGAGGGATTTCCCGGCGGGCGCCTGCCGTGCGCGGTGCTTCGCCTTCGGCGCGGGCCATCGCCCCGGTCGGGCGGGAGCCGCCGCGTGCCGGGGCACGGCTTTCGCGTGGCCGGGACGGGGTGACCCGGGGCGGGGCGTCGGCGACCTGGGCCGCCGCTCGGCGGGACGGACGGGAGGCGGGCTGGTTCACGTCATCCAGGTCGGGCTCATCGGGCTCGGTCCGTGGACGGCGGGCCCTGCGCCGCGCGGCGTCCGCGAGCGTGCCGGAGGCGCGAGTGGGCCCGGCCTTCTTGGCGGGCGGCTTCCTCCCACCGCGGCGCACGGGGAGCGGTCCACTGGCCTCCTGTTCGCGCCGGTGCAGCAGGATTCGGGCACCGCCGATCAGCGCTACCACGACCGTGGCCAGCATCATCGTCGGGAAGCGGTACACCAGCGGGATCGCCAGGTTGAGCAGGATGTCCTTCACCGAGGTCGAGCCGCGGCCGATGAGCTGCTGATAGGCCAGCGGCACAGCGACGAACAGCAGCAGCGGCGGCAATACCATCGTGCTGAACAGCCCGCGGTAGCGCACCGCCGCGACAGCCGCCACACATCCGACGATGTACAGCGTGGCGAACGTACCGGTCAGCTCGCCGCCTCCGCCCGCCGCGTCGATCAGGAATCCCACAAACGTGCAGGCAGCCGCGATCAGGACCGCCGCGCCGATAGGGGTTCCCGGTACCGACGGCAGGATCGAGCGTTTCGCCGCGGGCACCCGGGATCGCGCACGTTCGGAAGCAGCCACGCTATGCACCCTAGTTGCCGCCGCACTCGGTGGCGTCGCGGCACGGCCATAGGCCTGCGGCTACCCACCCATGTCGGCTGAGGTCACCCAGCGGCTCAGGTATCCACCGGGGCGATCGCAGGCACCGGAGATTCGGCTTCCAGCTCGTGCGGATCGCGCACGGGTGCCCGTTCGCTCCGATGCGCTGATCCAGTCGAAACCGCGATGTAGCCGTGCGGATGGAGGTCCGCCGCGGCGACCGCCGCATGGCCTACGGGATCGTCGGTACCGCGATGGCTGGGAAGCTTCGGCGTGCCCGGCAACCTGCGTGACGATCCGGGCCGGGTGACCGAACACGTCGTCCGATCCGGCGGACACGCCGTGCCGTGCCTGGGCAAACCCGGCGCGGCGGGCGGGGCGATTGAAGTCTGTCGGTGGGTTGCCCTACGGTTTCGCGGCATGCGGATGCTGCACACCTCGGACTGGCACATCGGGCGCACGTTTCACGGTGTCGATCTGCTTGCCGACCAAGCTCGTTCACTGACCGCCATCGCGGAGCTGGTTGCCGAGGAGTCGGTCGACGTGGTACTGCTGCCAGGCGACGTGTACGACCGGTCGATCCCGAGCGCCGACGCGATCGCGGTGTGCAACCGGGGATTCGAGGCCATCCGTGCGGCGGGGGCGCAGATCGTCGCCACCTCGGGTAACCACGATTCGCCGGCCCGGCTGGGTGCCGGCGCCAGTTTCGCCGCCGCGGGCGGGTTGCATCTGCGCACCACGGTCGCCGATGCCGATCGCCCCATTCTGCTCCAGGACGCTCATGGGCTCGTCGCGTGCTACGGCATCCCGTACCTGGAACCGGAGATCACCCGGGCCGAACTGGATGTGCCGCAGGCCCGTTCGCACGCGGAGATCTTGGCCGCGGCGATGGCACGCATCCGCGCCGACATCGCGCGGCGGCCGGATGCGCGGACGGTTGTGCTGGCGCATGCCTTCGTAGTCGGTGGCGCGGCCACCGGGTCGGAACGGTCGATCTCGGTCGGGGGAGTGGAGACGGTGCCGTTGGCGGCTTTCGAAGGCATCGACTACGTGGCGCTCGGCCATCTGCATTCGCCGCAGACGCTGGCGGAGTCGGTGCGCTACTGCGGCTCGCCGCTGCCGTACTCGTTCGCCGAGAACTCGCATCGCAAGGCGGTGTGGATCGTCGATTTGGACGGGGCGGGCTTGTGCGCGGTACGGCGCCGGGATCTGCCGACGATCCGGGGACTGAGCAAACTCACCGGCACCCTGGACGAGTTGCTGAGCGATGTGGGGCACAGCGAGTCCGAAGAGCATTACGTCTCCGCAATGCTCACCGACACCGCTCGCCCGGTCGACGCCATGCGCAAACTCAGAGCACGGTTTCCCTACGCCGTGCACGTCGAATGGGCACGGCCCGAGGGCAACCCGGAACTGCGCTACCGTGAGCGGGTGCACGGCCGCCGCGACACCGACGTAGCCCGCAGCTTCCTCACCGACGTTCGCGGCGCGCCGACCGGCAGCGAGATGGCCTGGCTGGAGAGCGCGCTGACCGCCGCCGTCGCGGAACGCGAGCAGATGAGCGCGGTGACCACGCCCGAGGAGTTGACGGCATGACCGGTCACGCCAGGCGGCGGCAGGGTGGCGTGGTTATACAGGGCCCGGCGAACGCGGATAGGCGACAGAGCATGAGCGGTTGGGCCTGGCGGCAGGGCAGCGTGGCGACACAGGGCTGCGCGCATGCCGATAGACGACACCGCACGGGCGAGCCGGCCATGGGCGTGGGCGCGGCGATATGAGACTGCACAAGCTGGAGATGACCGCGTTCGGCCCGTACGCGGACACCACGGTCGTCGACTTCGATGCGCTCGGCTCCGACGGCTTGTTCCTCCTGCACGGCCAGACCGGCGCAGGAAAGACCACGGTGCTGGACGCGATCGCGTTCGGTCTCTACGGCAAGGTGCCCGGTGCGCGTGGTGAAAGCAAGCGACTGCACTCCGATCACGCACCGGAGAACACGCCGCCGCGGGTGGTGCTGGAGGCGACTCTGGGCGGTCGGCGACTGCGGCTGACCCGTAGTCCCGAATTCGCGCGCCCCAAACGAGACGGCACCGGCGTGCGCATTGTGCCGGCCAAGGCGACGCTCGCCTGGCTGGACGGGCACGGCGAAAATCTCTCTCGGATAGCGGATATCGGGGAAGAGGTGCTTCGGTTGCTCGGAATGAGTGCCGACCAGTTCTTCCAGGTGGTGCTGCTGCCACAGGGCGATTTCGCCCGATTCCTGCGGTCGGACAATGAAGACCGCGAGAAGTTGCTCGAAAAGCTCTTCGATACCCACCGTTTCGGCACCGCCGAGCAGTGGCTGGCCGACAGACGCCGTGCCGCCGAAGCCGAGCTGGACGTACGGACCGACGGCATCAAGCGACTGATCACCCAGGTCGGGATGGCGGCCGGAGTCGCGGATTCGGTCGGCGCGGTGGAGTCCGTCGCCTGGTCCGAAGACCTGCTGTCCGCCGCACGCGCCGATCTCGCGACCGCCGTCACCGAACTCGAACGTTGCCAGCACGAATCGGCGCGGGCTCGTGAGCAAGCCGAACAACAGCGTCGGTGGCACGAGCTGCACCGCAGGATGGCCGCGGCGCGTCAGCAGCTGGACGACCACGCCGCCGGGGCCGAACGGCGCGGTGCGCGACAAGCCGAACTCGACTTGGCGCGCCGGGCCGAGCCGGTCGCGGCGGCCATCGACGAGGCGCGCGCAGCGGTCCGGACCCAGCGGCAGCGTGGCAGCGAAAAGGCCAGCGCGGCAAGACAATTGGTGGCGCGGCTGCGGGAGCCGGCAAGCATCGAACTCGGTGCGGCCGAGTTGCTCCGGTCCGATGACGACGCGCAGCTACGCGAGGGCGCAGACATCGACGCGGCGATCCAGCGCTGGAGCGGGCAGATCGGGGCCCTGGACGAAGTACGCGTCGACGCCGCGACCGCTGCCCGGCTGGGTGACGAACTCGTCGCGCTGCGCGCCGAGGACACGACGCTGGCCGAACGCGTCATCGAACTCACCGAGCGGCGCGACCAGTTGCCCGCCGCGCTCGCCACGATGGAGGCCGCGCTGCGCGAGGCGACCGAGGCCGCCGCGGCGCTGCCCGGCCTGACCGCGGAGACCCAGCGACTACAGACGGCTGCCAAGGCCGCCGTCGAACTGGCCGCGCGCCGAACCGCGCTCGATCACGCCAGGGTCGAGTTCGATACTGCCCGCACGACCCACCTGGACGCGAAGGAACTCGTGCTCGACCTGCGCGAGCGCAGGCTGTCCGGGATGGCTGCCGAGCTGGCCGGTGCACTGATCGAGGGAAGTCCGTGCGCGGTGTGCGGTTCCGCTGTCCATCCCGCGCCCGCCCAGCCCACCGCGACCGCGGTCGCCAAGGACGAGGAGGAGGCCGCCCAGGCGGCCGAGCGCGCGGCGGAGGACAGCCGCGATCGCGCGCTGGCCCGCATCACCGGGTTGGAGCGCGAGATCGAAGCGCTGGTCGCGCGCGGCGGCGACACCGATCGCGTCGAGCTCGCCGCTGCACTGCGCGCCGCGACCGACTGTTACGAGGACACCGCAGAGCTGGCCGCGCATGCCGACGACCGGACCACCGAGCTCGCCCGGCTGCGCGAGGACCAGACGCTGGTGCACGATGAGCTGCGCGAATGTGCCGCCCGGCGCAGTGCGGTCGGCGCCACCATCACCTCCGCCGAGCAGCGCCGGAACGAACTCACCGAACGTCTGCGCACCGCCGCCGGCGCCGACGAGACCATCGAGCGGCGCCGCGCTCGGCTCACCGCCCTCGTTGCCGAGGCGACCGCCCTGCGCGACGCCCGCGCGGACGCGGTGGCCGCAGACGAGCAGGTCTCGACTATCGCCGAACGTGTGGAAAGACTCGCCCGCGCTGCGGGTTTCGAGGCAGCCGGGCAGGGTGGCGATTCCGGCGTAACCGCGGGCGGCGGTGCCCGCGATGACCTCGCGTTGCTGACCGCCTACGCGAAGGTTGTCGCCGCCGCCTCGCGTCCGCCTGAGCGGCTGGCCGAGATCGAAGCGGAACTCGTGGCGGCAGACCGTGCCCGTGCCCACGCGCAGGCCGTTCTGGCGGAGCCGGAGATCCAGGCCGCGGTGACGCTGCAGCCGGCTGACTCGGCCGAGCTGGACGCCCAGGTAGCAGCCGCGCAGGCCCGCTTGAACGCCGCGGTGGCCGCCCACGCCGAAGCCGGCAGGCGAGCGGGTCAGCTGGCGGACCTGTGCGGTCAGCTCTGGGCCGCCGTCGACCGGATCACTCCGGCCCAGCAGTCCTTCGACGAGCTGAAGGGACTCGCGGATGTGGTCGCCGGGCGCGGTGCGAACAATCGCCACATGTCCCTGCACTCCTATGTCCTGGCCGCCCGTCTGGAAGAAGTAGCGCAAGCGGGGTCGTTGCGGTTGCGCAAGATGTCCGGTGGCCGTTACGAATTCGTCCACTCCGACAAGGCGGGCCCGCGTGGTCGCCGCGGTGGGCTCGGCCTCGACATCCGCGACGATTACACCGGGGCCATTCGGCCCGCCAAAACCCTTTCCGGCGGCGAAACCTTCATGGCCGCACTGTCATTGGCGTTGGGTCTGGCCGACACCGTGGCTGCCGAATCGGGTGGCGTGGTTCTGGACACCCTTTTTATCGACGAGGGCTTCGGCGGCCTGGACGCCGACAGCCTCGACGCCGTCATGGGCGTTCTCGACGAACTGCGTGCCGGTGGCCGAGTGGTCGGCGTGGTCAGCCATGTCGACGAGATGCGTCAACGCATCCCCAGCCGTCTGCATGTCCTGCGCGGCCGCACCGGCTCCCGCCTGCAAGCAACCATCGCTTGACGCGGGGTCGTGTCCTGCGTCTGGATGCGGGCGAGACGTTCTCCGATGTGCGGTACCTGACGCCGCGGGTGCCGAGCGACGCGGCGATTCCTGGCCGATGTCTCGAAATATGAATCGGTGCGCTCGGGGACGCTCAGCTCTCGTGGTCGAGTAGCCAACGCTTCACCGGCAACCCCCAGCGGAATCCGCCGAGTGCGCCGCCGACGCGAAGGATTCGATGGCAGGGCACGAAGAGCGCGGCGGCGTTGCGGGCGCACGCGTTGGCGGCGGCACGTGTGGCGTCCGGGCGGCCGGAGCGGGCGGCGAACTCGGTATAAGTGAGCGGGCTTCCCGCGGGGACCTGACGCAGCACCGCCCAGGCATGTACCAGGAAATCCCCGGATTGCTGGCGAACCGGAATCGGGTCGATCGCCGTGAGGTCGCCTTCGTGGTAGGCGGTGACGGCGCCGCTGACTTCGCCCAGCGATGCTCGTTGCCGCAGCCGGGCGGGGCGCAGCGTGGGATGGATCAGGCCGCGCAGGTTCTCCGCGTCGCAGGTCCAGCCGGAGGCCAGGACCGCCCCGTCCGAGTCCACGAGCGCGGTGAACGGACCTAGTGGCGTATCGGTAGTCGCGAAATCAGCTGTAGAAGTGCCGATTCCGTCGACTGCGAAGGAAACGGTGGTGCTGGCGTTCATGATTCGACCATTCATGATTCGACACTGCCTTTCGTGGTGGCGAGCGCAGGAACTTTGGTAGGTGTGACGCGGTCGGTCAGCGCCGCTTTCCAGAGGTGCATCGACAGGTACGACCGCCATGGCGCCCAGCGCGCGGTATCCGTCAGGTCGATGCCCAGCAAGGCCGCCCCTTGGCGGACGACCAAATCGGTGCTCAGCAGTACGTCCGGATCGGCGAGCAGGCGCATGGTCATGTAGTCGGCCGACCAGGGCCCGATGCCGTCCAGTGCGAGCAGATCGCGGCGCAGGTCGGCGGCGGTATGCCCCTGGTGCAGTAGCAGCTCGCCGGTGGCGAGCGCCTCCGCGGCGGCGACGATGGCGCGGATCCGCCGTGCCGGGCCGGTCAAGATTTCGGCGCCCCGCTCGGCGATCACTTCCGGTGTCGGGAACAGCAGCGGGATCGGACCGTCGACCCGCTCGCCCAGCGCCTCG
Source organism: Nocardia glycosmidis (assembly GCF_052545115.1). Taxonomy (NCBI): domain Bacteria; kingdom Bacillati; phylum Actinomycetota; class Actinomycetes; order Mycobacteriales; family Nocardiaceae; genus Nocardia; species Nocardia glycosmidis. The sequence continues at coordinate 31,291 of NZ_JBQWRH010000006.1, read as the reverse complement.
ACCAGCCGCGCGGTGTGCGTGGCCGCGGCGGCGACCGAGATCTGCTGGCCGATCATCGTGCGCAGCAACAGTTCCGCTCCATCCAGGCAGCCCGGTACCCGAATTCCCGGCGTGAACGGCGGCCGCAGCGCGCCGATCCGGTCGGCATCGGGGATCGACTCGGCATCCGGCGGCGAGCCCGCGCCGGCGTCCGGCAGAGACCTGGTGTCGTGATCCGACAGTCGCTCCAGGGACGGCGCGGACGCATCCGGCCGGACGCCGAACGCCTCGTCGATCCCGACCGGATCGGCGTCCAGATCCAGCAGGTGCCGCAGCCGCGCCACCGTTGGCGCGAGATCACGCATGTCGTGCAGGGACAACTCCGCCCGCACGTGGTCGCGCTGGAAACTCAGCCGCACCGTGGCGTGCCCATGCGGCGTGCGCAGGTTCCTGGTGTACGTGCTGTTTTCCCACAGCTCCAGGCCGGGCACGACGTGCGCGGACAGGAACCACTCCAGCCAGGCGCGGTCCAGCGGCTCCCGGTAGGGCAGCCGCAGCGTGAGCGAGCCGGTGGCGCCGACGGCGGGACGAGCGGGCCGGCCGGATCGTGCGCGTTGCGCCTCGGTCCGCATGGTGGTGGGGCTGACCGCGAAGACTTCGCGCACCGTGTCGTTGAACTGGCGGATGGAGGCGAATCCCGCCGCGAACGCGATATCGGACATGGGCATCGTGGTGGTCTGGATCAGCAGTCGCGCGGTGTGTGCCCGGTGCGCCCGGGCCAGCGCCAGCGGTCCCGCGCCCAACTCGGTGGTCAGCACCCGCGTGAGCTGGCGCTGCGAATAGCCGAGTGTGGCGGCCAGTGCGGGCACGCCGCCGCGTTCGATGACGCCGTCACCGATCAGCCGCATCGCTCGCGCGGCCAGATCCGCCCTCGTGTTCCACAGCGGCGAGCCCGGTGCGGCGTCCGGCAGGCAGCGGCGGCAGGCACGGTAGCCGGCCTGTTGCGCCGCGGCCGCGGTCGGCAGGAACGAGACGTTGGCCCGCTTCGGGGTGATCGCCGGACACGAAGGGCGGCAATAGATTCCGGTGGTCCGCACCGCGGTGAAGAATTGTCCGTCGAATCGCGAGTCTCGGGTGGTCACCGCCCGATAGCACCGTTCGAAATCCAATGCCGTGATCGTCACGTCCCCCACAATGGCAGCAATGACGGACCTGCGCTAGCGGAAATCGGCCACCGTTGACCGTTGACCGGTGTGGCCGCCGACTCCCAAGGCGCCACGACATCGCGCCATTGCCGCGTGGCGAAGAATATGTGAACCACCCACAACGATATGCGGCGGCGCGCACCGGAAAATTTTGCTCAGCAGCAGCGGTTGGCCGGATTGCGATCCGCCTCGGCGTACCGCTGCCGCCAGTACTCCCGCTCGGTCGGGATCGCGCACTCCGGGTGCCTGCGACGCAGGTGCTCGACGTAGCGCCGGTAGTCCTGTCCGCCCAGTATCGAGTCGAACCACCAGATCCCGGCGCGGACGCCGGCTGCACAGGCCCGTGCCGTGGCCCGCAGCCGGGTGCCGACCGGTCGCGCGGACCGGTCGGCACCCGTGGTCGCGGAAGCGCTCATCGCGCGTGCACGTGCGCGGCGCCGGGTGCGCGCACTTGCCCGGTCGCGATCAGCTCATCCCACTGCTTCTGGACTTCCTTCTCCGCCGCGGTGGCGACGAATCCACTGGGCGCGAAGATCTTCGACGGCTCCTCGGGTGTCTCGGTGGTGCTCGTCTCGCCGGAGCGCCAGGTGCGGTAGGCGACCACCGCGCCGACAACCGTCACGATCAGCACCAGCGCCGCGAACACGATCGACAGGGTCCCCTGAATGAAGGTATTGCGCACGATGGCGTTCATATCGTCCTGGGTCTTCGCGGTCAGGCACAGTTTGCCTGCCTCCTGCGCGGCCCGGCAGATGCTGTGCTGCTTCCAGTACCCCAGCTTCGGGTCGGCGGAGAAGATCTTCTGCCAGGACGCGGTCATGGTCACCGCGAGGTCCCAGACCAGCGGAATGCCGGGGATCCAGGCCCATTTAGCCAGGCCCTTCTTCACCACGATCACCAGCACCACGGTCAACGCCATCGCCGCGAGCAGTTGGTTGGCGATGCCGAACAGTGGGAACAGCGTGTTGATGCCACCCAGCGGATCGGTGACGCCCATCAGCAGGATCGACCCCCACGCGGCGACCACCAGTGCCGAGCACAGCCACGCCCCGGCCCGCCAGGACGGATCACGGAACTTCTTCGCCGCCCCGCCGAAGTTGCCCAGCGCGTCCGACAGCATGAACCGCGCCACCCGGGTGCCCGCGTCGATCGTGGTGAGGATGAACAGCGCCTCGAACATGATCGCGAAGTGGTACCAGAACGACTTCATACTCGCGCCGCCGAGGAACTGGTGGAATACCTCGGAGATGCCGACCGCGAGCGTCGGCGCACCGCCGGTGCGGGAAATGATGGTCGTCTCGCCGACGTCGCTGGCCGCTTGGCTCAGCTGCGCGGGCGTCACGGGAGGACCACTGAGGCCGAGGCTGTTGGTGTAGGCCGCTGCCTTCTCCGCGGTGCCGCCGGTGAGCCCGGCCGGCGCGTTCATCGCGAAGTACAGGTGCTGGTCGACGATCGTGGCCGTGATGATGGCCATCACCGCGACGAACGACTCCATCAGCATGCCGCCGTAGCCGATCATCCGCGCTTGGGATTCCTTCTCCAGCAGCTTCGGCGTGGTCCCGGAGGAGACCAGCGCGTGGAAACCACTGAGCGCGCCGCAGGCGATGGTGATGAACAGGAAGGGGAACAGCGATCCGGCGAACGCAGGCCCGGTGCCGGTGGTCGCGAAGCTCGAGACCGCGGGCGCCTGCAGCACCGGCAGCGTGATCAGGATGCCTACCGCGAGCAGGACGATGGTGCCGACCTTCATGAACGTGGACAGATAATCCCGCGGCGCCAGCAGCAGCCACACCGGAAGCACCGAAGCGAAGAAACCGTAGGCGATCAGCAGCCAGGAGATGGTCACCGGCGAGAGCGTGAACCAGCTGGCGCCCCAGCTGGTTTCCGACACCCAGCCGCCGCCCACGATGGCGAGCAGCAGCAGGCCGAACCCGATCAAGGACACCTCGCCGACCTTGCCCGGACGTAGAAACCGCAGGTAGACGCCCATGAACAACGCGATCGGAATGGTCATGCCGATGGAGAAGACGCCCCACGGACTGTGCGCGAGCGCGTTGACCACCACCAGCGCGAGCACCGCGAGCAGGATCATCATGATCACGAGAACGCCGACGATGGCCGCCCAGCCACCGACTACGCCCAGTTCGTCGCGCGCCATCTGACCCAAGCTGCGACCGCGCCGCTTCATCGAGACCCACAGCACCAGGTAGTCCTGCACCGCGCCGGCCAGCACCACACCGACCACGATCCAGATAGTCCCCGGCAGGTAGCCCATCTGCGCGGCCAGCACCGGACCCACGAGCGGACCCGCGCCGGCGATGGCGGCGAAGTGGTGTCCGTAGAGCACCCGCCGGTCCATCGGCATGTAGTCTTTGCCGTTTTCCAGGATTTCGGCGGGTGTGGCCAGGTCGTCGCGCGGCTTGGTGATCTTGCGTTCGATGAACCGGGCGTAGAACCGGTACGCGATGATGTACGTGGACACCGCGGCGATCACGATCCACACCGCATTGACCGATTCGCCACGCGAGATGGCGAGCACCGCCCAGGCGATGGCACCCAGTACCGCGATCGCGGCGAAGATCAATTTCTTGGCGGGAGTGATCGGGGACTTGTCGACCACGCCGACGGGCGGCAGATCGGGATCGGTCCGCAGATATTCGATTGTCGCCATCTGCCTACTCTCCTGTGAAACGCGCAGGATCTTGCTGAACCCTAGGACGCTGAAACATAGGACAACGTATCCGATAGGCGAACGCCGCCGTGCCGATTCCGGCCGTCAGGCGTGCAACGTGAAATATTGTTCATGCGCCGGCCGTCACCCAGCGATAGCCGAGACGTATGCCGGTATAACGAATGCCGCTATGAGGTCGAAGAAGCTCCACATCCGCCCGGAGGAGGGCTGTGTTGCGTGCCGATCCCGTCGCCCAGGTCCGTCGCCGGACGCTGCTCGGGTCGGCGCTGGCGGCCCCGCTGCTGGCCGGCGGCGGCTGCGGCTCCGATGACGACGCGCTGACCTTCTTCTTCCAGGCCAGACCGGAAGAGGCGCGGGTGCGGCTGAAGATCATCGACGAGTTCCGGAAACGGCACCCGGACATCAGGATTCGCACCATCATGTCCGGTCCGGACCCGATGCAGCAGATGCTCACCTATTGCGCGGGCGGTAAATGCCCGGACGTGCTGATGGCCTGGGAACTGCTGTATTCCGGCTTGGCCGACCGCGGTGTGCTGCTGGATCTGAACACGCTGCTGGAGCGTGATCCGCAGTACGCGGCCCAGCTGCGCGCCGACAGCTACCCCGCGCTATACGACACCTTCACCTATGCCGGGGGACAGTACGCCCTGCCCGAGCAATGGTCCGGCGTGTTCCTGTACTACAACCAGCGCTTGTTCGCCGATGCGGGGATCACCCCGCCCGCTCGCTGGCGTGACGCATGGTCGTTCGACGAGTTCCTGGCCGCCGCCCAGGCTTTGACCGAGCACGATTCGTCGGGGCGGACGCGGTGGGGCTTCGCCGACGCCTGGGTGCCCTACTTCTCGGCGGCCTGCTTCGGCATGAACAACGGCGCCGAGTGGTTCACCCCGTCGGTGAATCCGACCAGAACCAATATCGGCGATCCGCGTTTCGCCGAAGGATTCCAGTTCTACGCCGACCTGGCGGTGCGCCACCGGGTGGCCCCGAAAGCAGCCGATACGCTGTCTGTTTCGGCGCCGGACCTGTTCCGGCGCGGACGGGCCGCCATGGCTCTGGGCGGACATTGGCTGTACTCCGAATTCGCCGGGCACGATGATCTCCCTATCGACGTCACGGTATTACCGGCAGGCCCGCGCGGCGGTCCGGGCGCGATCACCGATGTCGGCAGCACGGGACTGTCCATCGCCGCGGACAGTAGCCGCATCGAACAGGCGTGGGAATTCGTCAAATTCGCGACCGGGCCGGTGGGACAGGAGATCATCGCGGCGTCCGGCTTGTTCGTGCCGGTGCTCGGGTCCGCCATGCGGTCGCCGGGTTTCGCCGCCGCGCACCGCGAGATCCGCAATCTCGAGGTGTTCACCGAGGGCCCGGCGAACTCACGGCCATTGCCGGTGACGCCCGTTTGGGGCAAGGTTTCGGCTCTGCTCGAGCGCGGATCGAACCGCGTCCTGCGCGGCGCCGCCAGCGCCGACTCCTGGCACGGTCGTTTCGTTTCCGACGTCGATGCCCTCTTGCAGGCACGATGAGCGGGTTACAGCTGTCGCAAACTCCCGGCGAACCGCGGCGGCGTGCTCCGTCCCGCTTGGCGCGGCGGCGAGAACGAGCGGGTTGGGCATTCGTCGCGCCCAATGTGGGAGCCGTCGCGGTCTTCTTGCTGTTTCCGTTGGGTTTTTCGCTCTATCTGAGTTTTCATTCGTGGGACTTGTTCAGCCCCATGCGGTTCGTCGGTGTGGATAATTATCGAAGGCTGTTCGCATCCGATCCGTTGTTTCTCATCGCGGTCCGCAATACGGCCGTTTTCACGGTGCTGACTTTGCTGCCCACGGTGGCGATCGGACTCGCGGTCGCCGCGTTGCTGAACCGAAAATTTGCCGGTATCGGGTTGTTTCGAACAATTGTGTTCCTGCCGCTGGTCGCCTCGGCAGTCGCTATGGCGGTGGTGTGGCGGTTCCTGTTCACCGATGACGGCCTGCTGAACACCACGCTCGGCTGGGTCGGCATCGACGCGGTGCCCTGGCTGACCGACCCGGACTGGGCGCTGGTGTCGCTGAGCATCGTCACCGTGTGGAAGAGCGTGCCGTTCGCGACGGTCATCCTGCTCGCCGCGATGCAGGGCGTCCCGGACACGCTCTACGAAGCCGCGAAGATCGACGGCGCCGGAGCGCTGCGACGGTTCTCCGCGATCACCGTGCCGCTGATCCGGGGGCCACTGTCGTTCGTTTTCATCATCACGATCATCAACTCGGTGCAGGCCTTCGACCAGGCCTACGCGCTGACCGGCGCTAATGGTGGTCCGGAGACAGGCACCTATCTGCTGGGGATCATGCTTTTCCAGAATGCCTTCGGTTTCTACGAGGTGGGCTACGCCTGCGCGCTCGCTTGGGTGATCTTCGCCATCCTGCTGCTGCTGACGCTGCTGCAACTGCGGATGGCGCGGCGGGCGGAAGTCGAGCAGTGAACGCCGTCGAGGCGGCGCGGCGCGCGCTACCGATGCGGCGTGGCGGCGCGATCGTCACGCGCGGCCGGGTCGAGCGGGCGATCGTTCGGCGCGTCGTCCGCGGGGCCGCAGTCTACGCCGGGCTGGTCGCCGTCGCGTGGTGTGCGCTGCTGCCGATCCTCTGGGCGGTGTCGGGGTCGCTGAAACGAGACGGTGAAATCGCTGATACCGCAGTACTTCCGCAGCGGCCGCAGTGGTCCAACTACGGAAAGGTCTTCGAGCTGCTGCCGATGGGGCGGATGCTGCTCAACACCACGGTCTACGCGCTGTGCGTCACCGCGGGACAGGTCTTCTTCTGCTCGCTGGCCGGTTACGCGTTCGCGCGCCTGCGGTTTCGTGGCCGCGACATGCTGTTTCTCGCCTACCTCGCGACGCTGATGGTGCCGCTGACCGTGACGGTGATCCCGCAGTTCCTGCTGATGCGCGCGTTCGGCTGGGTGGACACGCCGTGGGCCATGATCGTGCCCGGCCTCTTCGGCAGCGCCTTCGGCACCTATCTGATGCGCCAGTTCTTCCGCACGCTGCCGGCGGAACTGGAGGAGGCGGCCATCCTCGACGGCTGTACCACGTGGCAGGTCTACTGGCGGGTCCTGTTGCCGCACACTCGCCCGGCCCTCATGGTGCTCGCCGTGCTCACCTGGATCACCGTGTGGAACGATTTCCTGTGGCCGCTGGTCATGATTCAGCGCGAGGACGTCGCCACCGCGACACTGGGTCTGGTCCGGCTGCAAGGTCAATACCACACCCAGTGGCCGATCCTCATGGCCGCCGCGGTCGTCATTCTGCTTCCGCTGCTGGTGATCTACGCGATCGCCCAGCGCGCGTTCATCCGCGGCATCGCGATGTCCGGGCTCGGCGGGCGTTGAGGCTCTCGCCGGCACTCTGCCCGGCGCGGCCTACCGACGGACTTCGTCCGGCCGCGCCGTTACGCGCACAGTAGGTGCCGAAACTCCAGAGGTCGCCCTCTTCGCGCACGTAGCGGATCATAGCCTCGGCGGTCGACGCGGGTCGCGTGGCGCGTAGACTCTCTTCCTCGTGAGTCTCACCCTCGGAATCGTCGGCCTCCCCAACGTCGGAAAGTCGACGCTGTTCAACGCGTTGACCAAGAACGACGTGCTCGCCGCGAACTACCCGTTCGCGACCATCGAGCCCAACGTCGGCGTGGTCCCGCTGCCGGACCCGCGGTTGAACCAGCTCGCCGAGATCTTCGGCTCCGAACGCATCGTGCCGGCCACCGTGTCGTTCGTCGACATCGCGGGCATCGTGAAGGGCGCATCCGAGGGCGCGGGCCTGGGCAACAAGTTCCTCGCCAACATCCGCGAGGCCGACGCCATCTGCCAGGTGGTGCGCGTGTTCGCCGACGACGACGTGGTGCACGTCGACGGTCGTGTCGACCCCTCCGCCGACATCGAGGTGATCGAGACCGAACTCATCCTCGCCGACCTGCAGACCCTGGAGAAGGCGGTCGTCCGCCTGGAGAAGGAAGCCAAGGTCAAGAAGGATCGCAAACCGGTCGCCGATGCCGCGAAGGCCGCCCAGGAGATTCTCGACAGCGGCATCACCCTGTTCGCCGCCGCCGACAAGGTGGACACCGAACTGCTGAAAGAGCTCTCCCTGCTCACCACGAAACCCTTCCTCTACGTCTTCAACGCCGACGAATCGGTCCTCACCGACGAAGCGAAGGTCGCCGAGCTGAAAGCTGCTGTCGCCCCGGCCGATGCGGTCTTCCTCGACGCCAAGGTGGAAGCCGAACTCCTCGAACTCGACGACGAATCCGCCCTCGAACTCCTCGAATCCATCGGCCAAACCGAACCCGGCCTGCATGCCCTGGCCCGAGCGGGCTTCCACACCCTCGGCCTGCAGACCTACCTCACCGCAGGCCCGAAAGAGGCCCGCGCCTGGACCATCCATCAAGGCGACACCGCCCCGAAGGCGGCCGGAGTCATCCACACCGACTTCGAACGCGGCTTCATCAAAGCCGAAATCGTCGCCTTCGCCGACCTGGTGGACGCCGGCTCCATGGCAGCGGCCAAGGCTGCGGGCAAGGTCCGCATGGAGGGCAAGGACTACGTTATGACCGACGGCGACGTGGTCGAGTTCAGATTCAACGTATAGGAGCGGCTACGCAGAAGTGACCGAGTCGGGGGCGGTCGGCGGCCGACTCTACGGCAGGTGCGCGCGCTCGGTGTCGACATCGTGCTCGAGATAAGGGCCGCCTGCGTCAGGCTCGATGGCGCGGTTCTCTAGACCTGTCGGACGTGAAGCGAAACGATGCCCTGTTCGAGGCTGTCCGCACGCTGGGGTGGCTCCGTGATACCGCTTGCTATATAATCAGTCATATAGTTTCGAGAGGGGGTCATCATGGCAGTCACAAGTGTCGACCTGGATCCGCGGTTGATCGAGCGTGCCAGGGCACTCACGGGTGCGAGGTCGAACCGGGCCGTCCTCGACCTCGCATTGCGCCGACTCATCGCCTCGAAGCAGAAGGGCGCGATGATCGACGGTATCGCGGGACTGGCCGACCTCGATAACGAGCTCGGCGCGGCGGTGATCTCTCCGGGTGAGTCCGGGTCCGCGTGACCGACTACCTGGTCGACAATTCGGTCTGGGCAAGGCTGGCCACTGGAGACTCAGGTATCACCGCGCGACTGCGGCGCATCGAGCGGGCGCCGTCCGACCTGTTCGTCACCTGCCCGCCACAGGTGCTCGAGTTCTGCCACAGCGCCCGGACGCCCGAGGAGCACGCACACTATCGAGAACAGATCTCGCTCGGGTTCCCGCTCGAGCACGCGCCCGACGAATCGCTCGTGCTCGATATCCAGGCGGCACTGTGGAACGCGGGGCTCGTCCGTGCGGCTGGCTCACTCGATATCCTCATCGCTGGCTACGCCATCGTGAACGACGCGACCGTGCTTGCCGCGGACCGCGATTACGAGCACATCGCAAAGGTTTCCGACCTGCGGTGCGAGTACATCGCGCCTTCGCCGTGACACTGCTTCGTGCCACAACGCGGAGGTGTGCCGTAGTCGGACAACCTGATGATGAACCAGGTGGTCGGCGTACGTAGAGGTTCTGGCAGGATTCGACCCGTGGTCGAGTTCCGTTTTCAAACAACATCAGGTGGGAAGGCAGCGCAGAAGTGACAGGTCCGCATTGGGATCTCACGGCTCACGTGCGGGGTGCTCTGTGCGAAGCCCTAGTCGCTGAAGCGGTCTATCAACTTCACGCCGACACCGTTCTTCATTCGCCCCGACATCCAGGCTATGACGTCGAGACCAAGGCGGGTTGTCTCAGAGTCGATGCTAAGGCGGCGTCAGTTCTCGATGTCGACCTTGATGGAGGCGGCAATGTTGATGCGGTCGAATGGGATGCGGGCGGTCGAGCTGACGTAATCCATGAGACGGCAACGCATCTGGGCTTGGTCGTGCTTGAGAGTGAGTCGACGTTGATGAGACTCTTCGGTGACGCAGAGACCGTGCTGCGCGGGGACGTGGTTGCCCACGGGCGGGTTTTTCTGGTCCCCGGTGCCATCGCGCGGGACGAATCCCTGCCGATCTGGAGCGCGCGTCACGGACGTCCTAGCCGTGGCCGGTTTCGATACCTGCGGTTAGCGACAGTCGAGGCGCATGAAGTCGAGTTCCGAACCGGAATTACTCCTGATGGGAAGAAGTGAGCGACAACGTGACTGATGCCATCCCCAGCGACAACGAAGCCCCAGACGGTCGTCTTATCGACTTCATCTCGGGCAAGAGCATCCCGGCCAAGCCCGAGGAGTTGCTCGCTGTGCAGCCGTTTGCTCGTCAGCTCGTCGAGGATTACGGCTACCCAAAGGAGCACATCCGTACTCGGCCTCAGTGGCACGTCAAGGCCCGGCCATCTGATCGTGCGAAGACGTACCCGGTCGACATCGCTGTCTTTACCGGCGAGCAACACCGCGATGAGGACCTGTTCCTCGTCGTTGAGTGCAAGAAACCCGACCGACGTGATGGCCGAGACCAGCTGGAGGACTACCTGCGCCTGTCCCGTGCCTACCTGGGCGTGTGGACAAACGGCAACGAGCGCTTGTTCCTACGTAAGCGCGAGGCCGCTGGCAAGGTCACCTTCGAGGAAATCCCGAACATCCCCCGCTTCGGTCAGCGCGTGGAGGATGTCGGTCTGTTCAAGCGGGCCGACCTGCGCCCAACCCATAACCTTAAGGCCGTATTTCGGTCGATTCGCAACTACCTCGCAGCCAACGCGGTTGGCATGACCCGGGACGAGCCTCTCGCGCAGCAGATCATGAACCTGATCTTCTGCAAGATATATGACGAGCGGTTCACCAAGCGTACGGCGGTCGTAACCTTTCGCGCTGGAGTGGACGAGCCGTCGGCTGAGGTCGCGGTACGTGTGAAGAACTCCTTCAAGAAGGTAGTCAAGCAGTACTCGGACGTCTTCACCGCCAGCGACAAGATCGAGCTCGACGACAAGTCGATCGCCTATGTCGTCGGTGAACTCCAGCAGTACTGCCTCATCGAATGCGAGCGCGACGTCGTCGGCGATGCCTTCGAGACGTTCATCGGTCCGTCGCTCAAGGGCGGCCAGGGCCAGTTCTTCACCCCGCGCAACGTGACCCATTTGGTGCGCATGCTGGTTCAGCCCAAGGTCACAGACATGATCCTTGACCCTGCGTGCGGCTCCGGCGGCTTCCTTGTCGAGGCTCTGCGGGGGTTGTGGGACCGGGTTGACGAGCAGGCCGACGAACTCGACTGGCCCGACGTCGAGCGCGACTCCGAGAAGCAAAAGGTGGCGATCCGACAGCTGCGCGGGATCGACAAGGACGAGTTCCTCAGCAAGGTGGCCAAGGCGTACATGGCACTCCTCGGCGACGGCCGTGGCGGGGTGTTCTGCGAGAATTCGCTTCTGCCGATGGTCGAGTGGGAGCTGAAGGCTCGGCAGGAGGTCTCGGTCGGTGAGTTCGACATCATCATGACTAATCCGCCCTTCGGCCAGAAGCTCAAGGTCACCGAGCGCAGCACGCTGACCCAATACGACCTCGGGCAGAAATGGAAGAAGGTCAGGGGCTCATCTCAATACGAGATGACGGACAAGACTGCCGACTCTCAGACGCCCCAGATCCTATTCATCGAGAGGTGCCTGGAGCTGATGAAGGACGGGGGGCGCATGGGCATCGTGCTCCCCGAGTCGATGCTTTGCAACCCCTCACACCGCTACATCATGCAATACATCCTCAGCCGGGCGAAGATTCGCGCGGTCATCTCCGTTCACGAGAATCTTTTTCAGCCGCACACACACGCCAAGACCGCCGTCGTACTCCTGGAGAAAGGTGCCGAGACGGACGGTGAGTCGCACGAGGTATTCATGGCTGTCGCCCGTTGGTGCGGCCACGATTCGCGAGGCCACTCAATCCCCTTCGACGACTTGCCCAAAATCGCCGAGCGGTGGGAGAAGTACCAAGGCGGTGTGCAACTCGACTTCGATCATCTCGGCTTCGTCGTGGACTCCGCCGAGATTACTGACATGATTTACCTGCCAAAGTATTACAACCCCGAGGTGAAAGCTTCCGTCGATGCGCTCGCGGATACGCACGACCTTGTCCGGCTCGGCGATCTTGTCGCGGATGGTGTGATCGACGTGTCCACCGGTGACGAGGTTGGCAAGCTCGCATACGGAACCGGGTCAATCCCGTTCATCCGCACGAGTGACATCGCCAATTGGCAGATCAAGGGTGATCCTAAGCACGGTTTGAGCGAGGCCCTGTACGAGTATTACGCCGACAAGCAGAACGTGGCTCCCAACGACATTCTCATGGTTCGGGATGGCACCTACCTCGTCGGCACCTGCGCGATTGTCACCGACCTGGATTGGAAGATTGTTTATCAGAGCCACATCCTGAAGTTCAAGGTCCTCGACCAGGACCGAATGGACCCACACCTGCTGCTCGCTCTGCTGTCGTCACCCTTGGTGAAATCTCAGATATTCGCCAAACGGTTCACCCAGGACATTATCGACACTCTGGGCGGTCGCTGGGCCGAGCTGGTGCTACCTATCCCGAAAGACGCTAGGCGGCGCAAGGAGATTACCGATAGCGTCAAGAAAGCTATCTTCCTGCGTCGCGAAGCGTCGGAGTTGTCGTGGCAAGCCGTGCAGAAGGTCGCCCCACGCGCAGAGGGCGAGATTGCGCTTCTCGACGACGAGGCCGAGTACGGGTTCGGAATCCTCCACCAGTAGCACGGCGGAGCTGGGGGGAACTCTGATCAGCGCGCGAACGGGAGGCCGAGAGCTACGCCCTGTGCCGGTGCCGCTCAGACCTGAGTTGGCTCATGTTTTCTCCGGTGGTGGGTTCGGAGTTCGGCACTAACCGAATGAGCCAACTCAGGTGGGACATTCGACGGGCGCGGTCTCGGCCACCCGTTCGTGGGAGGTATTGGCCGGTATCTGAGCGCGGCGATTCGGGGTCTTTGCCGTCTTCCTGAATCTGTTTGCCCTGCGCCAGGCTCACCGGATAGCATGCATTCCGGTGTCCGGATTGCCGAATTTCGGCAATTGTTTTGTGGATATGACGGCGCCATCACCCGACATCGCTGACAATGACATCGCCGGGCTCAATGTCCGATTTGAAGCTTGGAACGATGAGGAGATCCCTGTGAAGAGCAGGAAGACGGGGTATGCGACTGCGATCGTGTCGTTCGCGGCACTATGTACGAGCATCGGATGCGCGAGTGCGGAACCCGCTCATGCGGCCTCGATTTCGCTTGTCGTACCAGACTCCCTCGGTGGTCGCGAGAAGATAGTTCGGCCCCCGAATGCGGTGGACCAGGCCGACCAGGCTGCCGAAATAGCACGCTTCCGAGCTGCGGTGCCGACCGCTGACACCATTATCGACGGCCTCTACAGGAAAGGCACCTCGCCCAGTGGGCTCATCTTGATGGCGGGCACCGCCCGGATAGAGGGAGATCTCGAGACCACATTGGACAGGCTCATCTACAGCACTCCCACGGACAAGTTGGGCGGAGTAGGAGGGGTGCTGACCCCAGACCTGAAGTTTGTGGATCTGGTGTCTGTGGCCCCAGGGCCGCTGGGTGGACTGGCCAAATGTGCTGGCCAGAACCGTAGGAACGATCCATACAATCGAAACTACCCAGTTGCCGTGTGCGTCTGGGCAGATCGGGGCAGCGTGGGCTCGGTGATCTGGCCGACCGCTTCGGTGGAGGTCGCTGGAGGTGAGTTCGCCGCGATCCGAGGCCAGGTTGAACAGGTTAGCTGAGTTATTCAGCTGATTGAACGCTCCCCTGGACCTGACCACTCAACGATGTGGCTGATTCTGGTGGCGTACGGTGAACCACCTTCGGCATAACAGTGCGTTCAGGCGAGGGTCGTGAACAGCTCATCTGTGTGTCACGGTTCAATTTCAGTCGATAGGTCGGACGTGTGGTGCCCGGAAGAGCTCACAGAAATTGGATCCGCTGTGTGCGAGCGTGTTGCAGCAACTGGTAGCTTCGCGGCATGACTGTTTCGCAGGCTGGACACACGGATGCGTTGTGGGCTGTCCCGCGGGTCGAGTTCCGTTTCAATATATAGGAGCGGCTACGAAGTAGCGCGTCATGTGACTCGCTGCTGGTAGAGGCTCTGCTGAACCCACATCCGTTGGGGGCTCGGTCGTTTCGCCGGCGCCGAGGGCCGGTTCTGTGAGCGCGACCTGCACCGCGTCGATCCGCAGACGCGCCGCCCCGACCGGCCAGTACCGTGGACGGTCGGCACCGGCGCGGTCGGGGTTGCGCAGCTGCGGGCCACCGCTATCGAGGAGGGCCGGGACCTGTTTTCGATGAGCGGCATCCTGGCCGACAGCTCCTATCGTCTGCTGCAGGCCTGACCGGCTGGCCTCATTTCAGGTGCCGGGCGAAGAACCGGTTCCCGTCGTCTCCCTCGAACTGTGGAACGCCGGTATGCCCGCCGATATTGGCGTGCAGCGTCTTCTCCTTGGAACCGAACGCGTCGAACAGGTCCAGGGCCCGTTGCCGGTCGTTTCCTTCGTCGTCCCACTGCAGCAGGACCTGCAGCGGAATGGTGACCTGCCGTGCCTCGTCGAACATGCTGCGGGGCACGAAACTCCCGGCGAACAGAAGGGCGGCCGAGATGCGTGGCTCGACCACCGCCAGCCGGACGCCGATGGCGATCACCCCGCCCGAGTACCCCACCGGGCCGCCGATCTCGGGCAGCGCAAGCAGGGCGTCCAGGGCGGCCCGCCATTCCGGGACCGCCTTGTCGACCAGCGGGAGCACGAGCCGGTCGATGATCTCTTCGTCGACCGGCTCACCGGCCTGCAGCGCCCGGCGCAGGTCGGCGCGGGCCTGCTCGGCGGCGGCGGAACGGGGCCGGTCACCGCTGCCCGGGAGCTCGATGGTGGCCGCGGCGTAGCCCTCCGCCGCGCTGGCCCGGGCCCGGGCCACCAGTCGCGGGTACATGTTCCGCAGTCCGCCGGGGTGGCCGACCAGGATCAGCGGCGCCGGTGCGGACGCGGATCCCGGCGTCCACAGGATGCCAGGGATCTCGCCGAGGGTGAATTCGCGCTCGAGGACGCCGTCGTCGAGGCGCTGTTCAGAAGTGAATTGCATCGTGGTGCCTTTCGGGAGTGCTCTTGAACGGCGCTCCCGGACGACTATCGCCCGACCGTGACCCCAGAGGGGAGCACCCATGTCGATACTGCGTTCACGGGTACCACCTCCTCGTTGTCTCACACGGCCTCCCGAAAGCTAGCAGTGGTAGCCGTGGTCGGCCAACTGGTTTTTGTGGTGGGTTCGTGGCCGGATATCACGGAGCCACTTGCTTGAAATCAGGCTTCAGGCTCCAAGGCTCGCCGCGCAGACGGTCACGCCCTGAACCCGGCATGAGCTGAGGTGGTGGGCACCCGAGCGGGCGGGTTGCTGGGAACCTGCTGTCAATCGGCGCAGAGTTCCAGCAGAGTGCATTTACGCCCGTTGTTATTCCTCTTGTGCGGCTGTACTTTTCGGTTATCCGCTGGATTGTCGAAAGGGTCGACCATGCTTCTCAGTCTCATCCTCGCAGGACTATGCGCTACTGGTAGTGCCGCCGCCGGAATCCTCGGCACCGCAGCTGCCCTGGCGGGCAATATCTGAATCACCCGGCGCCAACTGTCCGGTACTCGGTGAGCCGGTCGTCGCCGCGCCGAGACGGTCGTTGCGCGATAGGGTAGCGGCACGGTTTCCGGCCCCCGGTGATCGTTGTTCAGTCGAGGGAGTCCGGAGCGGATGGATCGCCGGAACACGGGGATCGGCCGGCGCAGTCTGCTGTTGGCGGCCGGAGCCTCGATCGCACTTACCGCGATGGCCCAGCCGACGCAGGCGGAGACGATCAGGCCGATGGTGTCCATCGGCCCCGAGGAGCCCGGGAGGCGGGCCGACCTCGCGGAACAGGCGATCGTGCAGCGGCACGTGCGCACGCTCTGGGGCCAGCCGCAGACCCGGCTGGGCACACTCGCCTGGCCTGCGTCCTTGCTGGACCAGTCGTTCATGCGCTGGTGCTATTGGTGGCAAGCCCACCTGCTGGACTGCGCGGTCGACGCCGCATACCGCGCCCGCACCCCTGAACGCATAGACCAGGTGGTCGCCCTCGCACGCGGTATTCGGACGCGCAATATCACCGGCTGGACCAACCGGTACTACGACGATATGTCGTGGCTGGTGCTGGCGCTCGAACGCGCCGACCGGCTGCTCAGTGTCCAGCTCGGCGACGCTGTCGGCGAACTGCGGGCCGGCTTGATCGAGGGCTGGAACCCGGTCGTCGGTGCGGTGCCCTGGCGGTCCGGCGACGATTTCTACAACACCCCCGCGATCGGTCCGACCGGTATCGCTATGGCGCGTTTGGGTGAGCTGTCCCGCGCCGGACAACTTGCCGATTTCCTGTACACCCGATTGCACGACACCGACAGCGGCCTGATTCTCGACGGTGTCCATGAGCCCGGCGGACGAGTAGAGCGGACCGTCCACACCTACTGCCAGGGCGTGGCTATCGGGCTGGAAACCGAGCTGGCGCTGCGTACCGGTGAATCGGGCCATCACAGGCGCGCGGCAGCCCTCATCGCCGCAGTGCGGGACAAGCTCACAAACGCAGGAGTGATTGCCGCGGCCTCCGGGGACGATTCCGGGCTCTTCATGGGAATCCTCGCCAGATATCTCGCGGAGGCCGCACTGGCCTTGGGCGACACCACCGCAGCGGATATCGTGCACGCTTCCGCGCGGGCGGCCTGGGAACACCGCGCCGAGGTGGACCGGCTACCGCTGTTCGGTATGGACTGGACCCGCCCGGTCACGGTGCCGGCGAATCTGGAAACCTTTCCCCAGCTGGCGCACTCGTCCGCCGCTTCGGCGGCGAACCTGAGCCGCGATCTCTCGGTACAGCTGAGCGGGTGGATGCTGCTCGAAGCGGACTACCAGCTCACCGCCGCGGGACGCTGAGCCAACGGTGGCCGGAGTACGCAGGCGAGTCAATCTGTCCAGGGATTGATCACTGCTATGCCGATATCGGTGAAATCTTTGACGTTTCGGGTCGCGATCGGGCACTCCTGTGCCGCGCAGATCGCCGCGATTTGTGCGTCCGCGTAACCGATAGGGCGGCCGATGCGGCGGCGCTCGACCACGATACGGCCGTATATGCGCGCCGCCTGAAAATCGTAGGACTCGATTTCGGCGCCGAATTCGCTGAATACGTCTTCGGCCAGTGCGCCCAGCCCGGCTTTGCGGTGCCCGTCCGGCAGGTTCTCGATGCCTGCCCAGATCTCGCCTACGGTGACTGTCGTGAGCGTCACCTCGGAGGAGTTCTCCAACCATTCGATCACCCGAGGATCGGGGGTGGGCTTGAACAACTCCGACACGACGTTCGTATCGGCGATGATCACAGCTGCGCCGCTCCGGCCTCCGCCTGCTCGGGAATGTCCAGTTCCGCAGCATACGGACGGCTGCGGTCGTACAGCTCACGCAGCAGGCGTTTGGGCCGGACCGCCGCGGCGAGAATCGCCCGTGCCTCGGCTTCCATGCTCCGACCGTGCGCAGCGGCCCGGCGGCGCAAACGTTCTTTGACATCGCTGTCGAGGTCGCGGATGGTGATACTCGCCATGCAATCAATGCTATCACTGACTGCATCACGCAGCGACGGTCTATCGTCGGCGAAGCAAACCCGTGGAATCGGCTTGGTGGCTGGTGCCACAGCTCAGCAGCTGGCGTGGGAGATGGCAATTCAGTCATAGAGGCATCTGCCGGGATGGCTCCAGAACTCGTCGGCCGTACGAAATAGGTGGGTACTCAACCGCGTTGGGGTAGTGGTCCGGCCACGAACGCACCCCTGTCCGAAGGCACTCGGGTCGAACGGTTTTCGATAACGGGTTATCTTTTCGGTCGCGGCCGAGGCGGTTGTCGCGTTCGACGACTGTCGACGGCCCGAGCTGCTCTGGCGCACTGCGTCTGGAACACTCGATCATCGGAAAGGTTCTTTGCTGATGCTCCGTCGTTTCACGACCCAAGCGCCCGCCGCGGCGCAGCCTGTGGATGATCTGGTGGCCGGCGCCCTGCCGGACCGGGTGCAGATCGCGCATGAGCGGTTGGCGCACCAGGACGATCCGGCGCTGCTGGAAGCGCTGTCGGAACGAGAGCTCGGCGCTGCACGCGAGCTGGCCGAGCTCGTGCGTGACTATGAACGCCATGAGCAGCGGGCGCGTATCCAGGCGGCGGCTGATGCCGCGGAGCGGGTGCGGCGCACGGCGGCCGAGTTGGCCGAACGCGAGGCCGCGGATCTGCTGCGGGCCGCGCAGGCGATCGGGGAGCAGCGGCACAGCAGCAGCCCGCATGCGAAAGTCGCTCGCCTGCATCAGCGCAAACCGCGTGTGCTGGGGTTGCTCGCCGGTGTGGTGGCGTTTTCGATGCTGTTCTCCGCAGTCACGGTGCAGCAGAACATCGCACCCACCGGCGGCGTGAGCAATCCGATGTTCTGGTTGTCATACGGACTGGAAGCACTGATCAGCGCGGTGCTCGTCGCCCTGATGCTGTCCACCGGCGATACCTCCGAGTGGGGTGTGATCGACCGGCTGTGGCAGGTCTACACCGTCGAGGGCGTCCTGCTGACAGCGAGTATCGCGCTGAATACGTTCCCGTACTTCAGGACCGGGGACATGGCGGGCATCGGAATCCATATGATCGCGCCGATCATGATCGGCGTCGCGCTCGTCACCCACCGGCTCATCGCCGAGCGATACGGGCGGGCGATAGAGCAAGCGACCGCGGCCGTGCCCGACCACGAAGATCTCCAAGAGCGGCTGGCGGCGCTCACTCGAGTCGGCGGAGCCGCGAACCAGATCTTGCCGAGCATCCTCGCCTCGCCGCCCACATCCGCTCGCCGCGTCAGCGAACACCCTGCCGGTACTACCGAGCCGGCCGACGCTCCGGCGGACCCGACCCTCCCGGTGCAGCCGCCCGCCGACGCCGCTGAGGACGAACGGAGCACCGCGCAGCCGTCCACCGCGCAGGCCCCCTCTGCCACCGATCCCACCGCCACAGCGCCCGAGCAGGCGCTGACCGAGCTGTGGCTGGCCACTACTCCGCTCCCGGTTATCGAGCGGCTCCCCGCAGCGGACTCGGGCGGTTCGCAAGCCGATGCCGCCGACGGTACCGATGACGCCGAACTGAACGCGCGGTTGGCGGCGGCCGTGCGACAAACCCTCCACCGCATCCGGATCAGCGAGCAGGCGGAGCCCGCGCGCGTCGAACACCCGGCGGGCCCGGAATCTGTTGAACGCCCGGCGGGTCCGGAATCTGTTGAACGCCCGGCGGGTCCGGAATCTGTCGAACGCCCGGCGGGCCCGGAATCTGTCGAACACCCGGCGGGCCCGGAATCTGTCGAACGCCCGGCGGGCCCGGAATCTGTTGAACGCCAGCCGGATCTGGTGTCTGTCGAGCGCCCGGCGGAGCTCGTACCGGTCGAGCACCCCAGGGGTGCCGTGCCTGTTGAGCATCAGGTGGCGTTCGCCGCCGCTGTTCCGCCGAAGCTGTCCTCCCCTGATTCCCCGGCGACGGTAGACGAGCAAGCCGCGGAGACGGAGACGCCCGAGAAAAATACTGACTCGATCGAGCGAGGGGAATGGCAGCCGATGCCCACACGCGAGGCCGAGGACCGCGGATCGAGCGAGAGTGACAACCACCTCGCCTCACAGGACACACAGATCGCGGCCGGACCGATCGCGGACGAGACCGGTAATGCCTTCGCCGCGACCGCAACGCAGGTGGCCGATGCCCCACAGCTCACTGCCCGGTAACTCGGGCTCAGAGCGTTCGCGCTAGCCGCGGATTGCTGAAGCCGGTCGTGAACCCGAGCACGCTACCGGTGGACGGCGGCAACGGCCGCGATACCAAGGGACCGGTTTGCGGCCGCAACCAGGTCAGCGGACGGGGCCGAATGTCGGGACGAAACCACCGAGCTGAGCTGTGCTCGTGGTGCTGATGCGGACAGCACCACGGCAGTGTTCAGCGCACCGGCGATTGTCAATTTATTTTCCGGCATGTCTCCTCGCGCTGCTCGAGGTCGACCCGGTCGCCGAATGCACGTAGCGTCGAATTCGTGAAAGTTCCCGCACACCTGCCCACGACGGTGGGCGAGCTGCGCTCGGCCGGATATCTGCCGCGTGGCGTGAAGACCGAGATCCGCGAGAATCTGCTGGCGCTGTTGGGTTCCGGCGGCGAGCCGTGGCCCGGCATCGTCGGCTTCGACCGGACCGTTGTGCCGCAGTTGGAACGCGCGTTGCTCGCGGGGCACGACGTCGTGCTGCTGGGGGAGCGCGGTCAGGGCAAAACCCGGCTGCTGCGTACGCTGGTCGGCCTGCTCGACGAGTGGACACCGGTGATCGCGGGCGCCGAACTCGGCGAGCATCCGCTCGACCCGATCAGCCCGCAAGGGCACCGGCTCGCGGCCGAGGCGGGCGACGACCTGCCCGTCGCCTGGCGGCATCGCTCGCAGCGCTATGCGGAGAAGCTCGCGACACCGGACACGTCGGTCGGGGACCTGATCGGTGATGTCGACCCGGTCAAAGTGGCCGAGGGGCGCAGTCTCGGCGATCCGGAGACCATCCATTTCGGCCTCGTGCCGCGTGCCCATCGCGGCATCGTCGCGATCAACGAGCTGCCCGACCTGGCCGAACGCATCCAGGTCGCGCTGCTGAACGTGATGGAGGAACGCGATATCCAGGTCCGCGGCTACACTCTGCGGCTGCCGCTGGACGTGCTGCTGGTCGCGACCGCCAACCCGGAGGACTACACCAACCGCGGCCGGATCATCACGCCGCTGAAGGACCGGTTCGGCGCGGAGATCCGCACCCACTACCCGCTCAGCGTCGAGGCCGAGGTGGCCCTGGTACGCCAAGAAGCCGACCTGGTGGCGGAGGTCGGCGATCCGCTGATCGAGGTGCTGGCCAGGTTCGTGCGGCAACTGCGCGAGTCGTCCGCGATCGACCAGCGCTCCGGGGTGTCGGCGCGATTCGCGGTCGCCGCGGCCGAAACGGTGGCCGCCGCCGCGCTGCGCAGGTCCGCGGTGACCGGCGAGCGTCCCGCCGTCGCCCGTCCGGTCGACCTGGAATCCGTGCCCGCGGTGTTGCGCGGCAAGCTGGAGTTCGAGTCCGGCGAGGAAGGACGCGAGCAGGAACATCTCCTTCACCTGCTGCGGCGCTCGTTCTCCGAGACCGCGCGGGCGTTGCTCGGTGGACTGAACTTGCGGCCATTGGCCGAGGCGGTCGGCGACGGTCACCTGGTCACGACCGGCGAACGCGTGCCCGGTGCGGAAGTATTGTCCGCGCTACCCGAGCTACCGGTCCTGCACGAGGTCGCCGGTCGGCTCGGCGTCGACGCCGCTGATCCGCCGCCGCGCATCGCCTCGGCCGTCGAGTTCGCCTTGGAGGCCCTCTATCTGGCGCGCCAGATCGCGAAGGACTCCGACGACGGCATGGCGGTGTACGGCCGATGAACGCTCTGCGCGAGGCGTCGTGACGTCCCCCGATCGCTACTCCTATGGGCCCTATCACGACGGGCCCGACCCGCTGGCGCCTCCGCTCGACCTGCGGGAGGCGCTGGACCGGATCGGACACGAGGTGATGGCGGGTGGCTCGGCGCATGGCGCATTGCAGGAGCTGTTGCGGCGCGGCACCGGCACCACTCCCGGACTGGAGGAGCTGACCCGCCGGGTGTGGCAGCGGCGTTCGGAGATCTCCCGGCGGCACCGGCTGGACGGCACGTTGCACGAGGTCCGCGAACTGCTGGACGAGGCGCTGGAGGCCGAGCGGGGCGCTCTGTTCCCCGATCCGTCCGATGCCGCCAGGTTCGCCGAAGCGCAGCTCGACGCGCTGCCGTCGAGCACGGCCGCCGCGGTCAACGAGCTCGCCGGCTACGACTGGAGATCCGAAACCGGTCGGGAGAACTACCAGAAGATCCGCGACCTGCTCGGCCGGGAGCTGCTGGAATCCCGCTTCCAGGGCATGAAGCAGGCGCTACGCAGCGCTACGCCGGAGGACGTCGAACGGGTCAGACGAATGATGTCCGACCTGAACGACCTGCTCGCAGCGCATGCCCAGGGTGCGAACACCGAGCGGCAGTTCGCCGAATTCATGGCCGCGCACGGCGAGTTCTTCCCCGAGAACCCACACGACACCGAGGAACTGATCGACGCGCTCGCCGCTCGCGCCGCCGCCGCGCAACGCATGATGAACTCGATGTCCGACCAGCAGCGGGCCGAGCTGAGCGAACTGATCGGCCAGGCGTTCGGCGACCCGCGGATCGCCCAGCAGGTCGCCGCGCTGGACGCGAATCTGCGGGCACTGCGCCCGGGCGAGGACTGGGCTTCCGGACAGCGGTTCCGCGGCGAGGATCCGTTGGGGCTCGGCGCGGGCACGCAGGCCCTGCAGGACCTCGCCGAACTGGACGCCCTCGCCGAGCAGCTCGCCCAGTCCTACCCCGGTGCCAGGTTGGAGGACATCGACATGGACGCCCTGGCCCGGCACCTCGGCGAAGACACGAGCGTGGCTGCGGCTCGGCTGGCCGAGCTGGAGCGGGAACTGCGCAGGCAGGGCCTGTTCGAACGCGCGCAAGACAGCTCGCTTCGATTGACGCCCAAGGCGTTACGCCGCCTCGGTACGGTCGCCCTGCGCGATGTCGTCGGTCGGTTGCGGTCTCGGCGTGGCGAGCGGGATACGGCCCTGGCCGGTGCGGCGGGCGAGCCGACCGGGGCGGCACGCGCGTGGCAGTTCGGCGACACCGAGCCGTGGGATGTATCGAGGACCGTGCGCAACGCGGTGCTGCGATCGGCGTCGACGGGCAGTCGGCATGTCGCGCTGGATGTTTCCGACGTCGAGATCATGGAAACCGAGCAGCGGTCCAGGGCAGCCGTGGCGTTGTGCGTCGACACGTCCTGGTCGATGGTGCAGGACGGCCGATGGGTGCCGATGAAGCGGACCGCCCTCGCCCTGCACCACCTGATCGGCACCCGGTTCCGGTCCGACGCGATGAGCGTGATCACGTTCGGCCGGTATGCCACGACAGTCGGCATCGGTGAACTGACCGAGCTGGAAGGTGTGTGGGAGCAAGGCACCAATCTGCACCACGCACTGCTGCTCGCCGCGGCGCACCTGCGCAAGCATCCGGACGCGGTGCCGGTCGTGCTCGTCGTCACCGATGGCGAGCCCACCGCCCATTTGGAGCCGAACGGCGAGGCGTACTTCAACTGGCCGCCCGAGTCGCGCACCTTGTCCGTGACGATGGCCCAGGTCGACGCGCTGGCCCGGCTGGGCGCTGCGCTGACGGTGTTCATGCTCGGCGACAACCCGCGACTGGCCGCGTTCGTCGACTCGATGGCCCGCCGCAGCGGCGGCCGCGTCGTGGCGCCCGACCTGGACGGTTTGGGCGCCGCTGTGGTCAGCGACTACTTACGCGGCAGACGCGGCTGAACGATGCGGCTTATTCTGCTGCGTGAACGGGTGCCGATCGGGGGTTGTCCCAGCCTGGTGGGCGCGGCCACGCCTGGTTGAATCGCGAGATGAGCCTGCCGATTCGGTCCGGGTCGGCGTCGGGCCGAGACCGTGACGCGGGCGTGGCCGGTTTCAGGTGGTTGTCACGAACGCTCTCGATCCGCCCAGCGAGACATCGGATGAAAGAAGCAGCGCCGATAGCCTTACGATGGAGACGACGGTGCCCGGCAGCGCCGTCGCCGGTCCCCGCCCTGCTTCCCCCTCATCGGCAGGACGGGGATTTCGGGCAGCAGCCGCGCGTGCGGTGGTAACGAACGATCGGTCGCGTACCGTGTCGGTTGTCCATCGAGAGGTGAGGGTTCGGAACTACTGATGCCGCCGACCGACGAACCGCCCACTGCGCCGGCCTGGATCGACTATGCCGAGTTCGGCGAGCGTTTCGTCACGCACGCGGTGACCGCGGCCCGGATCGAATCCGCCATCTCCGGCATGGCCGGCCGCGGGCTGACCATCGGCCCGGTGTCGATCGGCCCGGCTGGGCTCGCCGGTTTCGTCGCCGAAGGCAAGATCGGCACTCCGCACGTCGAGCACAGCGGCCCAGGTGTGACGTTCGAGGTCACCGTTCCGGTGTCGTTGACGCTGAAGGTGCTGCTGGGTGGCCGCAAGCTCCGGTTGCAGGCCAGGGTCGAGATCGATCTGACACTGCGCGCCCGCACCGCCGAGCCCGTGCTCATCGTCATCGATATCCCGCCGATCACCCAGCGCGACATCAGCTTTGTCTTGCGCGCCCAGGCGGTGGAGTCGGCTTGGGAGTGGCTGTTGGGCCCGATCGCGGGAGTGGTCCAGCGCGATGTCGCTGCCCGGGTGAACGCCATGCTCGCCGATCCGCAGACCCGCCGACGTCTGGTATTCGACGTCGACGCGATGGTCGCGGGCACCCGATCGAAGCATCGGGACCGCGCCGAGTTCGAGTGGATCGGCTACGACGAGTTCGGCTACCGGTTCTTCGCCCACATCGTGACTCGCCAGCGCGTGTTCGACGTGGTCGAACGGTTGGCCGGCCGGCCGATCGAGATCGGTCCAGTGCGGACCGGACCGCGGCGTGCCGCGACGGTGACGGTCCGCGGAGCGGTGCGGATTCCGCGCCTGGCCGACCGAGCGGCCGAACCGGTCGCGTTCGATCTCACGCTGCCGGTGCGCCTGGATATCACCGTTGCTGTTCTCAAAGCCAATCACTATCGTGCTGACGTCGAAGTTCCGTTGGTGCTCAGCGCCAGAGCGGCCGACCCGTTGCTGGTGGTGATCGACGTGTCGCCGCCCCACCCGGCCGAGATTCGCGTGGAGTTCACCGCGCACGGCGCTCGCGCGGCGGCGCTCGGTGTAATCGCGGGGATCAAGAAGCAAGTCGTGACGCGGGTTGTCGCGGTGGTCCGCAAGGAACTGGCTGATCCGGCGATGCGCACGATCGACGTTGCCGCGCGCATCGACAGCATCGCCTGACCACGTTGCCGGTACACGACGAATCGGGCGTGTGACCAGTGTGAAATATGTGCCGCCTGGGTCTAGCGGTTCCCTTGTGAATGTGGTGAAATGAGTACACGTTCGAGGCTCCCGGCGCGCGATGGATAGGGGAAGGCGCGCCGGGCACGCTGCCATCCATGTCGGGTTGCGCGAAGGAGTCCACGATGCGTTCCGATTCGGTTTCCCGGCGTGACCTGTTCGCTTACGCGGCCGCGGCGGCCGTGGTCGGCATGACCGCCGGCGCGGCTCGGGCATCGGCCCGTCCTGCGCTCGGCACCCTGATCGATTACGCGGGCGGTGTTCCCTCAGCCGCGGCGATCAAGGAGGCGGGGCACCTCGGCGTGATTCGTTATGTCTCCGATCGCAGACCCGGCGCCGAGTGGATGGTGGGCAAGCCGCTGCGAGTCGCCGAAGTCGAGCAACTGCACGAGGCGGGCCTGCACATCGTTTCGTGCTACCAGTTCGGCAAGGGGCCGACCGCGGACTGGCGCGGCGGCTGGGAGGCGGGCAAGCGGCACGCCGAGCGCGGACTGGCGCTGCATCGCACCGCCGGCGGCCCGGATCACGCGCCGATTTACGCGTCCATCGACGACAATCCCTCCGCAGTCGACTTCGCCACCATGATCGCGCCGTATCTGCTGGGCTGGCAGGCTGTGCTCGGCACGGAGCGGACCGGCATGTACGCGAACGCGCCCACCATCGAGCTGGCTACCGCCGCGGGGCTGTGTTCCTGGTACTGGCAGCACGATTGGGGCACGCCGGACGGTTTCGTGCATCCCGCCGCACACCTGCACCAGTTCGAAATCGACAAGCGGTCGGTCGAGGGCGTGGGCGTAGATCTCAACAATGCGCTCGAGCCGCAGTACGGGCAATGGTGAGGTGGCGCGGCGCCGCCACTACGTCTGGCAGTGGCTCGAGGGCACGACACGCAAGTCGGGCTCGTCGTCCGGGACGACTCGTAGCGATGGACGGGTGTCCGGCGCCTCATGGTCGCCCAGCCAGGAGAACAGCGACCACCGGGACAGACCGGAGAACGCCGAACCGAGGCTGACGAACGAGAACGACGAGATCGCCGACCCGAACGACCCCACCGACCCGATCGACAGCACCGAGCCGACGCTGCCGATCGACAGGACCGAATAGGCCGAGCCGATCGACAGGATCGAACCTTCGGAGCGAATCGACAGGATCGACCGGTGCGAGCGTCTGCTCCGGATCGAATGAGCCGGGTGTGTCGAAAGATCGATGGTCCCCATAGCTAGCGGTCTACCACAGTCCTGGCGGACCTATGCGTCATCGCGGCAGATTCCTACAGGATCTGGGCGACCGCTCGGCATGAATGTGTGCGGCGACCGATGGAGCCGCCGCCCTCGGCCGGACCTCAGGGGACGGTGAAGAAACCGAGCGTCGGCAGGAACGAGCAGGTCCGTGGCTCGGCGTCAGCGGCCTTGGTGGTCAGCGAGCCGCCGACGACGGCGACGACGCGGCCGGAACCGGTGCTGGCGATGGCCGACAGTGTCGCGGGGCCGTCCGGGTTGATCTTGGCCTCATCCGTCAGCGGCAGTACGGCGGACTGGCGGGTGTCGAGGTTCAGCCACTGCACGGTCATCGGCGGGTTCTGTACCGGCGTCGGCGACTTGGTGCCGAGCGCGGTGAACACGAATCCGGTCTGACCGGCCTTCGGGCCGGGCGGCGGGAGGGTCGCCGGGCCCGGCACGGCCAGCGCGGTGCCGACCGAGTCGGCGCCCGGGCCGATGCAGTCCTTGCCGACTGTCGGGTACAGGAACTGTGCGATGACCGGACCGTCCTTCGGCACCTCGGGGCCACCGCCGCCGCTGCCGTCCAGGAAGGTGATGATCCGCTCGAGTGTCGCCTTGATCTGCGGCGGCAGATCCAGCGTGGCGAGCAGCTTGCGCGCCTGGTCCAGAATCGCCGACTGGGGTCCGGCGACACCCACGGGGCCGGCGATATCCGCCGGGCCGGCGATGGCCCCGACGATGGCGGGAGCCAGTGCGGCCAGTGCGTCCACCGGAACGCCCTCGGGGACCATCGGAACGCTGTGCGTAGTCGCCTCGGGTGCAGGCGCGGGGGCCGCGACTGCTGTCGTCGGTGCGGCGAGCGTGGCACTCGCCGCGATGGCGAGTGCGGACAATGCGATCCGCGATCCTCGGGTCCGAAGCACTGGTCTGGCCGTCCTTACCTCAGCGGTACAACTCGGTTCGAGGCTAAAAGCCGTCGTTTCGGGGGTCACTCTAGGGACATCGTGGCTGTGTGTACAGCCGGTCGTCAGCATGGCGCGGTGGGCGTTCAGGTAGCTGACGATAGTGCGCCGTGGTGTTGCTGGTGTGAAATCCGGTGCGAATGTTACCAGTGGTTCGAGGTTGGCATCGGCTGGATTCGCGCTGCGGCTAATCTAATCCGTGCCGTCCGCGCTGTCGTCGGAACACTCCGAAGCCCGGACGTATCGAACCGACACCGCACTCGAGCCGAAAGCAGCGATTTGAATCGTCACCTCCGATGGGCTGTGTCGGTGCTCGGTCTTTCCCTGCTCGCGCGGTTGCTCTGGATGTTGCTGTCTGCGAACGGCATGAACCTCGTCGACCTGCACGTCTACGTCGACGGGTCGGCCGCACTGCTGACCGATCAGCTCTACGACTTCACCTACGCGGAAAAGACGCCGGACTTTCCGCTGCCCTTCACGTATCCACCGTTCGCGGCACTGGTGTTCTTCCCTTTGCACTATCTGCCGTTCCCCGTCGTCGCGGTGGCTTGGCTGCTGGCGATCGCCGCGGCACTGTATGCGGTGGTGCACATCAGCTTCGAGTTCATGCTCGGTGCGCAGACGCTACGCGCGCCACGGTGGCGGGCCGCGACGGTGGGCTGGACGGCGGTCGGGCTGTGGCTGGAGCCGGTGCGCACCACGATCGACTACGGCCAGGTCAACGTATTCCTGGTGCTCGGCGCGATGCTCGCGGTGCGCAGTTCACGGTGGTGGGTCTCGGGCGGGCTGGTCGGCATCGTCGCCGGCATCAAACTGACCCCCGCGATCACGGGTCTGTATTTCGTCGCGCGCCGGCGGTGGGCGACCGTGGCGTGGTCGGCACTGGTATTCGGCGCGACGGTGGGCCTGAGCTTCTTGATCGCGCCGATCGAGGCGCGGCAGTACTTCGGCACCTTGCTGGGTGACGCCGATCGGATCGGTCCGGTGGGTTCGGTGTGGAATCAGTCAGTGCGCGGCGCGCTGAGCCGAATCCTCGGACACGACGTGCAATTAGGTCCGTGGTGGATCGGGGCCGTGCTGCTGGTCGCGGTGCTGGGATTGCTGGCCTGGCGCGCGCTCGAGCCGGACGACCGGCTCGGCACGCTGATCATGGTGCAGCTGTTCGGGCTGATGATCTCGCCGATCTCGTGGTCGCACCACTGGGTGTGGCTGTTGTCGACGGTGCTGTGGTTGGTCTACGGGCCGTTGCGTTCCGCGCCCGGCGCGCGCGTGCTCGCGGGATTCTGGGTGCTGACCATGCTCGTCGGTGTGCCGTGGGTGCTGTCCTTCTTCCAGGGTTCGATCTGGACCATCTCCCGCCCCGGCGTGCTGGCCTGGCTCGGCGCCGTCGACGCACTCGGCGTCGTGGTGTTCTACCTGTGGGTGATCCGGTCCGGGCGCCGCCACACGCGGTCAGGTCCGGACGAGGCAGCCAGGGAGGCCGCAACCAGCTCCACCGGCAGCACCGCGGATCGAACACGACGAATCAAGCGCACAACCGATCGATCTGGTGCGCCAGCGCGACGTCCAGCGCGGTGAGTCCGCCGGCGGAGTGGGTGGACAGTGTGAAGGTGACATTGCGCCAACGAATGTCGATGTCCGGATGATGGTCGGCGGCCTCGGCGGCCTCGGCGACCTGGCACACGAGTTCGATGCCCGCGGGAAACGTGGCCGCCTTGACCGTGCGGACCAGGCTGTCCCCTGATCGAGCCCACTCGGGCAGCTCGGTGAGGGCTTCGGCGATTTCGATATCGGAGAGCAGTGTCTGCTGCGCCATACCTCGTACTCCTCGCATCGGGCCGCCCCGGAAGGGTCGCGGCGCTGGTCAGGCTGCGCGGGCCTGCTTGAGTGCCTTCTTCAGATCCTTGCCGCAGATTCCCGCGGCTTCACACTTCTTCATCCGCATGATCACGACGGGGCACTTCAAGCAGCGCGTCTTCTTCCGACAGCACTTCTTCTTCGGCTTCAGGCTCGATACCTGTTTAGCTTTTACCTTGCCCACGGCGGTTAGCATACCCTTAGTACAAAGCCTGAAACGTTGTGGGAAGCAGGGTGCCGGTAGGGTGTACCTGGCCGCGATGCCCGGTGAATTTCGATTCTCCACCTGTTAGCAGGGGTCGGCCGAGCACCAACACCTAACAGCAGGAGGATTCAGGCGTGTCGTCTGCACGCGATTTTCGCAACGTCGCCATCGTGGCCCACGTCGACCACGGCAAGACGACGCTGGTCGACGCCATGCTGCGCCAGTCCGGCGCCTTCGCCGAGCGGGCCGAGCCCGTCGATCGGGTGATGGATTCCGGCGACCTGGAGCGCGAGAAGGGCATCACCATTCTCGCCAAGAACACGGCGGTGCACCGCCACCACCCGGATGGTTCGGTCACCGTGATCAACGTGATCGACACTCCCGGCCACGCCGACTTCGGCGGTGAGGTCGAGCGCGGCCTGTCCATGGTGGACGGCGTGGTGTTGCTGGTCGACGCGTCCGAGGGGCCGTTGCCGCAGACCCGCTTCGTGCTGCGCAAGGCGCTTGCCGCGTCGTTGCCGGTGATCCTGGTGGTGAACAAGACCGACCGCCCCGATGCCCGCATCGAGGAGGTCGTCGAGGAGAGCCACGATCTGCTGCTCGATCTGGCCTCCGATCTGGACGACGCGGCCGCCGAGGCCGCCGAGCTCGCGCTGGACCTGCCGGTGCTGTACGCCTCCGGCCGGGAAGGCAAGGCGTCCAAGGAGCGTCCGGAAAACGGGAACGCGCCGGACGCGGAGAACCTCGACGCGCTGTTCGACGTGCTGATGGAGAACATTCCCGCCCCCAAGGGCGATTCGTCCGCACCGTTGCAGGCGCACGTCACCAACCTGGACGCCTCGGCGTTCCTCGGCCGCCTCGCGCTGGTCCGCGTGCACAACGGCGAGCTGCGTAAGGGGCAGAGCGTCGCGTGGATGCATGCCGACGGCGTGAAGCAGGTGAAGATCACCGAACTGTTGCAGACGGTCGGTGTGGAGCGCCAGCCCGGCGAGGTCGCGGTGGCGGGCGACATCGTCGCGATCGCGGGCATCCCGGACATCATGATCGGTGACACCCTCGCCGACCTCGACGATCCGGTCGCGCTGCCACGCATCACCGTCGACGAGCCCGCCATCTCGGTCACCATCGGCACCAACACCTCGCCGCTGGTCGGCCGGGTGCAGGGACACAAGCTGACCGCCCGGATGGTGAAGGCGCGGCTGGACCAGGAACTGGTCGGCAACGTGTCGCTGCGCGTGCTGGACATCGGCCGCCCGGATGCCTGGGAGGTGCAGGGCCGCGGTGAGCTGGCACTGGCCATCCTGGTGGAGACCATGCGCCGCGAAGGCTTCGAGCTGACTGTCGGCAAGCCGCAGGTGGTCACCAAGCAGGTCGACGGCAAGGTGCACGAGCCGTACGAAGAGCTGACCATCGACTGCCCCGACGAGTACCTCGGCGCCATCACCCAGCTACTGGCCGCCCGCAAGGGCAAGATGGTGCAGATGAACAACCACGCCGCGGGCTGGGTGCGGATGGAATTCATCGTCCCCTCGCGCGGGCTGATCGGCTTCCGCACGGACTTCCTCACCGAGACCCGCGGCACCGGCATCGCCAACGCGGTGTCGCACGGCTACGCGCCGTGGGCGGGGGAGATCCGGGCCCGGCACACCGGCTCGCTGGTGTCCGACCGGTCGGGCTCGGTGACGCCGTTCGCCATGATCCAGCTGGCCGATCGCGGCCAGTTCTTCGTCGAGCCCGGCGCGGACACCTACGAGGGTCATATCGTCGGTATCAACCCGCGGGCGGAAGACCTGGACATCAATGTCACCCGCGAGAAGAAGCTGACCAATATGCGCAGCTCGACCGCCGATGTGATCGAAACCCTGGCCAAGCCTTTGCCGCTGGATCTGGAAGGCGCGATGGAGTTCTGCGCCGCCGACGAGTGCGTGGAGGTCACGCCGGAGATCGTTCGGGTACGCAAGCTCGTGCTCGGGCAGAACGAGCGGGCGCGGGAGTTGTCCCGGCGCAAGGCGAGAGACCGCGCCGCGCTGTAATCGTTGCCGTGCGGGGCGATCCGGCGTCGTGGCGGCGCCGGCTCGCTCGGCCGGGTCTCGTGCACGACTCCGG